>NZ_CP022162.1:2612247-2912247 GCF_003293595.1 Microbacterium sp. PM5 | reverse complement strand
CCTCGCGGCGGGCGAGCCCACGGGTCGTACTGATCGCGGCATCCCTGCTCGTGGGTATCGGCTATCTGCTCTTCCTGCCGTTCCACGTGGAGCTGTGGCAGGTGCTGCTCAACCTCTCGATCGCCGGGCTCGGCTGCGGCGCGCTGGTCGGTGCGCTTCCCGCCGCCGCGGCCGCCGCCGCCCCGCGCGGGCAGACCGGCATCGCGACGGCACTGACCAACACGACCAAGACGATCGGCGGGTCGTTCTCCTCAGCCGTGTTCGGCGTGGTGCTCGCGGCCGGCGCCGGCGCCGTGGCCAGCCAGACCGCGGCTTCCCTCGGTGGCTACCTGACGGTGTGGGCGATCTGCGCCGGCGGCGGATTCCTCGCCGCCCTGCTGCTCGTGTTCGTTCCGAAGGTCGCGTTCGCCGACGCCCCCGCGTCCTGATGCCGCCGGCCTCTTCCGCGGGGTCAGGCGCGCGGGCGGAGGCGACCGCGCGCGAGCAGGTGCTGCGCGGACTGGGCGACCGGGCGCATCGTCACCAGGTCGAGGTTGACGTGGCCGGGAGCTTGAAGGGCGTACGCGATGACATCCGCGACATCGTCCGCGGTGAGCGGGTGCTCGACGCCCTCGTAGACCTTCTCAGCCGTGGCGCGGTCGCCGCCCAGTCGGTTGAGGGTGAACTCCTCGGTGTAGACCATGCCCGGCGCGACCTCGGTCACGCGGATCGGCTCGCCGTTCAGCTCCAGACGCAGGGCGTGCACGAGCATCGCCTCGCCCGCCTTCGCCGCGTTGTAGCCGGCTCCTCCGGGATACGCCGTCTGCGCCGCGGTCGAGGTGACATACAGCGTGTCGGCGTGACCGCCGTCGTCGATCCCTGCCCGCAGCAACGGCAGCAGGGCCGCCGTGACCAGCTGCGCCGACAGCACGTTCGCCTCGAACATCCAGCGCCAGTCCGCCGGGTCGCCGTCTTCGACCCGGTCGGTGCCCCGCGCGCCGCCGGCGACGTGCACGAGGGCGTGCACCGCCCCGGTGCGCGCCAGGTGCTCGGCCAGCGCCGCCACGTCGGCCTCGTTCGACAGGTCGGCGGCGAACGATGCCGACCCGGTTTCGCGATCCAGCGCGACCAGCCGCTCCGCGCGGCGAGCCACGCCCACCACGTCCCAGCCCGACGCCCGCAGGGCACGGACGGTCGCCGCGCCGATGCCGGAGCTGGCTCCCGTCACCACGGCGCGACGACGATGGTCCTGAGAACTCTCCTGCGGCGAAGTCATGCCCCCACGCTACGTCACGGCAGTCGGATGCCGAGGCGAGTGCGTTCATTACGTCACATTTCCCGACCGTTGTTGACAACCGGCGCGAACTCTACTGTCGGTGATGGCCGCGGCATCCGACCCCGGCTCCCCACCACTTCCGATTCACCCGATGGAGCCCGACATGTCCGCATCCGAGAACTGGCGCTTCGAGACCACGCAGATCCACGCGGGCGCGCAGCCCGACCCCGTGACCAAGGCGCGAGCCACGCCGATCTACCAGACCACCTCCTACGTGTTCGACAACGCCGACCACGCCGCGAACCTGTTCGCGCTGGCGGAGTTCGGCAACATCTACACCCGCATCCAGAACCCCACGCAGGACGTCGTCGAACAGCGCATCGCGGCCCTCGAGGGGGGCACCGGCGCCCTCCTCGTCGCGTCGGGCCAGGCGGCGGAGACATTCGCGATCCTCAACATCGCGGAGGCCGGCGACCACTTCGTGTCGTCGAGCTCGATCTACGGCGGCACCTACAACCTCTTCAAGTACACGCTGGGCAAGCTCGGCATCGAGGTCACGTTCGTCGAGAACCAGGACGACCCGGAGGAGTGGCGCCGCGCGGTCCGCCCCAACACGAAGCTGTTCTTCGCCGAGACGATCGGCAACCCGCAGATCAACGTGCTCGACATCCGCACCGTCGCCGACGTCGCCCACGAGGCCGGTGTGCCGCTCATCGTCGACAACACAATCGCAACGCCCTACCTCATCCGCCCGTTCGAGCACGGCGCCGACATCGTCGTGCACTCGGCCACCAAGTTCCTCGGCGGCCACGGCACCGTCATCGGCGGCGCCATCGTCGACGGCGGCACGTTCCCGTGGTCCGAGCACGCCGACCGCTTCCCGGGCCTGACCACCCCCGACCCCTCTTACCACGGCGCGGTCTACACGCAGGCTGTCGGCGACGGCCTGGCGTACGTCATCAAGGCACGCGTGCAGCTGCTGCGAGACCTCGGCGCCGCCATCTCGCCGCAGAGCGCCTGGCTGCTCATCCAGGGCATCGAGACCCTGTCGCTGCGCATCGAGCGTCACGTGCAGAACGCGCAGGAGATCGCCGAGTGGCTGGAGAACCACGACGACATCGCCTCGGTCAACTACTCCGGCCTTCCGACCTCTCCCTGGTACGCGGCCGCGAACCGCTACGCGCCGAAGGGCGTGGGCGCCGTGCTGTCGTTCGAGCTGAAGGGAGGGGTGGAGGCCGGTCGGGAGTTCGTCAACGCGCTCGAGCTCTTCAGCCACCTGGCCAACATCGGCGATGTCCGCTCGCTCGTCATCCACCCGGCATCCACGACGCACTCGCAGCTGACGCCGGAGCAGCAGCTCACGACCGGTGTCACGCCGGGCCTGGTCCGCCTGTCGGTGGGTCTGGAGAACGTCGAGGATCTGAAGGCCGACCTCGAGCAGGCCCTCGCCGCCGCGCGCAAGGTCTCCGAGGCCGCCCGCGCCTGAGCCCTGCCCCTCCGCGGAGCACCGCACCCGTCGCAACGGGTGCACGAACTCCGCAGGATGCCGCGAACTCCGCAGCCGGAAACGCTTCCCGCTGCGGAGTTCGTGCGTTTCTGCGGACATGGTGGTCGTAACAGTCCGTTTGCGCTATCCGAGACCCGGGAGAATGGACGCCATGGACTGGCAGACCTCCGAAGACACGGTGCCGAGCGCACCGATCACGGAGGCCGACGCGCGCCTGCTGCGCGGCCGCCCGCCGGCGACGGGCGCCTGGCGCGACGGCGATCCCGCCGGCGACCGCCGCTTCGCCGCGTTCGGCGCCTTCACGACCGAGGGCGGTCGGGAGCTTCCCGGCATCCGCCTGGCCTACGAGACCTGGGGCGAGCTGTCGCCCGCCCGTGACAACGCGGTGCTCGTGCTTCATGCCCTCACCGGCGACAGTCACGTGCGCGGCGCCGCGGGACCCGGTCATCCCACCGCGGGCTGGTGGGACGACATCGTGGGCCCGGGCGCCCCCATCGACACCGACCGCTGGTTCGTCGTCGCCCCGAACATGCTCGGCGGATGCCAGGGCTCGACGGGGCCGTCGTCGATCGCCCCCGACGGGTACGAATGGGCGGGACGCTTTCCGTACCTGACCATCCGCGACCAGGTCGCCGCCCAGGTGCGCCTTGCGGATGCGCTCGGCGTCGACGTATGGGCCGCGGTCGTCGGCGGCTCGATGGGCGGCATGCACGCGCTCGAGTGGGGTGTGGGTCAGCCCGAGCGCGTCGCGCGGCTCGCCGTACTCTCCTCTCCGCCGACGACGACGGCCGACCAGATCGCGCTCAACGGCGTGCAGCTGGAAGCCATCCAGATCGATCCGCGCTTCGCCGACGGCGAGTACTACGACGCTCCCGACGGCGAGGGACCGCACCGCGGCCTCGCGCTCGCCCGCCGCATGGCCCTGCTGAACTACCGGAGCCCCACCGAACTCAACCAGCGCTTCCAGCGCTCGTGGCAGTCGGGAAAGAGCCCGCTCGGTCACGGGGGCCGCTTCGCCGTGGAAAGCTATCTCGACTTCCACGGCAACAAGTTCACGCGCCGCTTCGACGCGAACACCTACATCACGCTGGTCGAGGCCATGAACTCCCACGACGTGGGACGCGACCGTGGCGGGGTCGAGGATGCCCTCGCGCGCGTCACCGCGACGACGCTCGTGCTCGGCACCGATAGCGACCGCCTCTTCCCGATCGATGGACAGCACCGCATCGCGCGCGGCATCCGCTCGACGATCGACGACGGCGCGGTCGTGCTCTCCAGCGACTTCGGCCACGACGGCTTCCTCATCGAGACGGCCGCCGTCGGAGCGCACCTGCGCCGCTTGCTGCAGAGCTGATCCGGCGTCACGCCGCCGCGGCGGTGGCTCGCGCGGAGCGCGACTCGATCCCGAAGCTCACGAGGGCGAGCACGAGACCCGATGCCGCGAGCAGGGCTCCCACCCAGACCGGTGCGACGAAGCCGAAGCCGGCCGCGATCACCACGCCACCGAGGAACGCGCCAGTGGCGTTGCCGATGTTCAGCGCGGAGTGGTTCAGCGCCGCGGCGATGGACTGGTTGTCGCCCGCGACGTCCATCAGCCGTGTCTGAATCGACGGGCTCAACACCGACGACACGAAGCCGACCAAGAAGATGAACAGCCCGAGCGCGATCAGCGCGCCCGCAGTGAGGGCGAGGAGCACCTGCACCACGATGAGAGCGCCGAGGCCCGCCAGCATCGTGCGTTTCAGGTCGCGATCGGCAAGGTGGCCGCCGACGAGATTTCCGATCGTCATACCGATGCCCATGACGATGAGGATCACCGGCACCACCGCGGCGGGAGCTCCCGCGACATCGGTGACGATCGAGGCGACGTAGCTGTAGGCCGCGAAGAACCCGCCGAACCCGATCGCACCGACCCCCAGGGTCAGCCATACCTGGCCGATCCGCAGCGCGCGCAGCTCGGCGCGGAGCGTCCGTCCGGGATCGCCGGCATGGGCCGGCACGGTCAGCGCGATCATCACTGCGGCGAGGGCGAAGATGAGGGCGACGACGAGGAATGCGATCCGCCACCCGAAGCGCTGGCCGAGGAAGGTGCCGAACGGCACACCGACGACGTTGGCGACCGTGAGGCCCGTGAGCACGAAGGCGACGCCCTTGGCGCGGTTTCCCGGCCCCATGACGTCGGCGGCGACAAGGGCGCCGATACCGAAGTATGCGCCGTGCGGCAGCCCGGCCAGCACGCGGGATGCCCCGACCAGCTCGAAGGTCGGAGCCAGCAGCGTCAGCGCGTTGCCGAGCGTCAGAGCCGCCGCCAGCGCCAGCATCACACGGTGGCGTGGATACTTCGCCACGACGCCCGCGATCGTCGGCGCGCCGATGACGACGCCGAGCGCGTAGAGGGTGATGAGCCACCCCGCCTGCGCGACGGCGTCCTCAGGAGAGGAGGCCCACGTCGCCGGCAGCAGGTCGGCGGAGATGTTCGGGAGCAGGCCCATGACGACGAACTCGGTCATGCCGATGCCGAACGAGCCGATGGCGAGGGAGAGGAGCGCCCACACCGCCGCACCCCTCGACGGGGTCGAGGAGATCACCGGCTCATGCTACCGGTCGCCGGCAGCCTCCGGGCCGCCATCGGTGTCGGCTTCCAGGGCGGCGATCGCGGTTTCCAACCGCTCGATCTTGCCGTCGAGCTCTCCGACGCGACCGGGGCGGATGTCGGCCTTGAGTACCAGCGAGACGCGTGAGCCGAAGGGCATGACGGCATCGGTCGCGGCCTTCACGACCGCGAAGACCTCGTCCCACTCCCCCTCGATCTCGGTGAACATCGAGGTCGTGCGGTGCGGTAGTCCCGAGTCGCGGACGACCTTCACGGCCGCCGCGACCGCGTCGTGTACAGAGCCGTCGGCGGCGGCCCCGACGGGAGTGGCGGTGCCGCTCGGAGCGACGGAGAAAGCGACGAGCATGGGGCTCCTTCGGGTCGGCGGGTTCGGGTCGGCGGGAACGGGATCAGGGAACGAGCCCCGTCGCGGCGTTCTCGGGGAGCGCCCGCGTCGAAAGCGTCGAGGCGGGGGCATGGCGGGCAACGGAGACGAGGCGCACGATCATCCACACGAACATCGCGCAGAGAACGAGGTTACGAACGGTCAGAAGGCTCACGGGCACGAGCTGCGGGTAGAGGACGCCGTTGTAGGTCAGGGGGTAGACGAGCTGCGTGAGCAGCGCGGCGAACAGCGCCGTCGACGCCGGGGCCATCCAGCGGCGGCGATCGATGACGAGCCCGAGCACCACCGACGGCACCAGCCAGCAGAGGTACTGCGGCGAGCCCACCTTGTTGAAGACGATGAACCCGAGAACGAAGGCGAGCGAGAGCGTCGGGAACAGCGTCGCGTACCGCACGCCGCGCGTCACGGCCCACAGCCCGAGAGCGGCGACCACGAGCATCGCCACGACGAGCGCGGGAGTCATCGCGGCGATCACGGGATCGATCTGAGTGCCGGTGACCTGGAACGTCAGCAGATGCTGGTCGTAGTACACCCAGAACCCCGGGATGCCGAGCAGCGCGCCCCAGAGGTAGGGCATGCTGACCGGCGCCTCCACCTGGAGTCCCCGCGTCGTCTGGTCGCCGATGAAGCCGAAAGCGTGCGCCCCACCCCCGAGAGCGGCGATCACGAGCAGCGTCGCCGCGCTCACCAGCACGGCACCTCCCACGAGCGCGCCACGGCGACGCAGCGCGATGACCGCAGCGGCCAGCACCGCGGCCGGCCACACCTTCATCCATGTCGCGACCGACAGCAGCACCGACGCCGCCCACGGACGGCCGACGAGCCAGAGGCAGCCGAGCACGGCCAGCGCCACGGTGAACCCGTCGAGCCGGTACAACCCGACCGGACCGAGAAGCGCCACGTAGGCGAGCCAGAACCATCCCGCCGTCACGCGTCCCACCGAGCGGGCGCGCCCGATGAGGACGGCGAACGCGACGGCATCCGCGGCGATGACGACGATCGCCCAGCCGACGGTGTACCCGGCGATCCACGCGAACGCGTGCGCCAGCAGCATGGGCAACAGCGCGAGCTGCGGATACACCCACGACTGGTCGATGCCGACGATGCCGTGCCCCTGCAGCGCGCTCGTCGACCACGGCTCGTAGACGCGGTAGACGTCTCCCATGGGCTCGTTGGGCAGGACGAAGCCGAGCCAGGCGACACCGACGTGAACGATCGCGAAGGCGGCCCACAGCACGCTCCGCCTCATCATCCCCCCATCCTAGGGAGGCGACCTCAGTGTTCCGAGACGAGCTCGCCCACGATGCTCGACACCGCACGGGCGACGTCGAGAGCGACCAGCGGCCCTCCGCCGTGTCGGGCGGAGGCGGCAGCTCCGGCGCTGCCGTGCAGCCAGGCCGCGCACGCGGCGGCATCCGCGAGACGATCCGGAGCCCCTGCCACGAGCGCTCCCAGAATGCCGGCGAGCACGTCGCCGGTGCCGGCCGTCGCCAGCCATGCGACGCCCGACGTCACCGAGCGCACCGCGCCCGCGGGCGTCGCGATCAGCGTCGTCGCCCCCTTCAGCAGGACCACGGCGCCCGTGGCCGCGGCGGTGTCGAGAGCGGCCTGTTCACGGTCGTCCAGCGAGGCCAGCCCCAGCCGATCGCGCAATGCGGCGTGCTCGCGATCGTGGGGCGTCAGCACCAGCGGCGCGCGATCGCCCGTGACGGCGGATGCCGCGACGACGAGATCGAGCGCGCCGGCATCGACGACGACGGGCACGTCCCCGGAGAGGATCGTCCGGACCGCCGCGGTCTCGACAGCGGTGCGGGCGTCGGGGGACGTCCCCGAACCGACCACCCACGCCTGCACCCGTCCGTCGGCCGTCACCGTCTCCGGGCGACGCTGGAGCACGAGGTCGGCGGCCCGACGCGGACCGAGGTAGCGCACCATTCCCGTGCCTGTCCGCCACGCGGCCTCGACGCCGAGAACAGCCGCGCCGGGAAACTCCTCCGATCCGGTGCGCATGCCCACAACGCCTCGGGAATACTTGTCGTCGCTCGCCGTTGGCATCCTGAGGAAGGTGGCCGTCTCGGGTGCCGTCCACGGCGAGGGTGTGCTCATGCGCGCCACCCTACCCGTCCCCGTCCCCCGGTCGTCGGGCGCGCCGCCGCCGCGCGTCGGAATGTCCTCACCCCTACGGAGAGTCGCGATGAGTCTGTTGTTCACCCCCTACGAACTGGCCGGACGCACCGTCCGCAACCGCCTGTGGGTCGCGCCGATGTGCCAGTACTCGGCGACCGACGGCGTACCGAACGACTGGCACCACGTGCACCTCGCCCAGTTCGCGTCCGGCGGCGCCGGCGTCGTCATCGCGGAGGCGACCGCGGTGACTCCGGAAGGGCGCATCTCTCCCGAGGACGTGGGCCTCTGGAACGACGAGCAGCGCGACGCCTGGGCGCCCATCGTCGCCGCGATCCGCGCCCGCGGTGCGCGCGCCGGTGTGCAGCTGGCCCACGCCGGACGCAAGGCGTCGACCTGGTCGCCGTTCTCCGGACGCCGCGGCACCGTCCCCATCGCCGACGGTGGATGGACCACGTTCGCCCCTTCGGCCATCGCCTACGACGGTTTCGAGGCGCCGGAGGCGCTGGATGCCGCGGGCATCCGCCGTATCGTCGATGCCTTCGCCGCTGCCGCGGTGCGGGCGGTCGCGGCCGGATTCGAGGTGCTCGAGATCCACGCCGCCCACGGCTATCTGCTGCACCAGTTCCTGTCGCCGCTGTCCAACCAGCGAGGCGACGAGTACGGCGGCACCCTGGAAAACCGTGCCCGGCTGCTGCTCGAGGTCGTCGACGCGGTGCGCGGTGCGGCGCCGGACGCCGCGCTTCTCGTGCGCTTCTCGGCATCCGACTGGGCCGACGGCGGGTGGGACGTCGGGCAGACGGCGACCGTCGCCGGATGGGCTGCCGCGCGCGGTGCCGACGTCTTCGACATCTCCAGCGGCGGACTCGTCGCCCACCAGCGCATCACCACCGGCCCCGGCTATCAGGTCCCGCTCGCCGCCGAGGTGCGCCGCGTCGCCGACGTCGCGGTCGGTGCCGTCGGGGAGATCACCTCGGGTGTGCAGGCGGAGCAGATCCTGGCGTCCGGAGCCGCCGACGTGATCCTGGCCGGTCGCGAATGGCTGCGTGACCCGCACTTCGCGCTGCGTGCCGAGGTCGAGCTCGGCGGCGCGGACGCCGCGCTGTGGCCCCCGCAGTACGAGCGCGGACGCGCCCGTATCGCTCCCGTTCGGTGAGCGAGCGCCGCAGGGCGGGGTCCACACACCCGGCCTTGCGGCGGCAACGGGCTCAGTAGCCCCGGCGCGTCGCGTCGTGTACCTCGCCGACGAGCTCTTCGATGATGTCCTCCAGGAAGAGCACCGCCGTCGTCTCGCCCCGGGCGTTGCGCACCTGAGCGAGGTGCCGGCTGCTGCGGCGCATCAGGGCCAATGCATCCTCGAGGTCGGTCGTTTCGGCGACCGGCACCATGTGGTGGATGCGCTTCGGTTTGATCGGCGCGGCGACCGTCTCCTCGGCGCCGGCGCCCTCGGCCGCGCGGAGCACGTCCTTGAGGTGGACGTAGCCGAGCGGGATGCCCTCGGCATCTACGATCACGTAGCGCGAGAATCCGTGCTTGGCGACCGCGCGCTCGATCTCTTCGGGCGTCGTCGACTCGGGAAGCGTCACGAGTTCCGACAGGGGCACGGCGACGTCGCCCGCCTTCTTGTCGGTGAACTCCAGCGCGGCCGTCACGGCGCCGGAGGCGTCATCGAGCACACCCTCGATCCGCGACTGGTTCACGATCGTGGCCACCTCGTCGAGGGTGAACGTCGACGCCGCCTCGTTCTTCGGTTCGACGCGGAACAGGCGCACGATGTGGTTGGCCAGCCAGTTGAGCGCGACGATGATCGGGTAGAAGAGCTTCGAGGTCCACACCAGCGGTGTCGCCAGCAGAAGCACGGCCCGGTCCGGGAGCGAGAACGCGAGGTTCTTCGGCACCATCTCCCCGAACACCACGTGCAGGTACGACACCAGGATCAAGGCGATCGCGAACGCGACGCCGCCGATGACCGCCTCGTTCCAGCCCGTCAGTCCCAGGGGCACTTCGAGCAGGTGATGGATCGCCGGCTCCGACACGTTCAGGATCAGCAGCGAGCAGATCGTGATGCCGAGCTGGCTCGTGGCGAGCATGAGCGTGGCGTGCTCCATCGCGTACAGCGCGGTCACCGCGGTCTTGGAGCCCTTCTCGGCGAGCGGCTCGATCTGCGATCGGCGCGCGGAGATGACGGCGAACTCGGCACCGACGAAGAACGCGTTGAACGCGAGCAGCACCACCAGCCACGCGATTCCGGCCCAGTCGCTCATCGACCCTCACCTGCCTCGTTCGCCGCGTCGGACGCATCGGCACCGTCGAGCGCCGCGTGAGGCAGCGGGTGCGGCGTGAATTTGACGCGGTCGACGCGCCGGCCGTCCATGCGCTGCACCTCCAGCGTGCCGTCCTCCAGATCGATGCGGTCGCCGACGACGGGAATGCGCTCCAGCATCGACATGAAGAAGCCGCCGACGGTGTCGTACACGTCGCCCTCGGGCACTCGGATGCCGGTGCGATCGAGCACCTCGTCGGGACGCAGCTCCGCCGGGAACGTCACGGCGCCGGCGACCCGCACGACGCCCGCGCGCGAGCGGTCGTGCTCGTCGAGCACCTCGCCGACGATCTCCTCGACCAGATCCTCCAGGGTGACGACACCCGCGGTGCCCCCGTACTCGTCGACGACGATGGCCATCTGGTAGCCGCGCGAGCGCAGCTCCGACATGACGGCATCCAGGTGCACGGCTTCGGGCACGCGCAGCGGCTCTTCCGCGATGGCGGCCGCGGGAACGTCGCCGCGACGCTCGCGCGGCACGCTGACGGCCTGTTTGAGGTGGACGATGCCGGTGATGTCGTCCATCGACTCGTCGAACACCGGGAAGCGACTGTGACCCGTGCGGCGGGCCAGTTGGATGACGTCCTCGACACTGTCGCCGGCAGCGACCGCATGGATGCTGGGACGCGGCGTCATGACATCCGCGGTCGTCAGTCGTGCGAAGGTGAGCGTGCGATCCAGCAGCGAGGCGGTGTCCTCCTCCAGCACACCGGCACTGGCCGAGCGTCGCACCAGGCTGGAGAGCTCTTCTGCCGTGCGTGCTCCGGAAAGCTCCTCCTTGGGTTCGATCCCCATCCCCCGCAGGATGCCGTTGGCCGAGCCGTTCAGGACGGTGATCGCAGGACGGAACACCGTGGTGAACGCGACCTGGAACGGCATGACGAGTTTCGCGGTCTGACGCGGGATGGCCAGCGCGAAGTTCTTCGGCACGAGCTCACCCAGGATCATGGAGAACGTCGTGGCGACGGCGATGGCGACGGTCGTGGCGACGACGCGAACCACCGCGTCGGGAACGCCCCACGCGGTCAGCACGGGGCTGAGCAGGGTGGTGAGGGCCGGTTCCATCGTGTAGCCGGTGAGCAGCGTGGTCAGCGTGATGCCGAGCTGCGCGCTGGACAGGTGCGTCGAGGTGATCCGCAACGCGCTGATGGTCAGCGACAACCGCGATTCCCCGGCCGCCTGGCGGGCCTCGAGGTCGGCGCGGTCGAGGTTGACGAGCGCGAACTCGCTCGCGACGAAAAGGCCGGTTCCGATGGTGAGCAGGAGCCCCACGCCCAGCATGACGAGTTCCATCACACGTCACCCCCGATCATGCTCGGGGAGGGTCGGTGGGGCGATCGTCTGCAACTGGGAGGGTCGTCCATGGTGCGAAGAAGTTTACGGCACCCGGCCCGTGTCGGGGCTGGATGCCGCGGCTCGGCATCCACCGGGCAGTCGCTGCCGAAATCTGCATCGGCGCCCGAAATCGACGCCACGCGAGCCGATTTCGACCGCGCGATAGGGAGCACACAGCCTCCTCCCCCGGCAGGGCTGCGGGCGCGGGTGTCCACGGGGTCCGGTCGGCGTGGATGCCGGGGCGTCGGCGCCTGCGAGGGTCGACACATGACGGCTTCCGTGGGCATCGCGGTTCTGCGCCGACGTGAACTGCGCGAACCGCTGGACGATCGGCGCGCACGGCGGATGCTGGCGGACGGCACCTGGGTGCGCGTCGCGCCGGGGGCATTCGTCATGGGCGCCGACTGGCGGCAGCTGTCCCCCGTGGCGCAGCACTGCCTTCGGGTCCAGGAGGTGATGGCGCGGGTACGCACTCCCGCGCTCGTTTCGCATTTCGCGGCGGCGGCCGTGTGGGGCATCGATGTGCTCGGCGCCTGGCCGACGCGGGTCGAGGTGACGGTGGACCGGGCCACAGGCGGTCGCTCTGGAGGAGCGATCACTCGGCGAGCGCTCGGGCGCGATGGACGGATGTCGGTGCCGTTCGGGCGCCACCGGATCACCACTCCCGCCCAGACCGCGCTGGATATCGCCCGTCTGCTGCCGTTCCTGCGCGCAGTGACGGCGATCGATCAGGCGTTGTGGACCGGACGCGCCGGAGGAGCGCTCACGACAGCGGCCGAGATCGAAGCGCTCCTCGACGACAAGAGGCCCGTGCGGGGCGATGCTCGTGCGTGCCGTGCGCTCGCATCGTCGGCACCGCTGTCGGCAAACGTCCGCGAGACCCACGTGCGGCTGCTGGTGGCGGCGCTCGGGTTTCCGCCGACGCGGTTGCAGGAGCGGCGCGTGCTGCGCAGCGGTCGGCTGGTGTACGGCGATCTGTACTTCCCGGATGCCGATCATTGGCTCGAGATCGACGGGCGCGGGAAGTATCTCAGTCCCGAATACACGGCGGGGCGGACGCCTGCGGCCATCGTCATCGACGAGAAGAACCGTGAGAACGAGATCCGCCGCGAGGTGCGCGGGTTCTCGCGCCTCGAAGCCACCGACGCCGACCGCCCGCAACGCGTCTACGACATCCTCACCGCCGACGGCCTGCGCAGCACCAAGCCGCGGCCCCATTCCGGCGATCCGGTGTTGCGCTGACCGCGCTCGCGCTGCCGCTATCGGCATCCGCTCCTCAAATCAACGCAGCGCGAGCCGATTTCGGCCGCGCGAGCGGGAGTGGATGCCGCGGGCTGTCACCAGCTGACGGGCAGGGCCTTGCCCTCTTCGTAGCCGGCTGCGGACTGCAGTCCCACCGTGGCACGCTCGTGGAATTCGGGGACGGTCGACGCCCCCGCGTAGGTGAACGACGAGCGCACGCCCGAGGTGATCATGTCGACGAGGTCCTCGACCGACGGCCGCAGCGGATCGAGGTAGATCTTCGACGACGAGATCCCCTCGGCGAACAGCTCCTTGCGCGCACGCTCGTAGGCGTCCAGCCGACCGAACCGCCCCTGGACCGCCTTCGTGGACGCCATGCCCCACGACTCCTTATAGACGCGGCCCCCCTCGTCGACCTGCAGCTGCCCGGGCGCTTCGATGGTGCCGGCGAACCACGAGCCGATCATGACAGATGCCGCCCCCGCCGCCAGGGCGAGCGCGACATCGCGCGGATAGCGGACGCCGCCGTCGGCCCAGACGTGGGCCCCGAGCTCGGCGGCGGCCCGCGCAGTCTCCAGCACCGCGGAGAACTGGGGGCGGCCGACGGCCGTCATCATGCGGGTGGTGCACATCGCGCCGGGCCCCACCCCGACCTTCAGGATCGACGCGCCGGCTCCGACGAGGTCGTGCACGCCTTCCGCCGTCACGATGTTCCCGGCCGCGATGGGGCTGCCGAGGCCGAGCCCCGCCACGGTCTGCAGCGCGCGCAGCATGCCCTCCTGGTGGCCGTGCGCGGTGTCGACGACGAGCACGTCCACACCGGCGGCCGCGAGGGCCTTCGCCTTCGCGGCGACGTCGCCGTTGATGCCGACCGCCGCCGCGACGATCAGTCGACCGTGCGCGTCGACCGCGGGCCGGTACAGCGTCGAGCGCAACGCGGTGCGCTGCGACAGGGTGCCCACGAGGTATCCGTGGTGCAGGACGCACACGGTCTCGGCATCCGCGGCGACGAGCAGGTCGAAAGCGTGCCGGGCATCGGCGACGTCGTCGGCGTCGATCGAGACGCCGCGACCGCGGGTGAGATCGCCCAGGCGCGCGTCGGGAAGGGCCGTGCCGAGGCGCGTGGCCGGCACGACCCCGAGGATGTCGTCCACGTGGACGCGGGCGGTGTCGCCGGAGACTACGACGATGCCGTGGCCCTCCGTCGCGGGAAGCAGCGCCGCGGCCTCGGCGACGGTCGCGTCGGCGCCCAGCACGAGTGGCGTGTCCCACCGCACGGGCTGGTCCTTGACCCAGCGGATCGCCGCGTCGATGTCCTGCAGCGCCATGTCCTGCGGCAGCACGCCGAGCCCGCCGCGTCGGGCGAGGGCAGCGGCCAGACGCGGTCCGGTGACGGAGTTCATGTTGGAGGCGACGAGAGGGATCGTCGCGGAGGTGCCGTCGCGCGGCGACAGATCGACGTCGAGGCGGCTGGTCACACCGGACCGTCGCGGGACGAGGAAGACGTCCGAGTACGTGAGGTCGACGGTGGGCTGTGCGCCGGAGAACTGCATGACTCCCACGGTACCGACAGAAAACCTGGGATACCCTTGATGAACGTGTGCGTGTGGGCCGCGCCATACACGGCAGCGGGCCTCGCACGATCTGAAGTTCATCGATGAAAGCAGGCGCAACCGTGTCCAGTCAGGTGACCGGCGTGGGAACTTCGAGCGACGGCGAATTCGGGGCCAACGAATGGCTCGTCGCCGAGATGTACGACCAGTTCGCGAAGGATCGCGACTCGGTCGACCGGGCGTGGTGGCCTGTGCTTGAGGCGTACGAGAAGACGCAGAAGGATGCTGCGCCCACTCCCACCGCTCCGCCCGCCGCGCCCGCTCCCGCCGCGTCGCCGGCGGCGGCCGCCGAGCCGCGCCCGATGACGGCACCGATCCCGGTCGTCGGCGCCCAGCCGGTCGCCCGCACGACGGCCCGCCCCGCCTCCCCCCAGCCTGTGCCGGCGCAGGCGCCGAGCACCGAGCCGACGCCGACTCCCGCCGCCCGCGAGGACGTCGTCACACCGCTGCGCGGCATGCCGAAGACTCTTGCCGCGAACATGGACGAGTCGCTGACCGTGCCCACCGCGACGAGCGTGCGCACCGTGCCGGCGAAGCTCATGATCGACAACCGCATCGTGATCAACAACCACATGTCGCGCACCCGCGGCGGCAAGGTGAGCTTCACGCACCTCATCGGCTGGGCGCTGATCCAAGCCCTCAAGGCCTTCCCCAGCCAGAACGTGTCCTACGCCGAGATCGACGGCAAGCCCTCCGTCGTCGCGCCGGCGCACATCAACCTCGGCATCGCGATCGATCTGCCCAAGCCCGACGGCTCGCGCGCGCTGATGGTCCCCTCGATCAAGCAGGCCGAGTCGCTCACCTTCGGCGAGTACCTCGCTGCCTACGAGGACCTCGTCAAGCGCGCCCGCGGCAACAAGCTGACGGCGGCCGACTTCCAGGGCACCACGATCTCGCTGACCAATCCCGGCGGCATCGGGACGGTCCACTCCGTGCCGCGCCTCATGAAAGGACAGGGCTGCATCGTCGGCGCGGGCGCCCTCGAGTACCCGGCCGAGTTCCAGGGCTCGAGCGAGAAGACCCTCGTCGAGCTCGGCATCGGCAAGACGATCACGCTGACCAGCACGTACGACCACCGCGTCATCCAGGGCGCGGGCTCGGGCGAGTTCCTGAAGATCGTGCACGAGCTGCTCACCGGTCAGCGCGGCTTCTACGAGGGCATCTTCGCGGCCCTGCGCATTCCGTACGCCCCGATCCACTGGGCCGGCGACATCAACGTCGACATCGCCGAGCGCGTCGACAAGACCGCCCGCGTGCAGGAGCTCATCAACTCCTACCGCGTCCGCGGCCACCTCATGGCCGACACGGATCCCCTCGAGTACGTGCAGCGCACGCACCCCGACCTCGAGATCGAGAACCACGGCCTCACCTTCTGGGACCTCGACCGCGAGTTCGTCACGGGAGGTTTCGGCGGCAGAAGGCTCATGAAGCTCCGCGACATCCTCGGCGTGCTCCGCGACTCCTACTGCCGCACGATCGGCGTCGAGTACATGCACATCCAGGACCCGGCCCAGCGCAAGTGGTTCCAGGACAACGTCGAGGTCAAGTACCAGAAGCCGAGCCACGACGAGCAGCTGCGCATCCTCGACAAGCTCAACCAGGCCGAGGCCTTCGAGACGTTCCTGCAGACGAAGTACGTCGGCCAGAAGCGCTTCAGCCTCGAGGGCGGCGAGTCGCTCATCCCGCTGCTGGATCAGATCCTGCAGGGGGCAGCGGGCGCGGGTCTCGACGGCGCCGCCATCGGCATGGCGCACCGTGGGCGCCTGAACGTCCTGACCAACATCGCCGGAAAGACCTACAGCCAGATCTTCCGCGAGTTCGAGGGCTCCGTCGCGATCGGCTCGAAGAGCGGCTCGGGTGACGTCAAGTACCACCTCGGCACGCAGGGCACGTTCGTGTCGGATGCCGGTGAGGAGCTGCCGGTGTACCTGGCGGCCAACCCGTCGCACCTCGAGACGGTCGACGGCGTGCTGGAGGGCATCGTCCGCGCCAAGCAGGACCGCATGCCGATCGGCTCGTTCTCCTGGCTGCCGATCCTCGTCCACGGCGACGCGGCCTTCGCCGGGCAGGGCGTCGTCGTCGAGACGCTGCAGATGTCGCAGCTGCGCGGATACCGCACGGGCGGCACCGTGCACGTGGTCGTCAACAATCAGGTCGGCTTCACGACGCTGCCCCAGGACGGTCGCACCTCGGTCTATGCGACCGATGTCGCCAAGACCATCCAGGCGCCGATCTTCCACGTGAACGGCGACGACCCCGAAGCCGTGGTCCGCGTCGCCGAGCTCGCCGTCGCGTACCGCCAGGAGTTCAACCGCGATGTCGTCATCGACCTCGTCTGCTACCGCCGCCGCGGACACAACGAGGGCGACGACCCGTCGATGACGCAGCCGCTGATGACCAACCTCATCGAAGCGAAGCGATCCGTGCGCCGGCTCTACACCGAGTCGCTCGTCGGTCGCGGCGACATCACCGAGGAAGAGTACGAGAAGGCCAAGCAGGACTTCCAGAACCGTCTCGAGATCGCCTTCGCCGAGACCCACGCCGCCGAGACCGGTGCCACCGGCATCGTCTCCCCCGCCGTCACGGGCGGCGTGGAGCAGGCGGTCGGCGAGCCGGAGACCACCGGCGTCGCGACCGAGGTCGTGCACCAGATCGGCGACGCCTTCGTGAACAAGCCCGATGGCTTCACGGTGCACAACAAGCTGCAGCAGCTGCTGGAGAAGCGCCTCGACATGAGCCGCAACGGCCAGATCGACTGGGGCTTCGGCGAACTGCTGGCCTTCGGGTCGGTCTTGATGGAAGGCACGAACGTGCGCCTGGCCGGCCAGGACGCCCGCCGTGGAACGTTCGTCCAGCGCCACGCCGTGCTCCACGACCGGGCGAACGGACAGGAGTGGCTTCCGCTGGCGAACCTGTCGGAGAGCCAGGGCCGGTTCTACGTCTACGACTCCCTGCTCAGCGAGTATGCGGCGATGGCGTTCGAGTACGGGTATTCCGTCGAGCGGCCCGACACGCTCACCCTGTGGGAGGCGCAGTTCGGCGACTTCGCGAACGGTGCCCAGTCGGTGATCGACGAGTACATCTCCGCGGCCGACCAGAAGTGGGGCCAGCAGTCGAGTGTCGTGCTGCTGCTCCCGCACGGCTACGAGGGCCAGGGTCCCGACCACTCCTCCGCCCGCATCGAGCGGTACCTGCAGATGTGTGCGCAGGAGAACATGACCGTTGCGCGACCCTCGACCCCGGCGTCGTACTTCCACCTGCTGCGGCGCCAGGCGTACGCCCGTCCCCGTCGTCCCCTGATCGTGTTCACCCCCAAGGCGATGCTGCGCCTTCGCGGAGCGACGAGTCCCGTCGAGGCCTTCACCACCGGACGGTTCGAGCCCGTGCTGGACGACGATCGCAACCTCGACCCGTCGGCGGTCACCAAGGTGCTGCTGCACTCGGGCAAGATCCACTGGGACCTCAAGGCCGAGCTCGACAAGAAGCCGAACCCGCAGGTCGCTCTCGTCCGCCTCGAGCAGCTGTACCCGGCTCCGATCGATCAGCTGAACGCCGTGATCGACCGCTACCCGAACGCCCAGCTGGTCTGGGTGCAGGACGAGCCCGAGAACCAGGGCGCCTGGCCGTTCATCGCGCTCGAGGTCGTCAAGCACCTGCACGGACGCACGATCCGCCGCGTGTCCCGCGCCGCCGCCGCCTCCACCGCGACCGGCTCACCGAAGGTGCACGCGCGCGAGCAGGCCGCGATCCTCGAGAAGGCTCTCACCGTCTGACCTGACTGCCGCTCATCCGGCGGCGGGCAGCGCCAGGCGCACACGCGTGCCGTCGCCCTCGCGCGAGGCGATCGTGACCTCGCCGCCGTGCCTGTCGACGATGGTGCGCACCAGTGCCAGGCCCAAACCGCTGCCTGCGCGATCACGCGCGTTGCGGCCCCGAGCCAACTCGTCGAAGACCGCATCGATCTCGTCGGCGGGGATGCCGCGGCCGGTGTCGGCGACGTCGAGGACGACGGCACCGTGCTTCTCGTCGCCGCGGATCTCGATCACATCGCTCGGCTCGGAGTACTTGGCCGCGTTCGCCACCACGTTGAACAGGGCCACGAACAACAGGTCGGGATCGCCCACCACGTCCGGCAGCGGCCAGGGCGCCGCCGGCAGGGTCACCGCCACCTCGCGCCCGTGAGCGTCCCGGACCGCGTCGACGACGTCCGTCACCAGCGCGGCGACCGACACACGCGAGCGCTCGATCTCGGACGTCTGCAGTTCGGAGAGTTTGCGAAGATCGGCGACCAGCCGCGAGAGCCGGGCCGTCTGGGCATCGATGGTCGCGAGCTGGGGCGTATCGGCCTCGCTCGCGGCGACGGCGACGCGGATCGCCGTCACGGGATTCTTCAACTCGTGGTCGAGTCGAGCGAGAAAGCGTCGGTGCTCCGAGGCCGCCGTGTCGCGCGTGGTGCGCCGTGTCGTCTCGAGGAGACGACTCCGGCGGTGAGCCGCGAGAGCGAGAGCCGCGGCCGCCGCGGCGAACAGGACCGCGACGCCCACGCCCACGGCCGGAACGCCGGCCTCGACCACGATCGATCGCCGGTCTCCTGCGATGACGCCGGCGACGGCGACACCGGCTGAGACGACAGCGGCAGCGGCGAGAACCAGCACCCCGACGCGAGTGTTCATGCGCGGCGCACCTCGGCGCGGAACCGGTAGCCGACACCCGCAACGGTCTCGACGTAGCGCGGGTCCGTCGCGTCGTCGCCGAGAGCAGACCGCAGCTCCGCGACACGGTGGTCGACCGCTCGCGTGTGCGAGGCGAAGTCGAAGCCCCACAGCGCCGACAGCAGTCGCTCGCGGGTATGCACCTCGCCGGGGCGCGCCATGAGGTACTCCAGCAGTTGGAACGCCTTCGGGGTCAACGGCACCTCGGCATCCCCCCGCCAGACGCGACGACCGGGGCGGTCCAGTCTCAGGCCGTCGGCGACGAGCGTCTGCGACGTCACCAACGGGGCGGCTCCCGCGGCGACGCGGCGCATCACCGCGCGTGCGCGGGCGACGAGCTCCTGCGGGTCGAACGGCTTGTTGAGGTAGTCGTCGGCGCCTTCTTCGAGCGCAGCCGAACGCTCGCCCGACTCTCCGACTCGCGTGAGCAGGATCGCCGGCGTGCTGTCTCCGGCCGCGCGCAGCCGGCGGACGAACTCCCGACCGTCCAGCACCGGCATCATCACGTCGCTGACGATGATGTCGGGAACCCAGCGCGTGACGACGTCCCACGCCTGCTGACCGTCCGCCGCAACGCGCACCTCGAACCCGCTGCGCGTCAGGAACGGGGCGAGGCCGTCGGTGATCGAGCTCTCATCGTCGACGAGGAGCAGACGCGGCGGCGCGGAGGTCATGAACGGATCGTACCGATCAGGAGATCGGCGTCGTGCCGTTGAGGGTGCCGGCATCCTTGACGACAGCCGTGCCGCTCTCCCAGCCGACGAGGTTCGCGTCCGCGCCCGTGTCCAGCACGATCTCGCGGGCCGCGGCGACGATGACGATGTTCCCGTCGCCCTGAACGCTGAGCTCGTCGACAGCGGGCAGCAGGACGGTGGCCGCCGAGGCCAGGATCGTGACCTCCCGGCAGTCGCCTGTCACCTCCACGACCAGTGCGTCGGCGTTGCGGTCGACCGTGTACGCGCCGTCCACGCACGCCACGTGCTGCGTGACCTTGTCGCTCCAGCGACTGCGCTGCAGCTTCGCCATGCGCTCGTCATCGACGACACCGCGCACGTTCGCGCTGTCGCTCGGCGACGGCGAGGGCGCCGCTGCCGTCGGAGACGTGGATGCGGCCGTATCTGCGGCCGTCGAGGTCGCGGCGCCGGCGTCGGACACCCGGACGCTGCAGCCGGCGAGTGCGCAGCCCGCGATCAGGAGCGCGAAGGACAGAGCGAGAGGGCGGCGTACCGTTTTCATGCAGACAACGTTACGAAACGGATGTCGCAGCCGCGTCGCGACCGTGTCGCGATCTTGCGACAGGGCATGATGAGGCGAACACCCGCACGCCGCCGAGCTCGCACCGGCCGACCTTCCGACAGGACGACATGGACGTCGCACTCCTCGTCAATCCGACGGCCCGCGCCTCCGCGCGCACCCACGCCGCGGAGGACGTCGCCGCGCTCCTGCGCGCCCACGGCATCCGCACGACGTTGATCGCGGGCGGCAGCGCCGTCGAGTCCAGCGACCTGCTGCGCCTCGCCCTCCAGGCGGGCGCCGATGCCGTGCTCGTCGCGGGCGGGGACGGCACGGTCAACCTCGCCGCGCAGGAGCTCGCGGGAACCGGCATCCCCCTCGGCATCGTGCCGACGGGCACCGGCAACGACGTGGCCACCGCCCTCGGGCTGCGCGAGCGCGATGCGCGCGGAGCCGCCGAAGCCGTCGCGGCGGGGTCCACACGCACGATCGATCTCGCGCGCGTGCGTCGCGAGGACGGCTCGACGTCGTTGTACGCGACCGTGCTGGCGAGCGGATTCGACTCGCGGGTGAACGACCGCGCCAACCGCATGCGCTGGCCCCGCGGCCACGTCCGCTACGACCTCGCGATCCTCATCGAGTTCCTGCGACTGCGCTGCGTCGACTTCGAGGTGGAGCTCGAGCACGCCGACGGCACGATCGAACGCCGCGGCGAGGAACTGCTCATGGCGACGGTGGGCAACGGCCCGACCTATGGCGGCGGCATCCCCATCTGTCCGGATGCCGACCTCGCCGACGGCCTGCTCGACGTCACGCTCGTGCGCCCGCTCGGCCGGACGCGGCTGCTCCGGCTGCTGCCCCGCGTCTACCGCGGCGCGCATACCGGCCTCGACGAGGTCGTCACCGCACGCGTGCGGCGGGTGCGACTGTCCGCCCCCGCGACCACCGCCTACGCCGACGGCGATGCGGTGGGGATGCTGCCACTGGAGATCGACGTCGTTCCCGGTGCGCTCCGCGTCTTCGCGCCGGCGGCGCGCTGATCCCGTTTCCGGGCCGAGTCACGGACCGATCCGACGGTTGCGGTCAGTGGTGGCTCGCCTGCTCCGCGCGCAAACGGGCCAAGACCTGGTCGCGCAGCTCCTCGGGAGCCGTTTCTTTGCAGGCCCGTGCGACGACGGCGGTCAGCGTCGTGGCCACCAGCGCCTCGTCGCGGCAGGACGGGCAGTTCTCCAGGTGCGCGCGGATGTCGGCGTGCTCTGTCTTGCAGACCTCGTTGCGGAGGTACTCTTCCAGGTCCTTGCGTGCTTTGTCGCAGCCGCAGTCACTCATTTCTTGCTCCCTGATGAAGTCGCGGGCACCGGCACGTCCATGCCGCGCTCGCGCGCGTAGTCGGCGAGGAGGTCACGCAGCATGCGCCTGCCGCGATGCAGGCGGCTCATGACCGTGCCGATGGGGGTCTTCATGATGTCCGCGATCTCCTGATATGCGAAGCCCTCGACGTCGGCGAGGTACACCGCGAGACGGAAATCCTCCGGAATCGACTGGAGCGCGTCCTTGACCGCGGATGCCGGCATGTGGTCGATCGCCTCCGCCTCCGCCGAGCGGCTCCTGGTGGCGGTCGTGGACTCCGCGCCGCCGAGCTGCCAGTCCTCGAGATCGTCGATCGTGCCCTGATAGGGCTCGCGCTGCTTCTTGCGGTACGTGTTGATGTACGTGTTGGTCAGGATGCGGTACAGCCACGCCTTGAGGTTCGTGCCCTGCGTGAAAGAGGACCAGGATGCGAAGGCCTTGACGAACGTCTCCTGCACCAGATCGGCCGCATCCGCCGGGTTGCGCGTCATCCGCATGCCCGCGGCGTACAGCTGATCCATGAACGGCAGCGCCTGCTGCTCGAACTGCGCACGGGCGTCCGCGGCGCTGTCGAGCTCGTCCGCCGGGACGAGGTCTGTGGCCGGGGTTTCGGGGGTGGGCGACTCGAGGGCCGCGTGCTCTTCCATCAGGGCCCAGTCTACGTCGGCGATGTCCGGCACCAGGGGTGCGAGTGTCGCGGTCACGGGGCTCCTCTCTTCGTCGGCGTCCACCGTTCGGCAGGCTGCACCCGTCGCGCCGAAGGCGGCACTGTCGGACGGGTTCGTTAGGGTAGAACCCGATGACAGTCACCGGGTATTCCCCTCTTCCGCCGGCAGGTTCTCCCTGGCCGGCGCCGCGTGCGGACGAGGCCGTGCATGCGACGGTCTCGGTGCCCGGCTCGAAGTCGCTCACCAACCGCAAGCTCGTCCTCGCCGCACTGGCCGACGGCCCCAGCACGCTCACCTCGCCCCTGCACTCCGAGGACTCGGAACGCATGATCGCGGCGCTGCGTGCACTGGGCGTGGAGGTCTCCGAGGTGCCCGGCTCCGGTCGGTTCGGACCCGACCTGCTGGTGACCCCGCCCGCGTCCTTCCGCGGTGACGTCGAGATCGATTGCGGTCAGGCCGGCACCGTCATGCGCTTCATCGCCCCCCTCGCCGGACTGGCCCACGGTGACGTCACCTTGACAGCGCACCCGAGCGCCTTGCACCGCCCGATGGGCGAGATGATCAAGGCGCTGCGCGAGATCGGTGCCGACATCGACGATGGCGGCACCTGGTCGCTGCCCTTCACGGTCCGCGGGCGCGGGCACATCCGTGGCGGCGAGGTCACGATCGACGCGAGCGGCTCGAGCCAGTTCGTCTCCGGACTGCTCCTGGCCGCGCCCCGCTTCGACGTGGGCCTTCACCTCATCCACTCCGGCGAGCGCCTTCCGTCGGCCCCCCACATCGATATGACCATCGAGACGCTTGCGCGTCGCGGCATCCAGGTCGAACACCCCACACCCAATGAGTGGGTCGTTCCCGCTGGCACCCTGCGCGGACGCGACGCCGCGATCGAGCCGGATCTGTCGAACGCGGCGCCGTTCCTCGCCGCGGCGATGCTGACGGAGGGCTCGGTGACGATCCCCGGGTGGCCCGCGAGTTCGACACAGCCCGGCGCGCTCCTGCCCGAGATCCTCACTCTCCTGGGCGGGCGGGCAACCCGCCGCGGCGGCGCTCTCACCGTGACCGGCGGTCCGCGCATCGCCGGCGTCGACCTCGACCTGAGCGCGGCGAGCGAGCTGACGCCGACCCTGTTCGCGCTGGCCGCCTTCGCCGACGCCCCGACGACCCTCCACGGCATCGGACACATCCGCGGCCACGAGACGAACCGCATCGAGGCCCTCATCGCCAATCTGGAGGCACTCGGGGGACGCGCCGAGGAGCTGCCCGACGGCATCCGCATCGTCCCCGCTGACCTCCACGGGGGCCTCTGGCGCGCGCACCACGACCACCGCATTGCGACAGCCGGCGCCCTCATCGGCTTGCGCGTGCCCGGCGTCGAGGTCGACCACATCGAGACCACGGCGAAGACCATGCCGGAGTTTCCCGCCCTGTGGAGCGGGATGCTGTCCGGGTCTGCGAACGACTGAGCCGGCCGGTGCGAGGCGTGCGATGAGCTGGCTCGATCTCGGCGACGATGACGACGAGCTGGAGTTCGACGAGGCCGACATCCGGGTGCGCCCAAATCCGAAGGCGAATCGCCCGCGCACGAAACGGCGCCCCGCCCACGCCGATGCGGTGATCGGTCGGGTGCTCGGCGTCGACCGCGGCCGCTACACCGTGTTGATCGACGAAGACGGTCCCGACGAGCACACCGCGCTCGCCACCCGCGCGCGCGAACTGCGCAAGCAGCCGATCGTCACCGGCGATCGTGCGCGCGTCGTGGGCGACACCAGCGGCGATGAGGGCACTCTGACGCGCATCGTCGGGCTCGAGGAACGCACATCACTGCTGCGGCGCAGCGCCGACGACACCGACCAGGTGGAGAGGGTCGTGGTCGCCAACGCGGACCAGATGCTCGTCGTCGTCGCCGCCGCCGACCCCGAACCGCGGCCTCGGCTGGTCGATCGCTACCTCATCGCCGCTCTGGACGCCGGCATCCATCCACTCCTGGTCGTGACCAAGACCGACCTGGCCGATCCTGCGCCCTTCCTTGCGCACTTCGAGGGTGTGGACGATCTGGAGATCTTCACGAGCGGTCGCGGCCAGATGCCAGTCGAGGAGATCGGGCGACGCCTGATCGGCCACTCGACCGTCTTCGTCGGCCACTCCGGTGTCGGCAAATCCACGCTGGTCAACGTCCTCGTGCCCACCGCCGATCGTGCAACGGGACACGTGAACGAGGTGACCGGCCGTGGCCGTCACACGTCGAGTTCGACCGTGTCGCTGCGCTACGTCACGGCGGAGGGGCGCGGCTGGGTGATCGACACCCCCGGTGTGCGATCGTTCGGGCTCGGACACGTCGACCCGGCGAACATCCTCCGCGCCTTCACGGATCTGGCGGTCATCGCAGAGGAGTGCCCTCGCGGCTGCACGCATCTTCCGGACGCACCCGATTGCGCACTGATCGAGGCGGTGGCCGAGGGACGGCTCGGCGAGCGCGGAGCGGCGCGACTGGATTCGCTGCAACGTCTGCTCTCCACGTTCGCCTGATCGTAGGCTGGGGCTATGGCACGTCTCGAACCCGGTACCCCCGCCCCCGACTTCACGCTCGTCGATCAGGACGACGCACCGGTCAGCCTTCACGATCTGCGCGGCACCCCGATCATCCTGTTCTTCTACCCCGCCGCCATGACGCCCGGGTGCACGACGGAAGCCTGCGACTTCCGCGACAGCTTGGCACCGCTGCAGGCGGCGGGCTACGCGGTGATAGGCGTCTCGCGCGACGACACCGCGACCCTGCGCCGCTTCCGCGAGCGCGACGGTCTCACCTACCCGCTGCTCAGCGACCCCGATCACGCCGTGCACGACGCCTACGGCGCGTGGGGCGAGAAGATGAACTACGGAAAGACCGTGGAGGGCGTCATCCGCTCGACCATCGTCGTGGATGCCGAGGGTCGCGTCGCGCACGCCCTGTACAACGTGAAGGCCACCGGGCACGTCGCCCGCGTGCGCTCCCTGCTCGGCGTCGGCTGATCACCCGCTGAGCGGTCCCCTCGGAGCCGCTCAGCGGCGATCGTCACCGCGCCGCGCCGCGGTGCGCGCCGCGAAAAACAGGGCGACCATTCCGATGGCGGCGGGAATCGCCGTCGCCAGGGCTGTCGAGACGGACGGATTCGGGCCGGTGATGGCGCCGAGCGCCACGGCGAGGATCAGGAGCTGGCTGACGATCCCCCCGGATCGCCCCCAGGAATGGCCACGCCAGACGGCCACCGCGAAGGCGACGAGCGCCACCGCCCCGATCGCCGTGAGGACGATGAGAGCGACCGAGCTGACCGGGTCGTCGGTGTCACCGGTGATCAGGGCGACGATCTCCCAGCCCGTCACGACGAGAACGGCGAGCGCTTCCAGCGCCAAGATGGCCGAACCGGTGCGTTCCGCCGTCGTCGTCATCATGCGGGTGGGCCCTCCGATACAGCCGGTACACAGTACACGCCGGGGGAAATGCCGAGTTCACCCTTGATTCATCTGAATGACCATGGGAGCATTGAACTATCCGTGTGCTCCCACAGTGGCGTGGGGCGAGCGTCTGCTCGCACACCATCAGGGTAATCGACGCCCGACGTCACAACCCACCCGACTTCTCATCCCGCATCAAGGAGCACCCCCTATGGATTGGCGCGACAAAGCCGCCTGCCTGACCGTCGACCCCGAGCTGTTCTTCCCCGTCGGAAACACCGGGCCCGCTGTCGATCAGATCGAGAAAGCCAAATCCGTGTGCGCGCGCTGCACCGTCACGGAAGTCTGCCTCCAGTACGCCCTCGAGACCGGTCAGGACTCGGGCGTGTGGGGCGGATTGTCCGAGGACGAGCGTCGCGCTCTGAAGCGCCGCGCGGCCCGCGCCCGCCGCGCCAGCTGAGACGGCGGCCACCCGCGGCCGCCCACCCCGCGAAGAACGAGCTCGCCGAGGTCGTTCTCCCTCAGTTCTGCGTGCGTCCGAGGTAGCGCATCGGGATCTCGATCGTCACCTCGGTGCCCGAGCCGACGAGCGTGTGCCAGTCGATCGTTCCACTGAGTTCACCCTGGATGAGGGTGCGGACGATCTGTGTACCGAGCCCGCGACCGACCTGACCTTCCGGCAGGCCGACGCCGGTGTCGCGCACCTTCACGCCGAGTCGGTCCTCGGTGCGTTCCGCGATGATCTCGACCTCGCCCTCCTGATCGACCAGACCGTGTTCGACGGCGTTGGTGACGAGCTCTGTGAGAGCCAGAGCGAGAGGTGTGGCGTACTCGCTGGGCAGTGTGCCGAACGTGCCGGTCTTCCGCGTCCGCGCGCGGGTGTTGGGCGACGCAGCGACCTCCGCGACGAGCTTGAGCACCCGGTCGAAGACGTCGTCGAAGTCGACGTTCTGGGCGAGGCCCTCCGACAGGGTGTCGTGGACCACCGCGATCGCCGCGACCCGGCGCATCGCGTGCGTCAGCGCGTCGCGAGCCTCATCCGAGTGTGTGCGCCGCGACTGAATGCGCAGCAACGACGCGACCGTCTGGAGGTTGTTCTTGACGCGATGATGGATCTCCCGGATCGTCGCATCCTTGGTGATCAGCTCCTGCTCCTGATGGCGGATCTCCGTGACGTCCCGGCACAGCACGATGGCGCCGATCCGGGTGCCGTGATCCTTGAGGGGGATCGTCCGAAGTGACACCGTGACGCCGCGCGCCTCCAGGTCGGCGCGCCAGGGCGCCCGGCCGGCCATGACGATCGGCAGCGACTCATCGAAATCGCGTCCTTTCGGCAGAATGCCGGTGGCCACTTCGAGCAGCGATTCCCCTTCGAGCTCGTCGTCGAAGCCGAGGCGGTTGAACGCGGAGAGGGCGTTGGGGCTGGCAAACGTGGTCGTGCCGTCGACATCGATGCGGATCAGACCGTCGGAGGCGCGCGGGGCACCCCGTCGTGGAGAGGTCGGTGCGGCGAGGTCGGGGAAGTCGGCGCTGGAGATCATGCCGAAGAGGTCGTCGGCGCAGTCGTTGAAAGTGATCTGCTGGCGTGACGGGGTGCGCGCCTCGCCGAGGTTGGTGTGCCGCGTGAGCACGCCCACCACCACGGGCGACTGCTCACCGGCGCCGGCCGCGCGCACGATCGGCACCGCGCGCACGCGCGTGGGGGTCTCTTCGAACCAGTCCGGGGATGCCGAATCGACGATCTCGACCCGCGTGAACGCGTCCCGCACCTGGGTCCGCCATTGCGGGCGCACCATGTCGCCGACGATGTCCCGGTAGAACAGCGTCGCCGCACCGCTCGGCCGGGTGTGCGCGACGGCGATGAACGAATCGTCGACCGTCGGCACCCAGATCACGATGTCGGCGAACGCGAGGTCGGCGAGGAGCTGACCGTCGCCGGCGAGGCGGTGCAGCCACTCGATGTCCGCCCCCGTGGACCGGCCCTGGGCATACACGAGATCGCTGAGCGTCGACACGCACCCAGCCTAGGCGAGATCGTTCGACGGTGACGCGGTCACGCCCGTCACGCCGCGCCGCGAAGCGCGCGGCGCGTCCGGGCGCGCGCGCCGCTTCCCGGGCTCGGAGCATCGGCGCCGGACGCGCGTGACGGTCGCGTCCCCGCGGCGCGCGCCGGAGGCGGTTCGATCGCCTCGCCGACGAAACGACGAACGGCGCCCGACAGCGAGGATCGGGGTGCGACCCGGCCCACCGGCTGTGCCTGCAGGACCGCGGCATCGGCAGCCTTCGAATCCCATGGCACGAACCAGCACGCCGCGACGCCGACGTAGCGCTCGAGCGTGCGACGCACCTGCGACCGCGCATCGATCCCGAGCGTCGATGACCGTGTCTTGTTGACCAAGACGCGGATGGGGGCGGCTCCGGCCGCCGCGCGCAGATCGGGGTACGCGCGGACGAAACGTGCCACGCCGACAGGGTCTGCGGACACGACGGCGACGACGACATCCGCCGCGGCCAGGACGGCGAGCGTGGCCGCGTTGCGGCGCGGGCCCTCGATGTCGCTGACGATCTCCTCGTCGCGCTCCAGCGGCGCCGCGACATCGACGATCAGGTCCTCGACCCACGTGCGACACTGCTCGAGAGCACCGCCGACGCGTGCCGAGGAGAGCTCTGGCCAGCGCCCCGGCCGGTTGATTCCCGCCAGGACGGCGACATCACCGAGAGGCAGAGCGATCCGTTCGAACTCGGCGGCGCTCAAGGTCCCGCGCTCGGCCGCTCGGCACGCGGCAGCGAAGCCCGGCCCCTCGTCGGCGAGTCCGGTCAGCATGGCGATCGACGGAGCATGCGTGTCCGCGTCGGCGAGTGCGACCCGGCGCCCGTCCCGCGCGAGCTCCGCCGCGATCTCGATCGCCAGAGTGGTGCGTCCGGGGGCGCCCGCGGGTCCCCAGACAGCGATGATGCGACCACGCGCGGGCCCCGTCGGCGCAGGGGCCACCGCGTGCACCACCGCCGCGCACACGTCGTCCGGCGCGCACGTGGCGACGCCGAACATCTCGGCGAGTCGACGGTCGGCTGCACCGTCGCAGATCGCGACGATACGTACACCGAAGCGGTCGCACACGGCCACGAGTTGAGGAGTCAGTGCGTCTCGGCCGGCATCGACGGCCAACACGTCGGCGGCGGCGAGCGCGCCGAGCAGCTCGGCCGCAGCCCGTCCCGTGACGGCATCGGCGGCGGCGTCCGCCGGAGCATCAGCCGTCACGACGAGACTCACCTCGGCGCCGTGGTCGTCGAGAGCGTCGACGACGGAGGCTCCCAGGCGGTCGGACGCCAGCACCACACGCACGCTCATGAGCCCGCTCCCCCGCTCGGGACGATCGACAGGCTGGACCCGTCGGCGATCGCCGCGAGGGTCGCGGCGACGTCGGCGCGGTCGATCACGATCTCGACCGAGACGGCGGCGGCGCCCATCATCGACCGGTCACGATCGACCGATGCGACCGTCGCGGAGCCGACGAGGATGCGGGGCGTGTCGTACGCGCCCCGCTCCCGCGGGGCCGCAGCCCAGACGTCGACGGATGATCCCGTCTCGACGGTGGAGGGCACATCACTCGCGCTCGTGATGACGACCGTGGTGCTGCGCACGCCGGCCGCCTCACCGAGCGCATCGTTCGGCACGAGCTCGCCGGCCCGCACGACGCGGGTCGCGACGGCCCCCGGCCGCAGCGTCGTCGGCGACGCGTACGAATCGTGCATCGGCCCGAGCGCGACATCGACCACGCGCAGGTCGGCGGATTCGACGGTCTCACCCGGGAGCAGCGTCGTGGCGGCGGCGAACACGGGCGCGGTCTGACGTGCCGCGGCGACCACGAACCAGACGCCGCCCACCGAGACGACGATCAGCGCGATTCCGAGCAGGAATCGCAGGTCTGCCCAGAACGCGCGAGGGCGGGGTCGGGTCGTGACGGAGTCGCTCATGTCGGTATCGTGGCTCAGGATCGCGCCGACCCGGGCTGGTTATCCACAGCGCGGCGTGGACCCGCGAGGGCGAGCCCACCGGACCGCATAATGGCCTCATGCCCGAATCACCCGAAGCCGGCGCACGCCTGCTGACACCCGCCCAGGTGGCGGAGATGCTGCAGATCGCCGTGGACGAGGTGGTCGCTCTCGTGATCGATGGCCGTCTTCGAGGAATGAAGGCGGGCTCGCCGGCGCGCTGGCGCATCGATGCCGGCAGCGTCGCGGTCTATCTCGACGACCAGGTGGAAGACGCGCGACGAATGGCGCTGTGGCGCGAGTCGAATGCGGCGAGCTTTCCCGAGCTGTGGGGTCGAGGCGCGGTGCGCAACCCGGACTGATCGTCGCGCCACCGGCATCCCTCAGACGAGGTCGGCGACCGCATCCATCCGCATCGCGGCCACCGCCGGGAACGGAACGATCCGGAAGCCGCGCAGCTGATCGGCTCGGCGCACCGCGCCGACCTCGTGCAGTGCGAGATCGAGATGGTCTGCCCCGGCGCGATCGATCGTGCCGGACAGGACACGTCCCGTCACGAGACGCACCGTCACCGGGATGCGCCGACGGACGAGATCGCGAACGACGAAGCCCAGAGACATACGCTGCGCGAGTGCGCCGCCGGGGTGGGCGCTGCGCACGCTGTCGAGAAGATCTTTCGTGCCGAGGGCCATGGTCGCCACGGCGGTGAACGGCACGATCCAGACCATCCCCGACGATCCGTCCTCAACGGACACGGCGAGCCAGTCGGATCCGACGCGCGTGACGACTCCCGACAGCGTCGTGCCGTCCGTGAGCTCGATGCCGAGGGAGACGTCGCCGGCCTCCGTGAGCACCACGAGCCGATCTCGGACGGGGATGCGCGCCAGGCGCAGGCGCTCCGCCTCGGTATCGAGGGCGGCGCGCTCAGCCTCCCATTCGGAGTCGAGTTGGTCTTCCAGATCCTCGAAGAAGCGGTCCCAGCGCACGCGGCGACCCTAGGGCACGGATGCCGCGGCCCGCCGACTCTGTCCACAGCGGCCTCTCCACACGTTGGAGGATTCTCATCCTTCCTGTGCGTGGGCTGTGTTGTACTCGTCAGACGCCCGACCGGGCGGACGACGTCAGAGGAGGACGGAGCATGGCCACCGCATCCCCCGACGCTGCCGGTACTCCACCGCGCAGCGCGACCGCGCCGCGGAGCGTGTCGACACCACGCCGCGGATCTGCATTGGAGGTCGCGGAGTACTTCGCACCCCAGCGCACCGGCACGGATGCGCTGCCCGCTCCCGAGCCGCTGCTGAAGAACCTGACCATCGGCGTCCTCGAGGCCCTCGCCGGGGTGCGCGAAGTCGATCAGCTCGCACGCTGGTTCGGCGAGGACGCGTTCCGCGCGCTGATCACACGGGCCAATCTGTCGGCTCGTGCGCGGAGTGCGCGCGGTGTCGCGCCGGCCCGCCCCGTGCACCATATCCTTTCGACACGCCACTCCTCGCCCGCCGACGGCGTCATCGAAGGAGTCGTCATCGTGGCAGGACCCGCGCGCACGCGCGCCGTCGCCCTCCGTCTGGAGGGCTGGGACGGTCGCTGGCGCGCCACGTCCCTCGCACTTCTCTGAGCCTCCCGGGGACGCGGCCGGCGTGACCGACCCGCCTTACTGCCGGTACGACGAGAGGAAGTTGCCGAGCCGTTCGATCGCCTCGGTGAGCACGCGCGCCTCCGGCAACGTCACGATCCGGAAGTGATCCGGCGTCGGCCAGTTGAATCCCGTGCCCTGCACGAGCAGCACATGCTCCGCGACGAGGAAGTCGTAGACGAACTTGGCATCGTCGTGGATCTCGTAGATCTCGGGATCCAGCCGCGGGAACGCGTAGAGAGCGCCGCGCGGCTTGTGGCACTGCACCCCCGGAATCGCGGTGAGAGCGTCGAACGCGGCATCCCGCTGCTCGTGGAGCCGCCCGGTGGGGGCGATCAGGGCGTCGATCGACTGCACACCCGACAGCGCGGCCTGCACTGCGTGCTGGGCGGGAACGTTGGGGCACAGCCGGGTCGAGGCCAGCAGTTGGATGCCTTCGAGGAACCCGGCGGCGTGCTTCTTCGGGCCGGTGATCACCATCCAACCCGACCGGTACCCCGCCACGCGATAGGTCTTCGACAGGCCGTTGAACGTCAGGCAGAGCAGGTCCGGCGCGAGCGTGGCCAGCGGGATGTGCACAGCGTCGTCGAACAGGATGCGGTCGTAGATCTCGTCGCTGAGCAGCAGCAGCGAGTGCTCTCGAGCGATCTCGACGATCCCCTCCAGCACCTCGCGCGAGTACACCGCGCCGGTCGGGTTGTTCGGGTTGATGACGACGATGGCCTTCGTGGCCGGCGTCACCTTCGACCGGATGTCTTCGAGGTCGGGCTGCCATCCGTTCTCGTTGTCGCAGCGGTAGTGCACCGGCGTCCCGCCGGCGAGACTCGTCATAGCCGTCCACAGGGGATAGTCCGGCGCGGGGATCAGCACTTCGTCACCGCTGTCCAGCAGCGCCTGCATGGTCATGGTGATGAGCTCGGACACCCCGTTGCCGAGGTACACGTCGTCCGGATCGAACGCCGGGAACCCGGGCACCTGCTCGTACCGCGACACGACGGCGCGGCGGGCCGACATGATGCCGCGGCTGTCGCTGTAGCCGTGGGCGTGCGGCACCGCTTCGATCATGTCGCGGACGATCTGGTACGGAGCCTCGAAACCGAAGACGGCGGGGTTGCCCGTGTTGAGCTTGAGGATGCGGTGGCCGTCGGCCTCGAGCCGGTCAGCTTCGACAAGGGCGGCTCCACGGATCTCGTAGAGAACGTCCTTGAGCTTGGATGACTGGTCGAGGATGCGGGGACTCATCGGATCAGGATATCGCCGCCCCGACGAGGCCAATCGCCGACCGGTGGCCCGGACAGCGCCGACCGGCGACTACTTCTTCTTGCCGGCGGCCCGACGCTCGGCGCGGTTGTTCGCCGCAGGCGCGGATGCCGCGGCATCCGTGCGCTGCCCGAATGCCCCGCGCGGAGCCTCGGCGGCGGGTGCGGCCGGCGCGGCGGGCGCGCTCTGCTGGCGGAGCTTGCTCGTCGCCGCCTGCTGGACCTGCCCGCGATCGTTGCGGACCTCGACCTCGCCGGCGTCGTTGGCAGCCGTGTACTGGAGCTTCTGGTTCTCGACCGAGGGCGCGACCTGCAGGCCCTTGGCCTCGACCTCCTCGCCGCTCTGGCGCACCTCGACTTCGAGGTTGTAGAGGAAGCCGACCGACTCCTCCTTGATCTGGCCCATCATGGTCTGGAACATCTCGTAGCCCTCGCGCTGATACTCGATCAGCGGGTCGCGCTGCGCCATGGCACGCAGGCCGATGCCGTCCTTGAGGTAGTCCATCTCGTAGAGGTGATCACGCCAGCGCCGATCGAGCACCTGGAGCACGACGCGACGCTCGAGCTCGCGCATGGCGGGCTCGCCGAGCTTCTCCTCACGCGCCGCGTACGCGATCTTCGCGTCCGAGAGGATCTCGCGCTTGAGCACCTCCGGCGTGACGCGCCCCTTGTTGCCGCTTTCGGCGACGACCTCGTCGATCGTCACCGACACCGGGTACAGCGTCTTCAGCTCGGTCCACAGCGCGTCGAAGTCCCAGCTCTCGTTGTGGCCGGTACCGGTGTGGTCATCGATGATCGCGCCGATGGCGTCCTCGATGAAGTGCTGCACGCGGTCGGACAGGTCGTCACCCTCGAGCATCTGGCGGCGATCGGCGTAGATCGCCTCGCGCTGGCGGTTGAGGACATCGTCGTACTTGAGCACGTTCTTGCGGATCTCCGCGTTGCGGGCCTCGACCTGGGACTGCGCGCTCTTGATCGCGCGCGAGACCATGGTCGATTCGATCGCGACGTCGTCAGGGAAGTTCGTGCGGGCGAGAATCGCCTCGGCGGCGCCGGACTGGAACAGTCGCATGAGGTCGTCGGTCAGCGACAGATAGAAGCGGCTCTCGCCCGGGTCGCCCTGACGGCCCGAGCGGCCGCGCAGCTGGTTGTCGATGCGACGGGACTCGTGGCGTTCGGTTCCGAGGACGTACAGTCCGCCGGCCTCGACGACCTTGGTCGCCTCCTCGGCCACCGTGTCGCGCATCGCGGCGTAGGTCTCGGTCCAGGCGGCATCGTACTCATCGGGCGTCTCGACCGGGTCGAGCCCCTTCGCCTTGAGCTCCTGCACCGCCAGGAACTCGGCGTTTCCGCCGAGCATGATGTCGGTGCCACGACCGGCCATGTTGGTGGCCACGGTGACGGCGCCGAGCCGGCCGGCGCGAGCGACGATCTCAGCCTCACGCGCGTGGTTCTTGGCGTTGAGCACCTCGTGCTTGATGCCCTTCTTGGCGAGCAGTCGCGAGAGGTACTCGCTCTTCTCGACGCTGACGGTGCCGACGAGGACCGGCTGTCCGGTCTCATGACGGCGTGCGATGTCCTCGACCACCTGCGCGAACTTCGCCTGCTCGTTCTTGTAGACGAGGTCGGGCTGGTCCTTGCGGATCATCGGCTTGTTCGTCGGGATCGGAACGACGCCGAGCTTGTAGGTGGACATGAACTCGGCCGCTTCGGTCTCAGCGGTACCGGTCATGCCGGCGAGCTTGTCGTAGAGGCGGAAGTAGTTCTGCAGGGTGACCGTGGCGAGTGTCTGGTTCTCCGCCTTGACCGGCACGCCCTCCTTGGCCTCGATGGCCTGGTGGATGCCCTCGTTGTAGCGACGCCCGACCAGGATGCGGCCGGTGTGCTCGTCGACGATCATGACTTCGTCGTTCATCACCACGTAGTCGGTGTCGCGCTTGAACAGCGCCAGGGCCTTGATCGAGTTGTTCAGGAAGGAGATCAGCGGGGTGTTCGCCGACTCGTACAGATTGTCGATGCCGAGGTAGTCCTCGACCTTCTCGATGCCGGGCTCGAGCACACCGATGGTGCGCTTCTTCTCATCGACCTCGTAGTCCACCCCGGCCTCGAGCGTCTTCGCGATCTTCGCGAACTCGACGAACCAGCGGTTGGCCTCGCCCGAGGACGGGCCCGAGATGATGAGCGGGGTGCGCGCCTCGTCGATGAGGATCGAGTCGACCTCGTCGACGATCGCGAAGAAATGACCGCGCTGAACCAGATCCTGCTTCTGCCAGGCCATGTTGTCGCGCAGGTAGTCGAAGCCGAACTCGTTGTTCGTGCCGTAGGTGATGTCGGCGTTGTACTGCTCGCGGCGCACCTCGGGGGTCTGTCCGGCGACGATGGTGCCGGTGGTCATGCCGAGGGCACGGTAGACGCGACCCATGAGCTCGGCCTGATACGACGCGAGGAAGTCGTTCACGGTGATGACGTGCACGCCCTGGCCGGCGATCGCGTTGAGGTAGACGGCGAAGGTCGCGGTGAGCGTCTTTCCCTCACCGGTCTTCATCTCCGCGATGTTGCCGAGATGCAGAGCCGCACCACCCATGATCTGGACGTCGTAGGGACGCTGGCCGAGGGTGCGCTTGGCGGCTTCGCGCACGGCCGCGAAGGCCTCCGGCATCAGCTTGTCGAGGCTCTCCCCCGCCTCGTGGCGGGCGCGCAGCTCGGCGGTCTCGCCGCGCAGCTCCTCGTCGGTCAGCTGCGCATAGTCCTCTTCCAGGGCGCCGACCGCCTTCACGACCTGCTGAAGCCGCCGCAGGATGCGTCCTTCGCCGGCGCGGAGCAGTTTCTCGAGAGGGTTGGCCACGGAGCATCTCCATCTATCGGGTGCGGGCGACGTGCGACGTCGCCTCGACCGCGCACGAGGGCACGGCATACGGGGCCATGTTACCTGGCTGTGACTTTGCTTACCTGCGCGAGACCTCGAAAACACGCGCATAGGATCGTGACATGGCCGGATTCTGGGGCGCACGCAAGCAGGAACGCGAGCAGCGGGCGGCCGAGGACGCCGAGCTCGGCCGCCGGGCGGACGCGGCGCTCGTCGAGATCGACGAGCGCCTGCGCACGACGGAGGACGAACTCGTCTTCGCCGAGATCGAACTGGGCACGGAGCCCACCCAGAGCCTCCGCGAGGCGCTGAACGCGGTGCGCAGCCACATGGGCGAGGCGTTCCAGCTGAATCAGCTCAATCATGACCACATCCCGGACACCCCCGACGAGCTGCGCACGCGCAACGCGCGCATCATCCAGCTGTGCGACTGGGCACAGGAGCTCCTCGACGATCGCCTCCAAGCTCTCGCCGAGCCCGTCGAGCGCGCCCGCCGCGCTCCGGAGATCATCGCCGGCATCCGCGCCGACGTCGAGCGGGGCACACAGCGACTCGAACGCGCCGAGGCGACTCTCGCGCGCGTGCACGCCCGGTACGCGCCTGCCGCCGTGCGACGCATCGAGAAGAACGCCACCGAAGCTGCCCAGCTCTTCGCCTTCGCCACGCACGGTGCCGATGTCTCCACGGCACGACGCGAGAGTGGTCAGCGGGAGCAGGCGAACCTCGCGCTGGAGACGGCCATGGAGGCGGTGCGCCGCGCGACCACCCTGTTGGATGCCGTGGACGCCTTCGAAGTGGAGGCGTTGCGTGCCGAATCCACGCTCGACGCCATCGTGGAGGATTCGCGCGGCGACCTCGTGGCCGCTCGTGAGCTGCAGAGCATCCCCGCCGTGAGCGCTGCCATGGCTGCGCTCGAGAACGAGCTTTCCGCACTCACCCCGGCGGGCGAGCTTCCCGACCCGTTCGGTGAGCTCACCCGACTGCGTGAGGCCAACGCCGCACTGGATGCCGCGGTCGCCAAGGCCCGTGCACGTCTGGCCCACCCCGCACCGCCGGAGGGCCACGTCCGCCATGCGATCGACGACGCGGACCGCCAGCTCGGCGTCGCGCGCAGCGTCATCTCCGGCCACCGGGGATGGATCGGCGCCGATGCGCGCACCCGTCTGGCCGAAGCGGAACGGATCCGCCTAGACCTGGCGGCGCTGAGCGCACAGCCCATCGGCGAGGACGATCGCGAGCAGGCCCTCGCGGACGCCCGTCGGTGCGGGCAGCTGGCGGCGGAGGCTCTGCAGCTGGCCCAGCGCGACATCGACTCCTCCCGCCCGAATGACGGCGGCTGGGGAAACGGTGGCGGCTGGGGAGGCGGTCGCCGCGGTGGAGGCGGCGACATGGTCGGCGGCATCCTCGGCGGGCTGGTCATCGGCAGCATCCTGGACGGCATCTTCGACTGAGTCCGCCCGATCGGGCGGATGCGCCGACCCGCGCCGAAGAAGCGGAATCGGATCGGAGAAACAGAATCGGATGCCGCGCGTCGCGGCATCCGATTCTGTTCACTCGCCCCGGTTTCGGGGCTCGGCCGGGTGGCTCAGGACGCGAGCTCCGCGGCGGGCGGAGCACTGGCGGTGAGCGAGATCACGCCGTAGTCCCAGCCCTTGCGGCGATAGACGACGCTCGGGTGGTCGGTGCGCGCGTCGATGAAGAGGAAGAAGTCGTGTCCGACCAGCTCCATGCGGTCGACGGCCTCTTCGACCGTCATCCACTCGGCGTCGAAGTTCTTGGTGCGGATCACGACCGGCGTGTAGTCGTCCTCGCCCTCGTCGCCGACGGCGATCGGGATCTCGCCGGTCGCGACCGCACGCAGCGTCTCCACCGATGCCGGCTGCACGTCGATGCCGGACAGCGCCCCGCTGCCCTTGTCGAGCTTGGCTCCGCGCGGGTGGTTTCGGGCGTCCACGCGCTTGTCCTTGGCACGACGCAGCTGCTCGGCGAGCTTGTCCACAGCCATGTCGAGTGCCGTGAACTTGTCGTTGTCGGTGGCCTCCGCACGCACGAGCGGACCCTTGCCGGTGACGGTCAGCTCGACGGTCTCCTCTTCGCGGCTTCCGTTGTGATACGCGCGGTGGGTGACCTTGACGTCGAGACGCTGCGCTCGGGGGGACAACGTTCCGATGCGGACGGACTTCTCTTCGGTGACGGTGCGAAAACGATCCGAGATGCTCACACCCACGCCGACGATGCTGGTTTCCATCCTGACCTCCTTGTTCCGGGTCCAGCCGGTCAAGGGCGGACCCTGAGTTCGCCTTGGTCTCTCCCACGCTATCGGGGCGAGGCGGCGCTGTCACGCGGGAATCCCGGGAGTAACGGACCGATTCTCTGAGCATCGGCAATGGATCTGCGCTCACGAGGCGTGTCGGGCGGTGGCAGCGACGGTCGCGGCCCCGATCACGTGCGCACCGCCCGCCGTCAGCGCCCGCACGGCCTCTCGCAGCGTCGCCCCTGTGGTGAGCACATCGTCGACGACGATGACCGACAGACCGGCGACGTCACGGGCACGGAGGGTTCCCGCGACGTTGCGCGCGCGGGCCTCGCGACCGAGCCCCCGCTGGTCGGCGACCGCGCCGCGTGAGCTCAGCGCCCGGAGCGGCTTCAGTCCGCCGCGCCCCGCCAGCAGGGTTCCGGTGTCGTATCCGCGCCGGCGGAACGCGCGGCGTGAGGACGGCACGGGCACGACCGCCACATCGATGCCGTCACCGTCCAGCCGCGCCACGGCCGCGGCCAGGGCGGCGCCGAGGGGCCGGGCCAGTCCTGTCCGCCCGTCCTCCTTGAACGCGCGCAGAACACGTGCCGGCACGCCCGAGAAATCCAGTGCGGAGCACACGGGCAGGCCCGGACGGAGTGAACCGACGCGCACGGACGGTCGAAGGAGTTCACGGCAGTTCGCACACAGGGCGACGTCCGGCTCGTCGCAGCCCGCGCACCACACGGGCAGCACGAGCGACAGCGCCGCTGCCGCGGCCTCGCCCACGCGGCGCCACGCGGACGCGCGCAGTGGCATCGGTTCGAGCATGATGCCAGCCTGCCGAACGCATGTCCTGCACGCGGACGCGAACGCGGACCTGTGGACCGATGTCTGCGCAGCGCGACGCGGGGAGGAGGATCCGCCTCAGCGCGGCATCCCCTGCTGCACCGCCAGTACCCGGACGCCCCCGATCAGCTGCTGCCAGTTGGCACCCCGCTGCGCATAGAGCTCGCCGTCGGTGTCGCTCACGCTCGCGTTCGACGTCTGCCCCGAGAGCGTCGAGGTGTCACCGGGGGTACGGATCGGCGCGTCCGAGAAGCCGCCGACGTGCACCGCCTCGACGTACTGGTCCTGCCCGGCGCCCGCGAGCACGCCGAGGGTGCTCGCATCGAGCCACGTGAGATCCGTCGCGGCATCCGACAGCGTCGCGAGCTTCTTCACCGGCGAGGAGAGCGAGGTGGGCGCGCCGTTGCGATCCCGCTGGATCCCCGCTCCCCAGATGGCGTAGCGATCACCGTCGCGCACCACGGCGACGAGCCTCGTCCCGTCGCGCGACACACGCTGCGCAATGACCGCGGAGGCACCCGACCATCCTCCCGACATCGGGACGGAGGTGCCGCCCGGTGCATATGCGATCACCGATCCGGGTGCGTTCGACGGCACCGACCAGATGTAGCCCGCGGGATCGATGGAGGCGGCGACGAGATCCGGACGCGGGTCGAGGCGGCGGACGGGGCCGTCAGCGGGGACCTCGAGAACCGCGCCCGACGCGTCGCGGACGGCGGCGACGGTGCGATCGGCGTTGACTTCGATGTCGGTCGCCGAGATCTGCATGAGCGCGTCGGAGAGTCCGGCGATCGGCGAGATGGTCGTCCCCGACACGAACCCGAAGGCGTCGTCGGTGCGGACCAGGGGGTTGGCCGCCACCGCGGTGGAGCGGACGTCCACGCGCTGGGCCGTCAGCTGCTGACCCCCCGGAAGCAGCATGTCCACGCTCGTGATCCCGGGGACGTCGAGACTCGCCTCCAGCTGGGTCTGCATGCGGTTCAGCGCGATCTGGTCGAGCGAGCGCGCACCGTCCTGGAGCGTCACCTGCGCGACGTTGGACTGACGCGGAACGGATGTCAACTCGAGCCGTGCACCATCCGTGAACGCGCTCACCACCGCCCCGCGCAGCCAGGGCGCGGGGGCCCCGTCGACCAGTCCCTGCGCGATGTTGGTGGCGGCGTAATAACGCGGGAACCACCGCACGTCGGGCACCAGATAGGTCCACGTCGGGTCGAAGTACATCAACGCGTAGTCGCCGAACACCGCCTGGAACTGCGCCTTGTCCAGCACGATCCCATCGGGTGCTTGCGTGATCCGCCACTGCCCATCGTCTTGCTGAGCGAGCTTGAAGGTCAGCGGGATGGGGCCGTTGTCGGATGCCGGGCTCATCTCACCCGTGGCATCCACCGTCGCCACCGGCGAGACCGTCAGCACGATATCGCCGGATGCGCTCTGCTGAAGGGTGCGCTGCCCGGACGCGTAGATCGTGACGCCGGCCTGCGGCTTCCAGGTGCCCTTGTAGCTGGGGGCGAGGAACTGCTGGGCGGTCTCCCAGTTGTTCGTGGGGCCGGTGCCGGCCGCGATGAACCCCTCGACGATCTGCTGGGGGGTGGCGTCCTTGACCGGGCCCTTCGGGATGAACGCGATGTCACCGGAGGTGCCGTCGTCCACGATCCGCACGCCCGGGTTGACCGGCCCCGAGGTCGGCAGACCCGCGCACGCGGCGAGCACCACCATGAGCGCTCCCGCGAGCACGGTGATGCCCGCCCGGCGCAGACGCCGAACAGTCATGAGCGTCCCCCCTTGTCGAACACGGTGATCGGCTGCGTGAGCCCGAGATCGTCGAGCGAAACGCCGTCCTCGCCCGGGTCGACCGGAACCGGCGAAGAGCCGTCGATGGGCTGGCCCTGCCGCGGCAGCGTCAGCACGAAGTTCGTCCCGCGTCCGAGATCCGACCAGACGGCCAGGGTGCCGCCGTGGAGCTTCGCGTCACCGAGCGCGATCGACAGCCCCAATCCCGTGCCGCCGATCGTGCGCTTGCGCGACGGGTCGGCGCGCCAGAAGCGGTCGAACACACGCTCGGCGTCGGCGGCGCTCATCCCGAGTCCGTAGTCGCGGACGCCGATCGCGACCGCACGCTGGTTGCTGTCCACGGTGACGACGATGGGGCGACCCTCGCCGTGCTCGATGGCGTTGCCGAGCAGGTTGCGCACGATTCTGCGGACGCGGCGGGGATCCATGTCGACCGGAGAGTAGCCTCCGGGGGCGACCAGGCGCACGTCCGTCCCATGTTGATCGGCCAGCTGTTGCATCGAGGCGATGACGTCCTCGGCGAGATGCGCGAGGCTGGTCGGCTCGTACTCCAGTTGCACCGAGCCCGCGTCGTAGCGGCTGATCTCCAGCAGATCGGTCAGGAGCGTCTCGAAGCGCTGCACCTGTGCATGCAGCAGCTCCGCGGCGCGGGCGGTCGTCGGATCGAAGGAGTCGCGCTGGTCGTTGAGCATGTCGCTGGCCAGGCGGATGGTCGTCAGTGGTGTGCGCAGCTCGTGGGAGACGTCGGAGACGAAGCGCTGCTGCACGAGCGAGAGCTCGGCGAGCTCCTTGATCTGGGCTTCGATGCTGTCGGCCATCGCGTTGAACGAGCGGCCGAGGATCGCGAACTCGTCCTCCCCTCGCACCGGCAGCCGCACAGCGAGATCGCCGGCGGCGAGGGTCGCGCTGGTTTCGGCGGCCTCGGCGATCGGAACGGTCACCGAGCGCAGCACGAAGGAGGAGATCGCCGCGATCAGCAGCACGAGCCCGGCGCCCACGAGCCACAGGGTGATCTGGACGAACTGCAGGGTCTGCTGCTCCGGGGCGAGGTCGTAGGCGAAGTAGAACTCGTAGGCGCCGACCTCGGGAAACTCGAGCTGCTGCCCGACGACGATCCCGGGCACCGTGCCGCCGTCGGCGGCCGGCAGGCCGACGGACTGCCACCAGCGCTTCTGGCTGTCGCCCTGAACGGCGCCGCGCAGCCCGGGCGTGATCAACCCCGCGGTCAACCCTCCGCGCTGGAAGTCCTGCGGCGCGATCGTCGACGGCTCATCCGAGATGCGGAACGCGGCGATCATGTCGGTCCCGGCCTGCCGCGCGATCGAATCGGTCGCGTTGTTCCACAGCGACTGCAATGCGGCACCGTCGCCGTCGATCTGCGCGGCGTTGAGCGTCTGCTGGGTGGACTGCGTAGCGCGCTGCACGGCCTCCTGCACCTGCTGGACACGGGACTCGAAGAGGTCGTTCTGGATCGCGAGCGCCATCGCGACGAACGCGATGAGGATGGCCAGAGCCGTCGCACCGATCGTGATGACGAGCGTGCGAAACCTCAGCGACCGGGCCCACGCATATGCCACACGGCGCGGCCAGCTGCGCCAGTCGCGCCAGCCGGTCAGCGTCGGCACGGTCGCCGTCTGCGGCGTCATGAGCGGCCGATCACACCACCGCGCCGGCGCGATAGCCGACGCCGCGCACCGTCATGACGATCCGCGGATTGTCCGGATCGATCTCGACCTTCGCGCGCAGCCGCTGCACGTGCACGTTCACGAGACGGGTATCGGCCTTGTAGTGATAGCCCCAGACCTGCTCGAGCAGCATTTCGCGCGAGAACACCTGCTGCGGCTTCGAGGCGAGGGCCACCAGCAGCTCGAACTCCAGCGGGGTGAGCGCGATGACCTCGCTCCCCCGGCGCACTTCGTGGGCGGCGACATCGACGACGACGTCGCCGATGCGAAGATCACCGCCCGTCGCCTCAGCGGCGGGTCGCAGCCGCGTGCGGATCCGCGCGACGAGCTCCTTCGGGTTGAAGGGCTTGACGATGTAGTCGTCCGCGCCGGACTCGAGCCCGCGAACGACGTCGGCGGTATCGGTGCGTGCGGTGAGCATGATGATCGGAACGCCCGATTCGGAACGGATGCGCGTGCAGATCTCGATGCCGTCCATCCCCGGCAGCATCAGATCCAGGAGCACGAGGTCGGGCCGCTCATCGCGCCACATCTCGACGGCGGCGGTGCCGTCGGCGCAGAACAGCGGTTCGAAGCCCTCGGTGCGCAGCACGATGCCGATCATCTCGGCGAGCGCGATGTCGTCATCGACAACGAGGATGCGGGAAGTCATTTGGCCTGATTCGTCCTTCGGGTGGGCCGGATGCCGCGACGGCGGCAGGGCGCAAGAACACAGTATCCGACGTGTCTGGGTTGAGACCGAGTGCCGCGCAGAACGACGCCGGGGCCCCTTCCGCTCGGAAGGGGCCCCGGCGTCGTTCTGACGCGTGCTCAGCGGTGAAGATCGAAGCGGTCGAGCTCGGTCACCTTGGTCCACGCCGCAACGAAGTCACGGACGAACTTCTCGGTGGCGTCGTCCGAGGCGTACACCTCGGCCAGCGCGCGCAGCTCGGAGTTCGAGCTGAAGAGCAGATCGACGCGCGTGCCTACGCCGACCTTCTCTCCCGAACCGTCCTTCACGCCGGCGAAGGCGTGGGAGCCGGGGTCCAGCGGCGTCCACGTGGTGCCGAGGTCGAGCAGATTCACGAAGAAGTCGTTCGAGAGGACGCCGACCCGGTCCGTGAACACACCGTAGGGCGAGCCGTCCCAGTTCGCGCCCAGCACCCGCAGGCCTCCGATCAGGACGGTCATCTCCGGCGCCGTGAGCGTGAGGAGGTTCGCCTTGTCGATGAGGTGGTACTCGGCGGGCATCGGTGCCAGCGGACCCTGGTAGTTGCGGAAGCCATCGGCCGCGGGCTCCAGGTAGGCGAACGACTCGGCGTCGGTCTGCTGCTCGGAAGCGTCGGTGCGTCCGGCGTGGAACGGCACCTCCACCTCGACGCCCGCATCCGCGGCCGCCTTCTCGACGGCGGCGTTTCCCGCGATCACGATCAGGTCGGCGAGCGACACGTCGACACCCGCCTGCGCGGCATCCGTCTTGATACCGCCGAGCACTCCGAGCACCCGATGCAACTGGGCGGGGTTGTTGACCTCCCAGTCCTTCTGCGGCGCGAGGCGGATGCGGGCGCCGTTGACGCCGCCGCGCTTGTCGCTGCCGCGGAACGACGATGCCGCCGCCCACGTCGTCGCGACGAGTTCGGAGACCGTCAGACCCGAGTCGAGCACGCGCGCCTTCAGGTCAGCGACCTGCGCAGCGTCCAGCGGAGCGCCGCTCGGCGCCGGAACGGGGTCCTGCCAGAGCAGCTCCTCCGCCGGCACCTCCGGTCCGAGGTAACGGGTGACGGGTCCCATGTCGCGGTGCGTGAGCTTGAACCATGCACGGGCGAACGCATCGGCGAAGGCGTCGGGGTCGTCCTTGAACTTTCGCGAGATCTTGTCGTACTCCGGGTCCATACGCAGGGCGAGATCGCTCGTGAGCATGCGCGGCTCGCGCTTGCCGTCGCTGTGCGCGAGCGGAACCATGTCGACGCCCTGGCCGCCCTTCGGCCGCCACTGGTGCGCACCGGCGGGGCTCTTCATGAGCTCCCACTCGTACGCGTAGAGGATGTGGAAGAACTCGTTGTCCCAGCGCGTGGGGTGATAGGTCCACGTGACCTCGAGGCCGGACGTGATCGTGTCGTCACCGCGCCCCGTGCCGTGGTTGTTCTTCCAGCCGAGGCCCTGAGCCTCCAGGCCCGCCGCCTCCGGGTTGTCTTCGAGGTTGTCGTCGGATGCCGCGCCGTGCGTCTTCCCGAATGTGTGGCCGCCCGCGATCAACGCGACGGTCTCCTCGTCGTTCATCGCCATCCGCGCGAAGGTCTCACGGATGTCGCGGGCAGAGGCCAGCGGGTCGGGGTTGCCGTTCGGTCCTTCCGGGTTGACGTAGATGAGACCCATCTGCACGGCCGCGAGGGGCTTTTCGAGTTCGCGGTCGCCGGAGTAGCGCTCGTCGCCCAGCCACGTGGTCTCGGGACCCCAGTACACGTCGTCGTCCGGCTCCCAGACGTCGGCACGGCCGCCGGCGAAGCCGAACGTGCGGAAGCCCATCGACTCCAGCGCGACGTTGCCCGCGAGGATCATGAGGTCGGCCCAGGAGATCGACTGGCCGTACTTCTTCTTCACGGGCCAGAGCAGTCGCCGCGCCTTGTCGAGGTTGACGTTGTCGGGCCAGCTGTTCAGCGGGGCGAATCGCTGCTGACCGGCGCCGCCGCCACCGCGACCGTCGGTCACCCGATAGGTGCCGGCCGAGTGCCACGCCATGCGGATCATCAGCGGCCCGTAATGGCCGAAGTCGGCGGGCCACCAGTCCTGACTGGTGGTGAGCACGTCCTCGATGTCCTTCTTGACGGCCGCCAGGTCGAGCGACTCGAAGGCGGCGGCGTAGTCGAAGTCCGCATCCAGCGGGTTACGCACCTGGGGGTTCTTGGCGAGGATCTTGAGGTTGAGCTGGTTGGGCCACCACACTCGGTTGGCCGATCCACTCGTCGGATGCGGCTGTGCATGGATGACCGGGCAGGTCGCGGCTTCCTCGGCATACGCCTCGTCGGTGTCGGTGACGGTGACGGACTGGTCGATGTCGGTCGCGTCAGCGCCGATGCCGGCGCTGGTCGGGTCCTGGTCTGTCATGGTGTTCCTTCCGTGAGGGGTGGGGTGGCGGCGTGCGCGCATGCGGGACACAGGCCCCAGTACGTCACTTCCGCCGTGGTGAGGATGAAGCCGTGGCTGTCGGAGGGTTCGAGACAGGGCGCCGCGCCGATCGCGCAGTCCACGTCGACGACCGCGCCGCACGACGTGCACACGAGGTGATGGTGGTTGTCGCTGACGCGCAGCTCGAAGAGCATCGGCCGACCCGCCGGTTCGATGCGGCGCACGAGCCCCGCGTCGGCGAAGTCGCCGAGAGCGTTGTACACCGACTGACGGCTCGCCCGCGGCATCCGCTCGACGATCGCGAGGAAGACGTCTTCGGCACTGGCGTGCGGATGCGTCCGCAGCGTGTCGTAGACCGCCGTGCGCGAATCGGTGACCTTCAGCCCCGCCGCCCGCAGCGCGGTCGCCGCATCGGCGGCGTCGGCACCGTGCGCGGGGGTCGCGATCGAGGGCATGCCTCCACCTTACCCAGTTTTGAAGAATTCAAAACAAAGGCGGGGTGAACACTCGCTGTGACGGGTCTATGGATCCGCGCACGGCGCGCGAATGGTCCGTCAGTAGCGGTAGTGGTCCAGCTTGTACGGCCCCTCGACCGGAACGCCGATGTACGCGGCCTGTTCCGGGGTGAGCTCGGTGAGCTGCACACCGAGCGCCGCCAGATGCAGGCGCGCCACCTTCTCATCCAGGATCTTCGGCAGCACGTAGACGCCCACGGGATACTGCTCCCGCTTGGTGTACAGCTCGATCTGCGCCAGCACCTGGTTGGTGAAGGACGCGCTCATGACGAAGGAGGGGTGCCCGGTCGCGTTGCCGAGGTTCATGAGCCGCCCCTCGCTCATGACCAGGATGCTGCGCGGCGCACGACCGGCACCCGCAGGCAGACGGTACTCGTGCACCTGCGGCTTGATCTCGATCTTCTCGACACCCGCGATGGCCTCGAGCCCGGCCATGTCGATCTCGTCGTCGAAGTGGCCGACGTTGCCCACGATGGCGAGGTGCTTGAGGTTCTGAAGGTGCTCGACCGTCACCACGCGCGTATTCCCCGTGCCGGTGATGAGGATGTCGACGTCGCCGATGACCGACTCCAGACGTGCGACCTGGAAGCCGTCCATCGCCGCCTGCAGCGCGCAGATGGGGTCGACCTCGCCGATGATCACGCGCGCTCCCTGGCCACGGAGCGCCTCCGCCGCCCCCTTGCCGACGTCGCCATAGCCGACCACGTAGGCGACCTTGCCGCCGATGAGAACGTCGGTCGCACGGTTGAGACCGTCCGGAAGCGAGTGGCGGATGCCGTACTTGTTGTCGAACTTGCTCTTGGTGACCGAGTCGTTGACGTTGATGCCCGGGAACAGCAGCTTTCCGGCTGCCGCGAGCTCGTACAGTCGGTGGACCCCGGTGGTGGTCTCCTCGGTGACCCCCACGATCTGCCCGGCCATGCGCGTGAAGCGCTGCGGGTCGCGGGCGAGGCTCGCGCGCAGCGTGTCGAGCACGATGCGGTACTCGAGGGAATCGTTCTCGGATGCCACAGGCACCGCGCCGGCCGCCTCGAACTCGACGCCCTTGTGCACGAGGAGCGTCGCGTCGCCACCGTCGTCCAGGATGAGGTTGGGCCCGTCGAAGCCCTCGGCCGACCAGTCGAAGATGCGATCGGCCAACTGCCAGTACTCCTCGAGCGTCTCGCCCTTGAAGGCGAAGACCGGAACGCCGGCCGGCTGGTCCACGGTGCCGTGCGGACCCACCGCGACCGCGGCGGCGGCCTCGTCCTGGGTGGAGAAGATGTTGCAGCTGGCCCAGCGCACCTGTGCACCGAGGGCCACGAGCGTCTCGATGAGCACGGCGGTCTGCACGGTCATGTGCAGCGACCCGGCGATGCGGGCTCCGGCGAGCGGCTGGAGCGGACCGAACTCCTCGCGCAGCGCCATCAGTCCGGGCATCTCGTTCTCGGCGAGGCGCAGCTGATGACGGCCTGCCTCGGCGAGGCTCAGGTCGGCGACGACGAAGTCATGGATGCGGGTAGGGGCGGCGATGGTCGGCATCCGCCCATTCTCGCATCCTCATCCGGATGCCGGCCGGGACTCAGACGCGCAGCGTCTCGTGGCGGACGACGACCCAGCCCTTGGGAACCGAGAGGCGGTCGGTGTGGATGGCGCAGAGGTCGTGCGCGTGCGGGTCGGTCGCCGCGCCGAGCGGGCCGAGGGCGGCCATCTGATCTCCGTAGTCGTAGGTCAGGGTCGTCACGGCCTCGCGGGCACAGCCCACCTTCGAGCACAGTCGGGTACGCATCGCCCTCACGCTACCGGCGGCGCAGCCCGGGGCGGGGGATGCCGCGCCGCCGCGGCACGCATCGCCGACCGCGACGGCGACCGCTGACCTAGACTCGGAACATGATGAGGCGGCGCGCGAGCACTCCCCCGCGGGTGCGACCGTCCCGCCATGGACGGCATGGTCGCGAGGACCGCAGTCCCGTCGTGCGGCCGCCGCTTCCGGCGCAGGAGACGCGCGAAGAACGCTTCGACTTCGTCGTCGGCACGGCGGCGGAGTTCCTGCGCAGCGCCTGGCCGGAACTGCGAGACGTGCGCTTCGAGGTGGCGGCCATGCCGCCGGCGTCCGACGAGGACGGCATCCCGCGGTGGACGGTCTCGACCGAGGAGCGGCGCATCGTGCTGTACCGTCTGCCCATCGAACGATTGGGCAGCCTGCATCGCGAGGACGAGCTGCATCGGCGCATGGCCATCGAGGGCTGCGTCTTCCGCGCGGCGGCGCAGTACCTCGATCGCGACCCCTGGGATCTCGGACCGGAGCGGTTCCGCTTCCTCTGACCGTTCCGCGTGGGCGTGAGTGGCCCGCGAGGACTCAGCGAGGGTAGACGGTGACGGCCGACGCCGCCGATGCGCTCGGCGCGACGGGGTAGCCCGCGATAGCGCCGGCGGCAGCATACGTCACGCCGGCCCGGACGCTGCCCATACCCGGATCGATACGGTAGACCTCACCGGGGCGCACCGGGATCGTGACCGCACCGCCTCCCGGCACCGCGACGTCGGTCTTCGCACCGGTGCCGGATGCCGCCGTGACGACGACGGTCTGAGGCTCGCCCGTCGAGGAGACGATGGTCATCGTGGGCGCCGTCCCCGCGGCGACCGCGACGAGTGCGGGTGCGGAGATCGCGTCGGCGGCCACGAACCAGCCGAAATCACTCCCGGCTGCGAAGCCGGACGTCGCCCACACAGCGCCCGTCACGGGGGCCGTCGCGCTCACCCGCACCGCGTAGGTGCCGGTGGCGAGCCCGCCCAGATCGAGTTTGAGGGGCACCCCCGCCTGCAGGGGGACTGTCTGCGGCGAACCGACCGCCGCGCCGTCGCGGACGACCGTGACGGTCGCCTGAGCGTTCGCGCCCGGGGAGAGCAGGCGCAGCGACGTCGGAACGTTGCTCTCGCCGGCGCCACCCTGGGTCGTCACCACGGGAACGCCCGGGATCACGAGATCCGTGTCGGGGACGGCGCTGGCGCCGACCTGGTCGACACCGCCCGCGACGAGCACACGCGTGAGGCTGGTCTGCAGCGCAGCACGGATCGGGGCCTGCGCCGATGTCACGCGCAGCACCGGGTTGTCCTCGCGCAGCGCGAGGGAGGCGAGCGGGATGATCCGCTGAGTGCCGGCGGCGACGACGATCGCGTTGCCCGCGACGGGGACGGCGCCGCCGCCGGCGCCGTACACGGTGATCGTCACGCGCGCCGCGACCACACCCGGATTCTCGAGAACGACCAGATCCGAGGCGCCGGTCGCCCCGGAGCCGCCGACGAGCCACGATTCCATCTCGGGCCGCGCGCAGGATGACGCAGCGAACCCGGCGAGGTCGTCCGCGCTCACCTGCGCCGAGGTCGCTGCGGCGATGTCGGCGGGCTCCCCGTCCACGGGAGCGGCGCGCAAGGTGGTCGGCCCCGTTCCGCCGGTGACGTCGGGGGCCGCCAACGTGGAGGTCGCGGCATCCGTCGAGGCCGCCTTCGACACCGCGGCAGAGGTGAGTGCCGCCGGAGCGGCGTCGGTGAGCTGGGCGGCGCGGGTCGCGTCGCGCCCCGCAGCCAGCACGGGTCCGACGCACGTCGCTACCGATGCCGTCGCGGGCGGATGCGCAGCGATGGCGAGCGTGGAGTCGGCGGTGTGCGAAGGAAGCGGCAACGCGACCAGGGCCACGCCCGCTGCGACCGCGGCCGCCGTGATCACGCCGCCGACGGCGAACCGCACGGACGTGAGGCGACGAACGCCGGGCAGGCGGTTGCTCATCGGAGTCCTCCTCCGGGTACGCGTCGCGCGCCGATGATGCGCGGGCGACGACGGTTCAGCCGCAGCGAGCGTCGGGTGGGCAGAGCGAGCAGCAATGCGATCAGCACGACCCCGATCTGCACGGCGGCGGTGCGAGCGTTGTCGACCGCCGATGCGGCAACGCGATCCGTGACCGCAGCGGTGACCCGCCACAGCTTGCCCTTTGTCGTGTCGCCGACGATCTCGAGGTCCTGGCGCTGATCGAGCGCGGTCTCGGCGGCGATGCGCACGGCGCGCGCCGCGTCGCTCTCGCCGTCGGCGGTCCCGCCGAGCAGGACGAATGCGACCCCGTGCGCGCCCAGACGCGCGACCGCGTCACCCGAGGGCACGGAGATCAGTTCGGCGGTCAGCTCCGCGGCCTCGGCGTCACCGGCGTCGGTGGACGAGCGCGCCGAGCGCAGGGTGCTCTGTCCGCCCAGGGCCGACGTCTCGCCCCAGACGACGTCCGTGACGACCGATCCGTCAGCCGCGGCGGTGAGCACGAAGGTGGCGTTGTCCAGCCCCGATCTGCCCTCCGCCTCGACATAGGCCGGCAGGGTACTGCTCGGACCGTTCGTGACGGCCGAGGTCCCCCGAGGCAGCGCGGTGATCACGGGGACCGCACTGACCGCGAGAGCGGTCATCACCAGGGCGGCCAGCGGTGCGCGAAGCCGGGCCCGTGCCGGGAGCGCGTCGATGGTCAGCGCTGCCGATGCCAGCAGGGCGAGCCAGTACAGGCTCAGGGCGGCGCCCGGCCAGACCGCGATGCCGGTCCCGGCATCCGACGTGACGACGATGCCGATGACCGCGACCGCCGTCGCCAGGCCGCTGAGCGCGATGAGGAGGACCACGGCGGACGACGCTGTGCGCGAGACGATGGGAGCGGCCGCCGCGAGCACGATCAGGGGCACGACGAGAAGGAACGGCCACGGCCCCGCACCGTCGACGAGCTGACCCCATTCCGAACCGCCGGCAGTGGGAAACCCGAGCGCGAGGGCGACGCGGCGGGCGAGATCGGTCGACTCCCCCGACGGCAGCGGCACCCCCGGGTCGGCGATCAGGGCCCATGGCTCGCCAGAGCCGAGACGGCGCCAGATCATCGGCGCCCAGACGATCACCGATGGAACGAGCAGCCAGACGACCCGCGCGAGTCCTCGACCGCGGCCGAGCGCTGCCGTGAGGACGATCGCGACCAGCCACAGCACGACGAGGGCCGGAGCCAGCGACGGGGCGCTGGCGAGCACCGCGACGGCGATCACCGATCCCATGCCTGCCGCGGTCCACGATCGGTGCGCGGCGACGGCGGTCCACAGCAACCAGGGAAGCAGCAGATGTGCGATGACGACCGTCGGTCGTCCCGATGCCAGCGCGTCCAGCAGGCTCGGCGCCAGCGCGTAGCCCACCGCGACGACGGCGCGGGCGAGGGCGTTGTCGGTCAGGCGCGTGGCGGCGAACCAGCCGCCGAGTGCGGACATGGGAATCGCGAGAACCCACAGCACCACGAGGACGCGCGAGGGCGCCGCGGGCCAGAGAGAGCCGAGCACGGCGACGACCGCGCTGACCGGATCGGCCGGCCCCTGCGTGTCCCAGCCGAGAGGTCGGGCACCGGAGGCCGCGTCCGCCCAGAGCTGGCCCACGGTTGCGCGCAGCGGCGCGAGCCCGCCGCCGCCGAGCACCGGCCACGCGAGCAGCGACAGGAAGGCGAGGACCGACACGAGCAGAGCTCCGAGAACGATCCAGGCACCCCCACCGGAGAAGAAGTGCAGCTCACCGCGAGCGGTGCCGTCGATGATCACGTCGTCGTCGAGGCGCTGGCGCAACTCGGCCCGGCTGACCCGCAACGGTGCCAGCTGCGCCCACGACACGGAACGACCCGCGCGGATGCCGCGACGCGCACGAGCGACGGCAGCCGGTCGCAGCAGCACCGTGAGCGTGGCGCCCCATTCCGGACCGATCATCGAGGGACGCTTGCCGAGCAGCAGCACCACGGAGCGGACGATCGCCAGCGGCAGCAGAGAGAGCCAATGCAGGGGGACGGCGACGGGCGGCGCGTACACGAGTCGGCGGTGCAGCTGCGCCGTGCGGCGGCCGTAGGCCCGACGCACCCCGACCGGCTCGAAGCGGTCGCCGAGAACAGGAGGGTCTGTGCGATCGGGGTCGGCGAGGGCGACGAAAGCCTGGGGAGCGAGGACGACGCGCCCCCCTCGCAGACGCGCGCGCACACCGAGGTCGAGTCCTTCATCGGCGCCGGCGAGCGCCGTGTCGAGACCGCCGAGCGCGCGCCACGCGTCGGTGCGCACCAGGATGCCGCGCACATCCGAACCGAGCACGTCCTCACTGGCGTCGTGCTGGCCTTGATCGTGCTCGCCGTCGGCGAGGCCGACGGCGCGGCCGCCTCGCGTCATCGACACACCGAGCGACACGATGCGGTCGTTGTCGTCGGCGCGGACGAGTTTCGGTGCAGCGATCGCGACCGAGGGAGCGGTCTCGAGGGCGCCCATGAGACGGACGAGGGCGTCGGGCGCGGGCGTGGTGTCCTGGTCGAGCACCCAGACGGCATCCCCGCCGAGCCGTCGGCTCGCCAGCGCGAGAGCTTCAGCGAAGGAGGTTCCTCGATCAGCGGTGATGACCGCCTCGGCGGCGGATTCCCCCGCGATCCGCTGAAGCTCGCGATCGGTCGCGTGCGGGCCGCACAGCACGATGGTGAGCGTGTCGACCGGGCGCGCCTGAGCCGCGAGCGCGGAAAGGACGCGGTCGAGACGGATGTCGGTGGCCACGCGCGCATCAGGGCGCACGACCAGCAGTGCGTGAACTCGGGCGGGCATGACGTCGTCAGCCTAGGCGGGAGCCGGCGCAGAACGCGGACGTCGCCCGCGAGTCTCGTGATCGGTCACGCCGCCGCGGCAGCGGTCGTCGAGATCAGGCGCGACGCTTGAGCTTGCGGCGCTCGCGCTCGCTGAGTCCGCCCCAGATGCCGAAGCGCTCGTCGTTCTGCAGGGCGTACTCGAGGCACTCGCCGCGCACGTCGCACGAGGTGCAGATGCGCTTCGCGTCGCGTGTCGAGCCGCCCTTCTCCGGGAAGAAGGCCTCGGGGTCGGTCTGCGCACAGAGGGCGTCCGCCTGCCAGGCGAGCGCAGTGTCCTCGTCGGCGACGGACGGACGACGCACTCCCGGCACGCCCAGATTGACCGGGTCGACGAACCAGTTGTCGGGGACGCCGGAGCGGTAACCCGTCATATCGTTCTCCCCACGTTTTCCCGATGCGCCGATGCGCGTGTTGGAATAATTACACCCTTGTCATTCGCCGCGGTCAAGTCGCAGATCGTAAACCCTCAACACGGGATTGAACCTTCACGCACGCTCGTCGGCGTGTCGCGGCCGAGACCGCGCGGTCGGGGCCGGTCGGTCAGGGCCGGCGGGTCAGGAGCCCGGCTGGGCCACGAAGAGCTCGCCGACACCGGACACCTCGATGGCCTCCTCATCGGCGATGTACACGGCCGTGCCCGGACGGAGGGTCGCGGAGTCAGAGTCGGAGTCGCCGGCGACGACGACCTCCCCGACGGTGCAGAGTGCGATCGCCGGTCCGTGCACCGCGACACGGACCGCCTCGCCGGCGACCGCGACGCGCTCGAGGGCGAAATCGTCCACGGGGGTGTCGTAGACGTCGACCCCGCTCGCGAGGGGGCGCGGACGGATGACAGGAGCCGGGGAGGGTGTCGCGTCCAGCACGTGCAGCAGCTCCGGCACGTCCACGTGCTTGGGGGTGAGGCCTCCGCGCATGACGTTGTCGCTCGCGGCCATCAGCTCGACGCCCAGCCCCGACTGGTACGCGTGGAGCACCCCGGCCGGAGCGAACAGCCCCTCACCGCGACGGAGCGTCACGAGGTTCATCAGGAGGGCCACGATCAGTCCGCCGTCGCCCGGGAAGTCGGATGCCGCGGCGCGCAGCACCGCGATCTCGTCGGCCAACTCGGTCTCGCCGTTGTCCGCCGCGGCGTCGAGAGCCGCGGCCACGGATGCCACCGTCGCGGCATCCGCCTCGTCGAGCGCCCAGGCGAGCACGTCACGCAGAGCACGCTCGGCTGCGGCCCCGTCGTCGTCGACGTCGAGGCGGCTCTGCAGCTGGGCCACACCGGCGGGGACGTCGTCGCCGGTGGCGGCGAGCACGGACAGGAAGCGACGGGTCTCGGCGAGCGGGCGGAGTCCGACGAGCGCACGGAAGCGGTCGCTGAGGGCGACGATGATCTCCGGCTTGTGGTTGTCGTCGCGATAGAGACGGTCGGCGGCGTCGCGCGGGATACCGGCGCGCTCCTCCCGCGCGAACCCCTCCTGTGCCTGGGCGCGCGTCGGGTGGGCCTGGATGGAGAGCGAGGATGCCGCGGCGAGGAGCTTGAGCAGGAACGGCAGAGCGGGACGTCCGGCGTCGGCGAGGGCCACGTCGAGCGTGCGTCCATCGGGCGTCCGGGAGGGGCAGCCCGGGTGGTCGCCGTACCAGATCTCGGCCTCGGGAGCCCCCGTCGGCTGGCGTCCTTCGAGGGCGGGAATGAGGGTCGGGGAACCCCAGGAGTAGTCGCGAGGATCGTTGGAGATCGGCGTCAGCATGCCCCCAGCCTAGGACCGCCGTCGCGCTACTCTGATCTCACCATGGCCGTCCACACGAAGCATCCGGTCGCGGCGCCGCCGACCGCGCCGATCCGCGCGACGTCGGGCCACCTACTGCTGCGGGGGTGGTGCATCTTCGTCCTCGCCGCGGCCCTCGCCGGGTCCGCGTGGCCGCTGGCGCTCGGCATCCCCGCCACCGCCGTCGCGATCGTCGTCGCCGGGGTCGTCTCGGCGTCGGTGTGGGCGCTCTCGCGTCCCCCGGTGCAGTGGCGTCGACTGCCGTGGTTCGCTCTCGCCTATGTCCTGTGGGCGGTGTGCTCGCTGCTGTGGACGACGCATCTCGCGGCGACGGCCGCGACGCTCGTCCTCCTGCTGGTGACGACGATGCAGGCCCTCTTCGTCGGAGCGGTGCTGACGTGGCGTGAGCTGGTGCGCGCGATGGCCTCGGCGCTCAAGTGGGTGCTCGGGTTGTCGCTGCTGTTCGAGCTCTGGGTGTCGCTCGTCTGGCACGGCGTACTGCTTCCGGGCTTCGCACGGCCCGACGGTGTGGTCGCCGACGGGGCCGTCGTCTGGTCACACGATCAGCTAATGAGCGGTGGGCGCATCGAGGGCATCGTCGGGGATGCCACGGCGCTGGCCTTTCTTGCGCTGCTGGGCATGGTCGTCTTCGCCGTCCGCTTCGCTTCGCGTGCGCCACGGCGCACGCTGCTGGTCGGGTGGTTCGCGCTGTCGGCCTTCCTCTTCTTCCGTGCGGGGTCCGCCCTCGGCTGGCTCGGAGCGGCGGCGGTCCTCCTCGTGCTCGCGACGGTGCTGGTGATGCGCACCACGAAGCGTGCCGGCGAGCGCACCCGGTATTACGTCGTCTACGCCGTGATCGCCGCGGCCGGCATTCTGGCCGTCTGGCTCGGGCGCGGTCAGATCTTCTCGCTCCTCGGGCGCAGCACCGACCTCGACGGGCGCGAAGGGACGTGGGCCCTGATCGCGGCGAAGGCGCTCGAGCGTCCGGTGCAAGGGTGGGGTTTCGCAACGCCGTGGCCGCCGCAGGACGCGGCATCCGCGCCCTGGGGCCCCGGCATCGACTCTGCCCTCACGCAGGCCCACAGCGTGTGGCTCGACGTCCTCCTCCAGCTCGGGATCGTCGGGATGGCGCTGCTCGCCCTGACCTTCTTCGCGTACGTGTGGCGCTCCTGGTTCTTCGCCGTCGACCGCCCCCGCTGGGACCTCGTCGCCGACCGGCCCTACTCCCCCGTGACGCTCGTGCCGACGCTGACCGGAGCGATCCTGCTCGTGCAGGGCGTGGCTGACTCCGGTCCGATCGTCGGCGGCGGGTGGTTGCTGATCGTCATGCTCGCGTTCAAGATCAAGCAGGCACCCCTGCTGGGACGCGGAGCCTCGGAAGAACGGCTGGTCGGCGAGCAGGGCGAGACGGAGCGCGTGCCGCGCTGACCCGCGGGTGAAGGGCACGGGTGATGCGCAGGGGGCCGGGTTAGACTTCTCGCGCTATGGCCTCTATTTCTGCGCGCCCCGACGCGGCCTCGAACGAGACGTTCTCGCCCGCCAGCGCGACGATCGCGATCGTCACCTACAACCGGTCCGGCCTTCTGACGAAGCTGCTCGAGAGCATCACCGCGATGGACCCGAAGCCGGGCCACGTGGTGATCGTCGACAACGCGTCGACCGATGACACCACCGCCGTCGTCGAGTCGTTCCGCGAGCGGCTGGGCGCCGAGCTGGTCTACCGCCGACTCGACGAGAACACTGGGGGCTCCGGCGGTTTCAGCGAGGGCATGCGGGTGGCGTATGAGCTCGGCTCGACGTGGATCTGGCTCATGGACGACGACGTCGAGGTACTGCCCGACGGACTCGCGAAGATGGGCGCCTGGGCGCCGCGGTTCAAGTCGATTCAGGGGCGACGCTACGACTTCGACGGCAGCGAGTTCTACTGGCAGTACCGCGTCGCGGAGCCCCTCGCGATCCCGATCCCGTATGCACCGAGCGGGTTCGACGAGTCGGGCTACAAGGAGATGAACTCGGGCTGCTTCGAGGGCATGTTCATCCACCGCGACATCGTCGGGCAGATCGGCCTGCCCGATCCCCGCTTCTTCATCTACTGGGACGACCAGACCTACGGCTGGCTCGCATCGCGCATCACACGCTCGGTCATCGTCAACGAGTTCGTGCTGCGTCGCACGCGCGAGATCAAGCAGTGGGACATGGGCATCCGGCACATGAACGCGTCGAGCAACGCGTACCGCTACTACATCATGCGCAATCGGGCGATCATCAAGCGCTATTACCGCAGCCTCGGGGTCTACAACCCTGTGCTGTTCGGCCTCGGCACGGCCCTGACGTTCGGCAAGGAACTCATCCGGCTCGTCTTGGTCGAGCGCACCGTCCGGGGTACCTCGAACCTGTTCCGAGGCCTGCGCGACGGACGCAAGATCTCGCGGGATGCCGCGTGGAAGCCCATGCCGCCGCTGGTCGGCGCGGGGAGACCCTCGAACTAGCTCTCCGCCTTCGGCGACGATCCGAACCCGCGTTCGATGAGGTCGGCGACGACGATGTCCGACGGCGACGCCCCGAATGGCGGGTCGACGACCCGGAACCTGTCGGGATCGCCCAGGAAGGCGCGCACGACGTCCGGATTCCAGCCCGACAGCACGGCGCTGGAACCGAGGCCGTCCGAACGCTCGGTCGCCCTGCGGTGGATCAGCGTCGGCACGCCGTGCACGGCCGCCTCCTCCTGGATGCCGCCGGAGTCGGTGACGATGAACCGCGCGGACTGCAGGAGCGCGACGAACGCGCTGTGCTCGAGCTTCGGCGCGACCGTCAGGCGCGAAAGCCCGGCGTCGGCGATCGTCGACGCCACCGTCTCGCGCGAGTAGGAGTCGACGATGATGTCGAGGGGCACGGGCGAGTGCGCGTCGAGGAGCCGCAGGGTGTCGAGCACCAACGTCGGCTGAGAGATGAACTCGTAGCGGTGCAGCAGGACCAGTCCTCGGTCGCGGAGCTCCGGCGCGGGAGCGGAGCTCGCCGCATCGCGCACCGCATCGCGAACCGTGTTGCCGTGCGTCGCCACGACGTTCCTCCGGCCGCGCAGATTCGCGACCGCCTGGTCGCTGGGCGCGTAGTGGACCGACGCGAGCCGCCCCACGATGCGCCGATCAAGCTCCTCCGGGAACGGGTGCCGCCAGTCTCCGGAACGAAGACCCGCCTCGACATGGGCGACCGGCAGGCCGAGGAGGCGACCGATGACGGTGCCCAGGACCGTGGTCACCGTGTCGCCGTGCACGACGACCACGCCGTGGCGCCGGTGCCGGCGCCGTTCGGACCTCAGATTGCGCAGCGTCCAGGCGGCGACCGTCCCCATCCACCCGACCATCTGAAGAGGCGAGGTCAGCGGCCGGCCACGCCAGCCGTCGGCGATCACGCGATCGGGCGTCGGCAGTCCGAGCTGCGGGATCGCGGTGCGCAACGCCTCCGTGTGCTGCTGCGTCACCCATTGCTCGAAGGGCACGCCGCGCTCCTGGAGCCGGCGCATGACCGGAGCGAGCTTGATGGCTTCCGCCGTCGTGCCGTAGACGAAAATGATCACGCGACCGCCTCCACTGTCATCGGGGATCCGCCGGGAGGGCGACACTCATCGAACACCTCGGCTCTGAGACGGGGCCTCGGGCGCGCGACGTCGCTGGGCAGCTTGTCACGCATCTAAGCACTCCGGAGTAGGCGAGGAGTGGCGCCGTGCGACGACGGGCCACGCCATCGATCCTAGGGGAGAGCCCGGCGGGGCCGCGGATGCGGAGGGTCCGAGCCCGCGGTTGGTAGACTGACCCGCCGTGCACGTGCTCGCCGCAGGGCGACGTTCCCCGGAGCGCGCGAGGCATCAGACCCACCATCAGAGCATTGAGGCGCGCCGAATGTCAGAGCATCCTCTCGATCGCGTCTCCCCCCGCGAGGCGGCGTCGCGAGGGCACGTGCGCGCACACGCTCGCGGGCTCTCCGAGGTCGCTCTCGCCAGCGTCTTCGGCGTCATCGCCTCGTTCGTCTTCCAGGTGGCGAGCGCCCGCTATCTGGCGCCGACGGATTTCGGCCTGCTGTCGGCGTTCCTCGCCGTGGTCGGGACGGCGGCGATCGGGAGCTCGTCGCTGCAGAACATCACCGCCGTCCAGACGGCGTCTCTGATGCGGGAGACCCCGAACCCCGTGAGCCGTCGGCGCATCCCCCGCGACGCCCTCATCCTCGGAATCGCCGCAGGGGCAGCCGTCGCGGCCGCGGCGCCGACGCTGGCGGCATCCCTCGGGAGCTCTTCGGCGATGATCCTCGCCGCGGCCGTGTCCATCCCGCTGAGCTTCTTCTTCGCCGACGCGCTCGGCCTGCTCCAAGGCGCGGGGCGGGTCTCTCAGGCGGTGTGGTGGTCCACCGCCTCACTCCTGCTGCGCCTGGCCATCCTCGGCGTCGGCGTCCTGCTGGGCTGGGGACTCGGCGGTGTGGTCGGAGCCGTCGTCTGCGCGACGGCGATCTCCGTGGTCGGCGCCGCCTGGTCGGCGCGCGGGATCGCCCGCCCGACCCTCGGCGTGTTCTCCCGCAGCGGCGCGGCGATCGTGGTGCTGACGGTGGCGTTCGCGTGGCTCACGTCGTCGGACATCCTCTTCCTGCGGGCGGCGGACGCCACCGCGGTCGCCGGATCGTATGCCGCGGCGACGGTGCTCGTGAAGGCGGGATTCCTGGTCCCGTCGACCCTGTCGCTCTACCTGCTCCCCCGCTTCATCCGCGTTCAGGACGACCGGCGCCTGTCCCGTCTCGGCGTGCTGGTCACACTGGCGCTGTCGATCGGCACGAGTCTGGCGATGACGCTCGTCTTCGCGCTGCTCGGCCCGTGGATCATCCACACGCTGTACGGAACCGAGTTCACCCTCGCCGGAGACCTCCTCGTCCCCGTCTGCCTGGCCTACCTCCCCTGGATGGCTGCTCAGGGGATGCTGATCAAGATGACGTCCACGGCGTCGATGGGAGGCGCGCTCGCCCTCGTCGCCGCCGTCATCGTGCAGTCGATCGCCTTCATGGTGGTCGCACCCGACATCCCGCTCATGCTCACCTGGCTCGGGGCCATCGGCGCCGCGGCCCTCGTCGCCTTCCTCGTGATCGACAGCACCGGGGCCCGGCGGGCCGAGCGCAACGAAAGGAACAGCCATGGTCGTGCGTCGTGACGGGATCACGGGTTACGTGATGGGAGGACTGGGAAACCAGATCTTCATCCTGGCGGCGGCGTGGGAGCAGGCGCGCCGGCTCGACGTGCCGGTCTATCTGGACCGCTCCCACTACGCCGTCGGCGGCACATTCGCCTACGGTCTCGACGCCTTCACCCACCCCGCGATCTCGCTGGCGCCGGAGCAGTCGCCCTGGCGGTCCGTCCGCGTGAATCGGGAGCGCGTGCTCCCCCTGCCCCGCCGGCCGTGGGGACGGGTCTTCCTCGAGCGCGACGGCGACGCCTACGCACCCTCGATCGAGCAGGTGCGTCCCGGCACCACCCTGATCGGCTACTTCCAGTCGCCGCGCTACTTCCCCTCGATCCGCGACGAGCTGAGCGATGCCATCCTCGCCATCGACGAGGAGCCTCGGGAGTCGGCCGAGGTCGCGCGGATCCTCGCGGAACCGGCGATCTCCCTCCACCTGCGTCGCGGCGACTATCTGGCGGTGTCTCCCGACCGTCAGTTCATCGCCTCCGTGGCCTACGCGGTCCGGGCCATCCGCACGCTGCGCGCGCTGGGCGTCGACCTGCCGGTGCGGGTGTTCTCCGACTCGGTCGCGCTCGTCAAGGACGAGCTTCGGGGCGTGGCCGGCGACTTCGAGTTCGTCGAGGAGGGCCTGCTCGGAACGTGGGCGAGCCTGCGCGCCATGTCCGCCGGCCGCGCGATGATCATGAGCAACTCGAGCTTCAGCTGGTGGGGGGCGGAGCTCATGCGTCGCCGCTTCGGCGCCGACACGCCGGTCGTCGCGCCGCGCCCGTGGACGCGGGGCGGAACAGCGAAAGCCGACCTGCTCGACCCCGACTGGATCACCCTCGACGCCCGCTGAGGTCGGATGCGGCCGGGGTCGCGCCGCGCGCCCGGCGGAACGCCCGCCGATGCAGGACCACGCCGCGGACGACGCCGGCCCAGAACGTCGGCGCGAACACCGGCAGCCAGCACACGAAAGCCAGCAGTCCACGGGGCGGACAGCCGTTGCGGGCGGCGACGGACAGCAGACCGCCGACGCCGAGGAGGGCGATGCCCGCGAGCGCGGCCGCACCGGCCGCGCCGAAGAGCACGAGCAGGGCCCCGACCACCACCGGTGAGATCGCGAAGGCCACCAGCACGATGCTGCGCGCGGGCGTCGTGCCCGCGTAGCTGTCGACGAACAGGGTCCCCCGGTCGAAGGTGTGCCGGACGAAGCGGCGAACGGTGGTGCGCGGCCGGTACAAGGCCCGGAACGCGGGGTCGATGCGGATGCCCGCCGTCCCCGCCAGGTGGCGCAGCACCTTGGTGTCGTCCGACACCAGCCGCGCATCGGCCTCCGGCCAGGCGTACTCGAACGCCTCCCGGAGTGCGCCGATCTCCGCGAGGAACATCGTGGTCCCCTTCGGGGCGGCGTCGAAGTTCTCGGGCGTGAGGTCGAACTGCCGTGGCCGCCGCAGATACCGGCCCCAGAACGCGTACGTCGGAGCCTCCCAGAACAGGCCGATCAACGGCACCGACGGGTCGGTGACCACGTGCGCGTTCCAGGCGATGCCTGCCGGCGCCTCACGACGCGCCGCCAGGACGGCGGACAGCGCATCGGCCCCGATCAGGACCCGCGAGTCGAGAAGCAGCACCAGAGGTGCGCGCGCCGTCGACAGACCCAGCCACCGCGCCAGGAAACGACCGCGGTTGCTCTGCCTTCGCAGACGCACCTCTCCGGGGAATCCCTCCGCCGCGTCGGCGACGACGGCCGCCGTGTCGTCCGTCGATCCGTCGTCGACCACGATCACCTCGGCGCGCACCCCCGCACGCGACACGGCGACCCCGAGCGCCGTCAGCGTGTCCGCGAGGTAGGGCGCGGATTGATAGGCGGGGATCACGACGCTGATCTGCGGGTCCGCGTCACTCACCCGTGCCCCCCGTCATCGCCGAAGGCGTCGTTCGGGAGGGCGCGGAGCGCGCACCGGAGGGTTCGTCGAATCGCGTGGCGATAACATGGTCGTCGGCGCGGATCACGGCTCCACGATACCCGCGCCCGTCTGAACGCGTTCCGCCCTGCGAGCCACCACACCTGAGGAGACCCGCCGTGTCGCAACGCCGCCGCGCCATCGCACTGATCGTCGCCCCCCTGGCCCTGCTCGTCTCACTGCTGACCTGGGGCGTGTCCTCGCCGCAGGGCTCGAGCCCGGACGAGCACTACCATCTCGCGAGCATCTGGTGTGCGGACGGCATCGTCCCCGGGGTGTGCGAACAGGGCTCCGCACCTCAGTACCGCTCGGTGCGCGCCGACATCGCCGAGGCATCGCTCTGCTTCCGCCGGCATCCGGACCAGTCGGCCGCGTGCGTCGTCGACGACGCGCGCATGGTCGAGACGGATCAGGCCAACTGGGCCGGCGAGGCCTACCCGCCGGTGTTCTACAGCGTCATGCGGATGTTCATCGTCCCCGATGACGTCGGGCTGTCCGTGCTCATCCTGCGCAGCCTCAACGCGGTCCTCTACGTCGGCCTCCTCACCGCGCTGTTCTTCCTCCTCCCGAGGCGCCTGAGGCCGCCGATGATCTGGGGGGCGGCGCTGACCATCGTCCCGCTCGGCGCGTTCCTCATCCCGAGCATCAATCCGAGCACGTGGGCGATCCTGTCGGCCACGGGCCTCTGGGTCGCGACCTGGGGCTACTTCGTCGAACGGCGGCTCACGCGCCGGATACTGCTCGGCGCGCTCGCGGTGACGTTCCTGGTGATGGGGGCGGGGGCGCGCAGCGATGCGGCCGTCTACGGCGTGCTCGCGATGATCGTCGGCACCGTGCTCGGCTTCGAGCGCAGCCGCCGCTTCCTGCTGTCGGCCATTCTTCCGGTGGCGCTCACCGCGGTCGCGGTCGCGTTCTTCTTCACGAGCGGACAGTCGGCGATCGTCTCGGCATCGACGGCCAGCACTGACGCCCCCCTGGCACTGCACCAGCTCGCATTCCTGGACCTGAAACTGCTGCCGGAGCTCTGGGCGGGGGTGTTCGGGACGTGGGGTCTCGGCTGGCTGGACACGACGATGCCCGGCAGCGTGTGGGTGACAACGATCGCGATGTTCTCGGCGGTGTGCTTCTGGGCGCTGCGCCGAGGCGACGTCCGCAAGTGGATCGTCACGACCGGCGTCGCCGCCAGCCTGGTGGTCGTCCCCATGTTCATCCTGCTCCACGACGGCGTCATCGTCGGCCAGTACGTGCAGCCGCGGTACATCTACCCCCTCATCATCCTGTTCGCGGGCGTGGTGGTCATCGGCTTCCAGCGCCCCGGCCTCGGGCTGAACCGGACGCAGCTGCTGGTGGTCGCGGCCGGTCTCACCGTGGCCAACAGCGTGGCGCTGCACGTGAACCTGCGGCGCTACGTCACGGGCGTGGATGTGCCGGGATTCAACCTCGACCTCGCGGTCGAGTGGTGGTGGAACGCACCGATCACGCCGTTGGGCGTGTGGGCGCTGGGTACCGTCGCGACGGCCGTGCTCGCGGGGATCCTCGTCCGCGCCGCGTGGAGCGCCCGTGAGGACGCAGAGGCGATTCAGGCCTCGTCGGTGGTGCCCCGCGCCTGAGCCTTCTCGAGCTCGACGATGCGCAGCTCCTGCAGCGCGGCGCGTTCGGCGAGCGCGCGCGTCTCGGACTCCAGCCCGGTGAGCTCCGCACTGTTCTGGATGCAGACGAGGAACAGCACGGCGATGCTGACGAAGAAGATGAGGTTCGTGGGCAGCACGACCCCGGCCAGCGACGTGGCCCACACGAGGATGTCGGGGAAGAGGCCGGCGATGAGCGCCAGAGAGGCCGCGAGCAGCCACCAGATGGCGTGCCTCTCGCGCAGACGGCGTCGGCGGAGCAACTCGACGACGACGCCGAAGGTGATCACCGCGGCGACGACACCGAGGATATACGCGGTGGTGCTCATGCCGCTCCTTGTGTGAACCGGGGCGCCGGGCGCACGTAGGCGAAGCCCAGGGCGACGAAGGCCCGCAGCAGATAGACCGCGGCGAGCAGCGGGTTGTGCGACGGCTTGCCTCCCATGCGCGCGCGCATGACCACCGGAACCTGCGTGATGCGGCATCCGGCACGCGCGGCGATGACGAGGGCCTCGACGGTGTCGCCGAGATACTCCGCGGGCATGTTCTCGGCGAACAGGGCGATGGCGCGGGGCCCGCACGCTTTGAATCCCGAGGTGGCGTCGGTCAGGCGCGCGCCGGCCGATCTGCTCAGCACGGCGGCGATGGAGCGCATCGCCCACCGCCGCAACCAGTGCACCTGGTACTCGCCCTCGCCGGCGAAGCGCGCACCGATCACGACGTCGGCATCCGCCAGGCGCTCCAGCAGCGCGGGCACGGCGCGCGGGTCGTGCTGACCGTCGGCGTCGATCTGGACGACGGCCGCGTAGCCGCGCTCCTGCGCGTACTTGAAGCCGAGGCGCATCGCCCCGCCCACCCCGAGGTTGAACGGAAGACGGGCGACCGACGCTCCGGCGGCGGCGGCGACCTCGGCCGTCGCGTCCGACGAGCCGTCGTCGACGACGAGGCACGTCGCCTGCGGCAGTGCCGCCGTGATCTCCGCGATCACACCGCCCACCGCCTCCTCTTCGTTGTATGCGGGCACGACGACCAGCACACGAGCGGGCACGGAGGGCATGGAACGATTCTAGCTTCGAGCCCGGCGCTGACCGAGCGGTCACGCTCGGTCAGCGGGCCGCGAGGTCAGTCGGCCCAGCGCCCGAGGGCGAACTGGAACGTGTTGAACCACAGGAGGGCGGTCGAAGCCCCAAGCACCGCGATGAAGACCCAGAACCGCCATCCGCGTCGATCGGCGCCGCGGCCGACGACTAGCGGGATCGGGAAGAGGGTCGTGCTGTTGCGGGCCAGCGACAGCCACGAGTTGCTCGTCATGAGCGAGGCAGCGGTGAGACCGACGAAAGCGAACTGCGCCCAGTCTCGACGCCAGGCCAGCCACGCCGCGAAGATGAGGATGAGAACCCCGAAGACGATATCCATCAGGAATTGCGGCTGCGCCTGGGTGCCCGACGGCGCCAGCATGGCACGGACTGTCGCGCTCAGCGAATCCCAGGGGAAGAGCGTGGCGCGATCCCACCCGGCACGCTGGGCGCGCCACCACGCGTCGATGTGCCCGGTCTGCAGCCACAGCCACGCGAGGTAGGCGGCGACGCCCGCCGCGCCCAGCGCGACGCCGCCGAGGTCGTGGCGAAGGACCTTCCGCCCGGTGCGGCGAGCCTGGACGACGAACATCACCAGGAGCGCGGCGACGAGGAAGAGGCCGTTGGCTCGCGTGAAGCCGGCGCACGCGGCGAAGGCGCCCGCCCACCACCAGCGTTCGGTGCTGCCGGCGTACCAGGCCGCGAGCGCGGCGGCCAGGAACAGGGACTCCGAGTAGGAGGCGTGCAGGAAGAGCGCGTAGGGTCCGAAGGCGAACAGGACGACCGCGGCGGTCGCGGTGCGCGAGGTCCCACCCAGCCGGCTGCTGAGACGCCAGAGCAGGATGCAGGCGATCAGGCCGCCCACAGCAGCCACGAGGGCCATCGCCCACGGCACCGGGTTCGCCGAGAAGGGTCCCAGCACCCAGGCGACGGCTCCGGCCGCGAGCGGATATCCCGGGAAGAAGGCGTAGGACTCGATCGCACCGTCCGCGGCGTAGCCCCGCTCCGCGATCGTGCGGAACCATCCCGAGTCCCAACGGTGCAGGAGCATCGCGGGCGAGGCGGCGCCGAACGCGGAGTCGGTCTCGATCCACAGCGCGATCATGGCGATCGAGGTCACGAAGACGCGCGATGCCAGCCACACCGCTCCCCCGACCGCACCGGCCCGCCACCACGGACGGTCACTCCATCTCACGGTCCCCAAGACCACCGTCGTCGTCATCTTGTCGTTCTGCTCCGCGTGTCTCTGACTGCTCCGTGGTCTCCGCTACGCGAGATGGTTGTTCCACAGAGACAGGGCCGATCCGATGGCCATGTGCATGTCGAGGTACTGGTAGGTTCCGAGACGGCCCCCGAAGTGCACGTTCTTCTCCCCCTTGGCGAGGTCGCGATAGGCGAGCAGCCTCGCGCGATCGTCGGGCGTGTTGACGGGGTAGTACGGCTCGTCGTCACGTGTCGCGAATCGCGAGAACTCCCGCATGATCACGGTCTTGTCCGTCGGGTACCGGGCCGCGCGCTCCGGGTGGAAGTGCTTGAACTCGTGGATGCGGGTGTAGGGCACCTCGGCATCCGCGTAGTTCATGACGCTCGTGCCCTGGAAGTCGCCGATGTCGAGCACTTCTTCCTCGAAGTCAAGCGTCCGCCACGCCAACGCCCCCTCCGCATCGTCGAAGTACCGGTCGACCGGTCCCGTGTACACGACCGGCAGCTGGCCCACGGTGGCCCTCTTGCTCCACGGCTGCGTGTCATCGAAGTAGTCCGTCGACAGCTTCACATCGATGTTGGGGTGATCGGCCATCCGCTCGAGCCAGGCCGTGTACCCGTCGGTGGGAAGGCCCTCCCAGGTGTCGTTGAAGTAGCGGCTGTCGTACGTGTACCGGACCGGCAGACGACTGATGATCTCGGCCGGCAGCTCGTGCGGGTCGGTCTGCCACTGTTTGGCCGTGTAGTCGCGGATGAAGGCCTCGTACAGCGGGCGTCCGATGAGACCGATCGCACGCTCCTCCAGGTTCTGCGCGGCCTTCGGATCGAACTCGCCCGCGAGCTCGTGCACCAGCTCTCGCGCCTGATCGGGCGTGTACGCCGCCTGGAAGAACTGGTTGATCGTGCCCAGATTGATCGGAAGCGGGTACACCACGCCGCGGTGGTTCGTGTACACGCGGTGGACGTAGTCGGTGAACGTCGTGAAACGGTTGACGTACTCCCACACGGTCGCGTTCGACGTGTGGAAGAGATGCGCCCCGTAGCGGTGCACCTCGATCCCGGTGGTCGCCTCGTCCTCGCTGTACGCGTTCCCGCCGATGTGGTGGCGGCGGTCGATGACGGTCACCTTCCGCCCCGCGGCCGCGGCGCGTTCGGCGACAGTGAGACCGAAGAACCCCGAACCGACGACAAGAAGGTCCATCACCATCTCCTCTCGCGCGCCGGGTAGCGAAGACCGGCGATCACCCCGCGCCCGGCCTCGCGGATCTTGGCCATCCGGTGCTCCTCGAGCAGGAGGAGCTTGACCCACGCTTTGGTCGTGAACCACAGGTCTTCCCAGAACCATCGCCCGAACCCGTACCGGCGTGTGACGATGACACGATTGCGGGTCGCATGGAAGATCCGGGTGAGCGAGTAGTTGGCCAGGTACACGCGGCGACCGAACAGCGTGGTGGGCGCGGAGTCGCCGAACCGGTGGTCGAGGACCGCGTCGTAGACCTTCAGGTTGCGATAGCCCGCTCGTCGCGCACGCAAGCAGATGTCGTGGTCGACGTAGTCGATGAACAGCGGCTCGTCGTGAAGCCCGATGCGCTCCAGCAGCGCGCGGCTGAACGACGAGCCCGAGCTGATGAGGACGTCCTTCTCCTCGACTCCGACGCCGCGCTCGGGGCGATAGATGATCCCGGTCGCCGCCGAGCGCAGCGACGGACCGATCACTCCGGCCTCCGGCACCCTCGACCGCGCGCGCGTCAGCGTCTCGATGAACCCCGGGGTGATCGTGCTGTCCTGGTCGAAGACCACGACCTCGTCGTACCCCGCGGCGATGGCCGCGCGCATGCCGGCGTTGAAGCCGGCGGCGACCCCACGGTTCGCGTGCTGTGGAAGCCAGCTCACGCGCGGATCCTCGTGGAGCGCCGCGCGCACGCGGGCGCTCGACGGGTCGTCGGGTGAGTTGTCGACGATGTAGACGTGGTCCGTCTGCGCGCGCAGCGCCCTCACGTTCTCCTCGGTCACCGGGTCGGGGAGGAAGAGCAGCACCACTCCCGCGACGGAGCGAGAGTCGCCGGGTGCTACGGGAGCCGCGGCCACCGTGTCACGACCGGGTGGGGATGGTGAGGATGCCGATGAACATCCCCGTCATGATCGTCTGGGCGCCGAGCACCATCAGCATCGAGGCGGGCACCGCGACACGCAGCGTGGCCTGAGGGTCGAGGGCGCCGAAACCGGACTGCCCCCACGAGACGAACTGGATGACGAGGACCACGATCCCGATGAGCAGCGCGGCCGATCCCACGAGCGAGAAGGACTCGAGGGATGCCCGTTGAGCGAACCAGGCGAAGCTGCGGCTGCGGGGAAGCCGGAACCCTTCGCGTTCCGCGTACAGCTTGGTCAGGATCGCGAAGAGGACGCCCTGATAGCCGACGATGGCCAGTGCGGACAGGTAGACCTGGCTGGCCACGTCGAACCCGACACCGCCGATGCGGGTCGGGCCGAAGAGGAGGAGCAGGGAGCCGACGGCGCCCAGCACGAGCGCGATCAGCCCCGGCACGAGGAACAGCCAGCGGGGGCTGAAGATCAGCAGGAACCGGAGGTGGCGCCATCCGTCGCGCCAACTGCGCAGGTGCGGCGGCCGGCTGCGGCCGTCCTTGCTCAGCGTCGTCGGCACCTCGCTCACTTGGAGTCCGGCCAGAGTGGACTTGACCACCATCTCGCTGGCGAACTCCATGCCGGTGGTCTTGAGCTCGAGCCCGAGCATCGCGCGTCGGTTGTAGCCGCGCAGACCGCAGTGGAAGTCGCGGATCGGCGAACGGAACAGCATCCGACCGATCCACGTCAGGACCGGGTTTCCGAGGTACTTGTGCAGCGGGGGCATCGCGCCCGGCTCGATGCCGCCGAGGAACCTGTTTCCCATGACGAGGTCATCGCCGGCGCGCAGGCGCTCCACGAAGGGGTCGAGCGCCGTGAAGTCGTAGCTGTCATCCGCGTCGCCCATGATGACGTAGCGTCCGTTGGCCGCCTCCATGCCGCCGATCAGCGCGGCCCCGTAGCCCTTGACCGGGATGTCGACGACGCGGGCGCCGTGATCGACGGCGATCTGCTGCGATCCGTCGGTGCTGCCGTTGTCGGCGATGAGCACCTCTCCGTGGACGCCGGAGGTCTGCAGGTACCCCTTCGCCTTGTCGACGCACGTCGCGAGAGTTTCGGCCTCGTTGAGGCAGGGCATAAGGATCGTCAGCTCGACGTCGTCAGTCGCGTTCATCATCGCTCTCGGGTTTGGGGCAACCACGGGAGTCTACCCGGAAGCCGCAGAGGATCTGCTGTGCCCGGCGGGGCGCAGCGCGACGATCGCGAGCAGCAGCACGGTCAGCGACATCCCGCCGCCCGTTCCGATGACCGCCCCGACGCTTCCGCCGGCGGCAGCTCCCACGACGACCATCGTGAGGAGCCCCACGACGGACCCGACGCCGCTGCAGACCGTCGCTGTCCGGGCCCGGCCGTCGGTGGCGAGGAAGGCGGCGAGGAAGACCGACACCGAGAACCCCCAGACCGCGACCATCAGGCCTTGTGCCAGGGGGACCGCCGGGACGAAGGCGGAGCCGTAGACGAGGGGCAGCACCACGGGCAGCAACGCGGCGACGATCGCGCAACCGGCCGCCATCACCGCAGACAACGCAACCGTGGCCCGACGCACCGCGCCCAGCCGCTCGGCGGCAGGGAGCGCGGACCACCGCCCGAAGCGCGGAAGCATGGCCTGCGTCACGGCCTGGGCGACCATCGACGCGGGTGTCGCGAGGGCGAGGGCCGCGGCGAACTGGCCTGCCGCCCCGGGCGTGTCGAGCGCCGTCGCCACGACCATCGACACCTGCATGAGCCCGTTCGTCGCCAACAGCGCCAGAGAGCTCCACGCGATGAACGACACGAGCGGCACGGCGGTTCGATCGTCGCTGCCCGAAGCGGCCTCGCCGGGGCGGACCGCGACGACGGCGGCCACCGCGAAGACGAGGTAGCCGAGGACGGCCGGGACGAGCGCCCACTCCCGCCAGCCGACGGAGAGGAAGACGGCGAGCGCCAGCAGCGCGACGATGCCGGACACGACGTCCCATATGGCCGCCGATCGGAGCTTGCCGACACCGATCAGCATGCCCCGCGCGAAGATGTAGGCCGACCACGCCGCCGTCAGGCCGACGGCCTGAACGGCCGCGGCCGCGGCGCCGCCCAGCAGCAGCATCGCGACCCCGGCCCCCAGCCCCAACGGGATCAGCGAGAGCGCGAGGGAACGCCGCAGCGCACGCAGGACCCCGGGGCGATCGGCACGGCCGAAGGCGGCGGCGGCGTTTCCCGCCGCCGTCGGCCACAGCAGCGAGAGGAGGATCGCCACGGCGAAGCCCACGTTGACGGCGGCCAGGCTGTCGGCGCCCAGCACCCTGCCGACGACGGCCGTGTACGCGAATCGGGACACTCCCTGCGCCAGGAGGCCCACCGTCGAGATCACCGAGTCGACGAGCGCCGAATCACGTCGTCCCATGAGAGGGAATACTATCGTTCGACCGCGCGCGTCCGCCGCGGGGAATGAGGGACACCACGTGCTCGACATCATGTTGCCGTTCTACGGTCGCGAGGATCACTTCCGCGCCGCGGTGACGAGCGTCCTTCAGCAGGACAGCGATCAGTGGCGTCTCGTGATCATCGATGACGCCTATCCCGACCCCGCTCCGGGGGCCTGGGCGCGCCAGATCTCGGATCCCCGCGTGGAGTACCGGCGCCACGAGGTGAACCAGGGCATCAACCGCACGTTCCAGGAATGCCTCGATCTGTCGACGGCGACCTGGGTCAGCGTGTTCGGCTGCGACGACCTCATGCAGCCGAACTACGTCCGCCGCGTGGCCGAGCTCACCGCACAGTTCCCCGACGCCGGCATCATCCACCCGGGAACCGACGTCATCGACGCCGACGGCGCCCCGGCGCGCACGATCGTCGACACGGCGAAGGCCTTCTACCGCCCGCGGGGCCCGCGCCCGCGGGTGCTCGGCGGCGAAGAGCTGGCGGTCAGCATCACCCGCGGCAACTGGATGAACTTCCCTGCGCTGGCGTGGCACGGACCGACGGTCCGCGGGATGGGGTTCCGCCCCGGCTACCAGATCGTGCAGGACCTCGCGCTGGCGCTCGACGTCTGCCGGGTGGGGCGCACTCTTGTCCTCGACGACGATGTCGTCTTCCACTACCGCCGCCACCGCGGCAGCGTGTCCTCGTGGCAAGCCGTCGACGGAACGCGCTTCCGGGAGGAGCGCGCGTTCTTCCTCAGCGAGGCCGAGACGTTCGACGACGAGGGATGGCACCGCGCGGCGCGGGCCGCGCGTCGGCATCTGTCCAGCCGCATCAACGCCGCGACGCAGCTCCTGCCCGCCCTGCGCGCCGGCGACCTCCACGGTGCCCGCGGACTCCTGGCGTACGCCGCCGGGCGCTGATCGCCGTCAGGGCCGCGGCACCACCTTCGAGATGGTCAGAGCACCGTCGGGAAGATCGAAGGAACGCACCGCCGTGAGGCATGCGCTCGACTCGTCGGACGCGGCATCCGAGAGGACATAGGTGACGTGCTCCTGCGCGAAGGTGGAGCAGGCGTCGAAGGTGACCTCGATCTGGTCGGGGTAGGGGTTGCTCACCACGGGCTCCCCGTCGCCCGGCACCCACGACACGCCGGCGAGGCGGTTCCACTGGTACTCGTAGCTGCCCGAGGGATCGATGGCGTCCCACATCTCTCGCCCCGGTGCGCCCTGGAACCCGTTGAACGCGGTGGCGCCGCTCTCCAGCAGAAGAGCCGTCACGACCTTGCCCCCGACGCCGACCCAGGTGCCGGCGTGTGCGTCGTCGAGCTCCTCGATGGCCTGCGCCGGCGCGGTCGTGCGCAGATCGAACACGCCCAGATAGAGGGGGTTGATGTTGTACGACGCGACGACGGAGAGCACGAGCATCCCCGCGGCGGCGATCGTCCGCCACCCCCGGGCCACCGCCAGGATCACGATCGCGCCGACCGCGGCATACGCCCACCACACGCCCGCGGCGGCGAGGAGGTCGGGGGCGCGCAGGCCCACGGCGACGGCGATCCCGACCTGCGACAGGAGGAACACGGCGGGGCCGATCGCCGAGACGACCCAGCCGGGGCGCGCGGCCGGCGTCACCCGCGCCATCAGCAGGACGAGGACGACGAGCGAGCCGAACCCCAGCCCGATCCTGATCCGCCCCAGCGTGGTGCGATCGAGTAGGAGCAGGTGGGCGACGGCATCCCAGCCGGGGATGAAGGCGAACGCGAGCAGCACCAGCAACGCGACGTAGCCGAGCAGGAGCGCCCACGGCGTGGACCGACCCTTCCGTCGCTCGCGGACGACGAGCCAGAGCACGACCACGCCCAGGAAAAGGCCGGGCAGGAAGAAGGTCGCCGACTCCGACGCGTTCGGGTCGATGAAGCGCCCCGCCCGGCGCAGCGCATTGGTGAAGGAGGAGCCGAACAGTGCGGCGACCGCCTCCGGGTTCGCGCCGTGGCCGGTCTGCTCGAGCCGTTCGCCCGGGTAGGCCGTGGAGAGGAAGGCGGAGACGGTCCCCCAGCGCGTGAGAAGCCAGACGACGAGCACGCCCGCCGCGGCGACGCCCGCACCGAGGACGACCCCGAGGCGGCGCAGCACGGAGGCCCAGCCGATCCGGGGCGCGGCCTCGATCGCGACACCGACGACCACCGCCGCCACGACGAGCGCGACGGGGATGATGAAGGGGACGTAGATCCCCATCGCGACCACCACCGTCAGGTACCCGATGAGGATCCCGAAGGTCCACAGGCTCCGCCGCGTGCGCGATCTCGTCACCCAGAAGGCGGCGGTGAGCACCAGCAGCCCCCACGCGACGGGCCACAGCGTGGTCTGCAGCAGCCACCAGGCGAAGAACGGGCTGGCCGCGAAGGCGACCGCGACGCTCAGCGCGGTGAGGGGACGCCGCGGGAGCACCGTCAGGACGAAGGCATATGCGGCCGCAGCGACACCGAAGACCGGCAGCCACCACTTCCACGCCTGCGCGTGCCCGACGTCGAACACGAGGAATCCCCACAGGTGCGGGCGGAAGACGACGCTCCAGTCGACCCGCGGCAGGTCCTGCGGCAGGCTCGTGTCCATGCCGCCGGGGAACGTGCCGTTGATCGCGGGCAGGCCCTGCTCGACCTGGGCGATCGCCCACACCGTCTGGACGTTCCACTCGTCGGTGCGGATCGTGTTGGGGTGTCCGAACAGCAGGGCGGGGTCGCTGCCCGAGGACACCATCGGGAAGAATGCGCCGGAGGACGTCCCGTTGATGGATGTCGCGACGAGGGCGAGGAACACCACCGCCAGGATGGCCAGCCCGCCGATCAGGAGATGGGTCGCGGGCAGGCCCACGGGCGTGGGCGCGCACCAGGCGCTCCACCTCTCGCGGACATCCGTCACCGCGCGGCGCGCCGCGTCGATGCGTGACTCCGGTGCACTCACGCCGATCCCTCCCCGCCGATCGGCTCGACCCGCCGGACCCAAGACCTCCACATTATCAACGCGCACCCTGGGCGGATGCCGCGAGCGACCGCCTTATCATCGGGGGATGAGTACGGACGGTCCCCCGGCCCGATCCCGCGCGTCGAGCTTCGCCGGTCGCGCGAGACGCCTCGTCACCGACCCGGTCGGCACGGTGCAGCGGTGGCGCGCCCGGACGGCACGCCTCCGGCGCTTCGAGGCGGGGACCATGACCTGGGCCATCAAGATCAGCGCTCCCGACGACGCAAGCGCCGCACGCTGGGGCGACATGGCGTTCGCCGCCGATCTGGCCGAGGCGCTGAGCGCCGCGGGGCAGAACGTGCGCATCGACCGCCTCGGCGCACCCGCGCAGGCACCCGCCGACGTCACCCTCGTGCTCCGCGGCCTCCACCGTATCGCCCCGGAGCCCGCGTCGATCAACCTGCTGTGGGTCATCAGCCACCCGGACGACGTCGCGGACGAGGAGATCGCCCTCCCCTGGGACCGCGTCTTCGTCGCCAGCGACTCCTATGCGCGCAGCGCGAGCTGGGGGGCCGAGCCCCTCCTCCAGGCGTCGTCGCCGCGCCGGTTCCAGCCCGGACCGCCCGATCCCGACCTGCGCGAAGAGGTCGTGTTCGTCGGCACGACCCGCGGAGTGGAAAGGCCGGTGATCCGGGATGCGATCGCGGCCGGAGCGAAGGTCGCGATCTACGGGCACAACTGGGAGGAGTTCGTCGACTCCTTCTATATCCGCGCCGACCACCTCGAGTTCGCCCGGGTGCCGGCCGCCTATCGGAGCGCCGGCATCGTGCTCAACGATCACTGGGAGGACATGCGCGCCCACGGGTTCGTCTCGAACCGCCTGTTCGACGCCGCATTCGTCGGCGCGCGGATCATCTCCGACCGCGTGCCCGGGGCCGAGGAGGTCTTCGGAGGGCTGGTTCAGTCGTACACGACGAGGCAAGAGCTCGAGGCGCTGCTGCGCGGCGAAGGCTGGCCGTCGGAGTCGGAGCGGCTCGCCCTGACCCGGCGGGTCCGCGAACGGCACTCCTTCGATGCGCGCGCCCGCACGCTGATCGCGGCGGCGCGCGCCGCCGCGATCACTGCTCGTCGGCGTTGAATCGCACCTGCACGGCCGCGTCGTCGACACGGAGCACACCAGTGGTGCGCGCGTAGGGTTCCGCGTCGAAACTCGCCGCCTGGGGCAGATCGTGGATGTGCCGGCTGGCGGAGTCCATGAAAGACGTGTTGACGAAGTACTTGCCCTCGCCGAAGGTGGTCCCCTTCAGGACGAAGGTCACCGAGGCGTCGCCCCGCAGCGGGGGCAGCTCCATGCCCAACCGGCGCGTGTCGGTGCCCATCACCTTCTGACCGAGGGTGTTGTCGATCTGGATGGCGCACAGCCAGTCCTCGAGCCGATCGGTCGAACGCACGTGTGCGGTGATCTCCAGGTCGCCGCCGAATCGCAGCGGGCTGCCGGGGGCCGCACCCACGACGACGGCCTGGGTGCCGACGACGACGCCCTCCGGCGTCGCCGGCTCCTCCGTCTCGCTGCGCTCCGCGAGGCGGCGGGTCTCGAGGATGTCGCGGAACGCGGCCACGGCACCCGGCGGGTCGCCGTCGTAGACGATCTCGCCACGGTTCAGCAGCACCGCTCGATCGCACAGCTCCGTGATCTGCCCGAGGGAATGGCTGACGATGATGATGGTCCGCCCCTGCTCCTGGAAGCTGCGGATCTTGTCGAGGCACTTGCGCTGGAAGGCCTCGTCGCCGACGGCGAGCACCTCGTCGACGAGGAGGATGTCGGGATCGGTGTGCACCGCCACCGCGAACGCGAGCCGCACGTACATGCCGGACGAGTAGAACTTCACCTGGGTGTCGATGAAGTCGGCGATGCCGGAGAACTGGACGATGTCGTCGAACTTCTCGTCCGTCTCCTCCCTGCTGAGGCCGAGCACCGACGCGTTGAGGTAGACGTTCTCCCTACCGGTCAGATCGGGGTGGAAGCCCGCGCCGAGCTCGAGCAGCGCCGCCAGACGTCCCCGCTGGCTCACCTCGCCCGCCGTCGGGTCGATGATCCCGCCGATGACCTTGAGCAGCGTGCTCTTGCCCGAACCGTTGTGCCCGATGAGACCGATCGTCGTCCCGGCGTGGATGTCGAGACTGACATCGCGCAGCGCCCAGAAGTCCTCGCGGTGACGCCGTCCCGCCCGACCGAGCGTGACGATGCGCTCCTTGATCGACGAGTCCTTGCGGACCGTGAAGCGTTTGGACACCTCGGCAACCCGGACCACGACGGGCGTATCGACGACTGACGACATCTTGTTCACATCTCCTGGGCGAAGTTGCCCTGCAACCGCAGGAACACGCGGTGGCTGACGAAGAGCAGGGCCAGCCCGACCACCAGCGCGATCGCCATGCGCAGCAGGAGGCCGTCGGGCTGAGGGACGCCGTCCCCCGCGACCCAGAAGGCGTGCTGGAAGCCGATGACCGCGAGAGTCAGCGGGTTGCTGGTGTAGACATCCAGCAGGAGCGGCGAATGGATGCTCGAGCTCACCATCTGCCAGCTGTAGACGACCGGGCTCGCCCAGAACAGCAGCATCGTGCCCAGCTCGACCAGGTACTGCACGTCTCGCAGGTACACGTTCAGGGCGCTGAACAGCAGCCCGAGGGCGGTGCCGAACACCACGATCAAGGCCAGCGCGGGGAAGAAGTAGAGCAGCTGGAGGTGCACCGGCGGCTTGCCGATGACGAAGGTCGCGACGATCAGCACCACGAGCTGGATGCCGAAGTTGAACAGCGCCGATCCCACGCTTGCGAGCGGGAACACCTCGCGCGGCACGTAGACCTTCTTCACGAGGCCCGAGTTGCCCAGGATCGAGCCCGTGGCGCCCACCGTGATCTCGGTGAACAGACCGATCGCCGTGAGTCCGGCGAAGATGTACACGGCGAAATCGGGGATCCCGCGCGCCGCCTGCAGGAACTGGCCCACCACGATGAAGTAGATCGCCAGCTGCAGCAGCGGGCGCGCCAGCGACCAGAAGAAGCCGAGCGTGGAGTCTTTGTAGCGCGACTTCAGGTCACGGCGCACCAGCAGGCCCAGCATCTCGCGGTGCCCGAGCAGGTCGCGTAGCGACAACCACGTGCGCCGGAGGCCGAAACCGGAGGCCGCGCCGATCGTCCGCATCGGAGTCCGCTCCAGGCGGTCGTATCGCGCGGTCGCAGAATCCGAGGACTGAGACATCCTTGAGATTCTACGCGAGCCGCCGTCGCGCTCCGGACACCGATCGCCCGGGGTCGCGGCGGCGACGGCGTCAGACCGGCATCCCCCAGCGGCGCAGCCGAGCGGCCGCGCGCGGGTGATGCCGTCGGAGGTACATGCGGGCGAAGTCGCGCCAGCGTCCCGAGCCCACGGGGCCGACCGACCGCAGGTAGGCGATCGCCTCGCCGCCGTCCGGCGGCAGCGACGACGAGAGCGCGTCCAGGCGGTACTCGATCGCGGTGTGACTGATCGCCGTGTATGCCGGCGTCGCGACGGCGCGTGCATGGTAGCCGCGCTCCGCGGCCGCCAGGACGGGCAGCCGCTCCAGCACGTGCGCCAGCCCGCCGTCGACGTACGCCTCGGCCCCGCCGAAATCGGCGTAGTGCCAGGCATGGTCCACGAGCGGACGCAGTGCGTCCGGGCGTGCGACGAACATCGACCCGTACGGGGCGATCGGGGACCCCTCGTCCAGGGGCACGTCGATGCCGAGCGTGGCGCAGAGGCGTGCCGCGCCGTCACGGTTCGCCCACCACGCATGACCCATCGTCGGGTAGCCGAGGTGGACCATCGGGGGGTGGACGATGCCGAGCGTCCTCTCGCGCTGGAAGAGTGCGACGAGCTCCGCGGCGTAGCCGCGCGACGGCAGGAGGTTCTCGAGCAGCTGATCGCGGAAGTGCCGCGCGACACCGGGATCGTCCTGGGGCGACGCCTTGGAGTGCAGCTTGACGACCAGGTCGTAGCGGTCTGCCCGGAGCTCCTCACGGCATCCGATCAGGAAGGCGCTCTGGTCACGACCGTCGTTGGAGTCGACGACGCGCACCTCGACCTGCGCCGCGCCCTCGGTGACTCCCAGCACCTGACGGATGCGACCCGCCCGCTCCTCGTCGGGTGTCGTCACGATGACGTCGAACCCGGCCGGCAGGCGCTGGGCGTACGCCATCAGCTCGGGGGCCCTGTCGGGGTAGTACACGTGCATGGCCACCAGGATGCGCATCGGCCGCGTCGCGTCGTACCCCTCTCCGCCGTGCCCGAGGACCTCGAACAGCGCCGCATTGGTGGACAGGACCCGGGGGGCGACGCTCGTGACCAGCGCGGGCCACACGAGATCGACCGGGTAACCGGCACGCGCCGCCTGGACGAGCAGCTCACGCCCGATCACCCCGTGGCGCGCCAGGTCCTCCGGCGGCGCGCCGAACACCGACCGCGCCAGGAGCGGACAGCCCGCCGCGAGACGAGCCGCGGGAGAGAACACGACGCCCTCCTGCTCGCCGTCGGCCCGGCGCCGGGCCGACGGAAAGGCGACATCGCCCGAGAAGCCGGCGGCACGGAGCTCGTCCGCCCAGGCCGCGGTCGCCGACACCCCGTCGACGCCCGGCACGCCCGCCCGCCGCCGCCAGAACGGCGAGGACAGCACCGCCGGACGCAGGACGATCCATTCCGGCGGGCGGACGCCCTCGAGGTCGCGGGGGGCTCGATCCACGTCGGTCATCGTCCAGTAATCGGCCGGGCGCGATGCCATCCGCGCGAACACGTCCGCGAGGGGCGTCACCGGGCCGAACCACGAATCGTCGGTCAGCACGAGCTCGTCGACGTCGTCCAGCCGATCCCCCACGCGCGCGATCCCGTCCGCGAAGGCGGACGCGGTCGCCGTGGGGTCGTCGCAGAGCACCACCTCATCGGCGACGGCGGCCACCCGTGCCCGCGAGAGGTCGTCGGAGGCCCCGTCCAGCACGACCACGAGGATCTCCGCCTCGTGTCTCAGCCGTTCCAGCGCGTACAGCGCGTAGTCGTGGACGCGCCCCTTGCGGCAGGCCGTCGCGTACACGACGGCGCGGCGCGGCGCCGGTGTCGCGGTCAGGGGGTCACGCGTGTCGGCAGACACCGGGGCTCAGCGCGCTCCCTGCTCGAGCACCTTCAGCAGATAGGCGCCGTAGCCGCTCTTGACGAGAGGCTCGGCCCGCTCGCGCAGCTCGTCGTCGGAGAGGAACCCCATCCGCCAGGCGACCTCTTCGGGCGACCCGATGGACAGCCCCTGACGCTTCTCGACGGTGCGGATGAAATCGGTGGCTTCGCTGAGGGAGTCGAAGGTGCCCGTGTCGAGCCACGCGGTGCCGCGCGGCAGCAGCTCGACGCGCAGGGCCTCCCGTTCGAGGTACGCCTTGTTCACGTCGGTGATCTCCAGCTCGCCGCGCGGCGACGGAGCGAGGCCCTTCGCGATCTCGATCACGTCGTTGTCGTAGAAGTACAGTCCGGGCACCGCATAGTTGCTCTTCGGCGCGACGGGCTTCTCCTCGAGAGAGACCACGTTGCCTTCGGCGTCGAACTCGACCACCCCGTACGCGGTCGGGTCGTCCACCCAGTACCCGAAGACGACCCCGCCGGTCAGCTCGCTGTACTGGCGCAGTCGCGTTCCCATGCCCGGGCCGTAGAAGATGTTGTCGCCGAGCACGAGAGCCACCGACTCGGAGCCGATGTGCTCCTCTCCGAGGATGAACGCCTGCGCCAGACCGTCGGGGCTCGGCTGGGCCGTGTAGGTGATGGAGACGCCGAAGCGCGATCCGTCGCCGAGAAGGCGCTGGAACTGCCCGGCGTCCTGCGGCGTCGTGATGATGAGGATGTCGCGGATGCCCGCAAGGATCAGCGTCGAGAGCGGGTAGTAGATCATCGGCTTGTCATAGACCGGCACGAGTTGCTTCGAGATGCCGAGAGTGATCGGGTGGAGCCGCGATCCCGTGCCGCCGGCGAGAATGATGCCACGCATGTCCCCCATTGTGGTGGATCAGACGGGGCTCGTCGAATACGATCGCACCGCTTCGACGAATCCGCGCCGGGCAGCCCGCGCCGCTCGCGCCGCGGAATCGTGCCCGTTCGCGCGCAGTTCGCGCCAGATGTCGTCGTCCGCCAGGACATCGCGCAGCGACGACGCGAGCTGGGCGAGGTCGCCGGGACGATGGGTGAGGGCGTTGTACCCGTCGAGCACCTCGTGACTGAGCCGCGCGTCCTGAGGGGCGAGGTAGGCCGCTCCGATCGACATCCCGGCGAAGGGCTCGAGGCTCGAGGAGTGTGCCCGCAGATCGACCACGGCGCGGGGCCGCAATGCCCGGACATCGTCGATGTGGACCCCGGCCGGCAGATGGGTCGCGCGGCCGATCGCATCCACCGCGGCGCGCGTCGCCGGGTCGGCGCCGAGGGTCACGATGAGATCGTCCGACGCGTCGGCCAGGTCGGCGGGGGCGACCGCGGGAGCGATGCGGCGGCGCACCTCCCAGGCCGCCTCGGCCTGGAGCTGCGCCGCGGTCCAGCGGTTGGGTGCGACGTAGTCGAACTCTGGCCGGTATCCGGCGATGATCGAGGCCTGGCGTGCCGGGTCGTGCGGGTAGGCGATGCTCTCGATCGAGGGGAGCAGGTAGATCGGCAGGGATCCCGCCGTCCCCGCCAGCCACCCCGTGGTCGCCGCACGCCAGTCGCAGACCACCACGACGCCGGGCGTCGCCGCGAGGTCGCGCAGGAGGTCCTCGTCGGGATCCTCCGACACGTCGATCACCCGCGACTGCCGGCCTTCCGCTCGGATGTGCTCGGCGAGGCCGTCCACATACCGTCGCCACATGGGTTCCGTGGCGTCGCCCACCAAGAACGTGACGGGAGCCTCGTCGGACATCTCCCGCGCCAGGAAGTCCGCCTGCCAGCGGCGCCAGAACCTGCGCATCGACGCCAGCTCACGCGGACCCTGACTGTACCCGCGCGACGCCGACTCGTGGTGGATGAGCATGGCCGCCGGCTGGTAGTAGCACCGCACCCCGCGCGCCCACGCACGCAACCCCAGGTCGACGTCCTCGAACCCCAGCCAGTACTCGTCGTCCAGGAGCCCGACCCGCTCGTACGCGTCGCGCGTGATGTAGACGCAGGCGCCCGAGATCGACCGGTTGTAGCCCGGGACGTTCGCCGTCGGCTTCATCGCCGGTGCGCCGACGTGGAGGTGCCCGAACCACTGGGGCGCGAGAAGCCTCGCGTAGTAGGTGCCGGCGTACTGGATGCGACCGGTCGGGTAGACGAGCTTCGGGCTGACCATCCCGATGTGCGGATCGATCTCGTACGCGCTGTACTGCAGCGCCTCGAGCCATCCCGGCTGCGCCACGATGTCGCTGTTGAGCAGGACGATGTCGTGCCGGGCGAGCTCGATGCCGACGTTCACCGTGCCCGCGAAGCCTCGCCGTCGGTCCTTCAGCACCACGCGCACCGTGTCGCTCTCCAGCGTCATCAGCTGCGCCGACACCTCCGCATCGATGAAGTCGTCGACGATGATGACCTCGTACTCGACGTGCGCGCAGGTCTCCTCGATGCTGCGCAGCGCCTCGCGCAGCAGCGGGAGGTCGTTGTAGCTGGGGATGACGATGCTGACCGGACGGCCGTGCGCGTCGAACCAGGACCGCATGCCGGGATTGGGCTCGGCGCCCGCCGTGTTGAGAGAATAGGATCGCCGGGCCCACTTCTCCCGTACACGCTCCTGAGCGCTGCGGGGAAGAGCGTCGACGGCACGACGTGCGATCCTCTTGAGGATGTCAGGCATAAGGCGGCGCGTTCTTTTTCGATGATTTCGGAGTTTTCCATGGTACCCATCGCACGCGAGACGCCCGCACGGCCACGGATGGTGGTGGTGGCGGCCGACGTCGTCGGCACGCAGATGGCGGGCCCCGGCATCCGCGTCGTCTCGATCGCGCGGGAGCTCGCGCGCGTCGCCGACGTGACCCTCGCCGTCGGCACGCCGGAGAGCGAGCTCAGCGCCCTCGCGGACGAACCGTTCGCGATCGTCTCCTACGACCACCCCGATGCCCTCGTGCCCCTCGTGGAGGCCAGCGACGTCGCCTTCTGCCAGATCACCGACGAGAACGTCGTGCGGCGCGGCGTCGCCGCCGGCTGCCGATTCGTCTTCGACCTCTACAACGCGCTCCCGGCGGAGGCCATCGGATCCGACCGCATCGGCGGCTTCGACACCCAGCCCCAGATGGACGACGTCTTCCGCAACGTTCTCTCCTTCTTCCGCCTCTGCATGACCGCCGGCAGCTACTTCGTCACCTCGAACGAGCGTCAGCGCGACTTCTGGATCGGCTACATGCTGGCGTCGGGCGGACTGCTCCCCAGCAATCTCGACGGTCGCGACGTGGGCGAGATCGTCGGCCTCGTGCCGTTCGGCATGGAGCGCGGCGAACCCGCCGCGACGACGCACCCGCTGCGCGGGCAGGGCGCGATCGCCGAGGACGACCTCATCCTCTTGTGGGCCGGCGGCATCTGGGACTGGTTCGACGCCGAGACGCCGATCCGGGCCGTCGCCGCGGTCCGAGAGGAGCATCCCGAGGTGCGGCTCGTCTTCTACGGCACGACCCATCCGAACCCTCTCGTCGGCCGTCCCCGCAACGTCGAGCGGGCCATGACCCTGGCCGCCGAGCTGGGCGTGCTCGACGACGGCGTGCACTTCATCGACGGCTGGGTGCCGGCCGCGGAACGCGCCGGGTACCTGCTCGATGCGGATGTCGCGGTCTCTGCGCACAAGGAGTCTTTCGAGACGCGATACGCCTTCCGCACCCGCATCCTCGACCACTTCTGGGCGTCGCTGCCCAGCCTGGTCACCGAAGGCGACTGGTTCGCCGACTACATCGATCAGCTCGACCTGGGCGAGGTCGTGGGCTACGGCGACGTCGAGCAGACACGAGCCGCGATCCTCCGGCTCACCGACCCGCAGCGACGGGCGCAGATCCGCGCCAACATCGCCCCCATCCGCGAGACGTGGCGTTGGGAGTCGACGACCTCCGACCTGATCGACGCCGTGGCCCATTGGCAGACGCGGCTGCCGCAGCGGACCCTCGCGGAGGTCACCGCCACGCCGCCGGCAGCGGCGCCGCGCAGCGCCCTGCGGGAGCTGGTCTCCCGCTCGCCGCTGGGCGCGCTCTACCGGTCACTCCGCAAACGGCTCGCCCGCTGAGGCCGCCTCGGCGACCCGCTGGTAGAAGTCGGCGACGTCGTCGAGCACCAGCGGCCACCGATACCGCTGCGCGGTCTCCAGCCCGGCCCTTGCCAGCCGCGCACGCTCGTCGGGGTCCGCGAGCAGCGCGCGCAACGCCTCCGCCAGGGCGCGATCGTCGTCCTGCGGGACCATGACGCAGTTGACCCCGTCGATGCAGAAGTCCCGGTTGCCGTGCGAGTCCGTGGTCACCACGGGCGTTCCGGCCGCCATGGCCTCCAGGATGGGCAGGCAGAAGCCCTCGTGCCGCGACGTCTGCACGAAGACGGCCGCGCTGTTGTAGAGCTCGTTGACCTCGACGTCGCTGGGGCGCTCGACGTACTCGACACCCTCGTCGACGAGCACGTCGGGCTCGGTGCCGAACAGGAGGAGGGTCGGGCGTGGGGCGGGGAGGGAGCGCCAGGCACGCGCCGTCATCGCGAAGTTCTTCTGGAAGAAGGAGCGTCCCAGCGCGACCACGGTGTCGCTCTCGCGGAGCCACCCGGGCAGTTCGCGGAAGACCGAGGGGTCGTAGCCGTTGCGGATGAGCGTCGCGGTGACGCCGACCTCGGCGAGCTCCCCACGCTGATAGGTCGCCTCGGTGACGGCGATCATCTCGCGTCGGTAGGAGGCGACGACCGCCGCCCGTGCCACCGGATCGTCCGGGTAGAACCAGGTCTCGAACTCCTGGACCAGGTAGACCGGAACGCCGTGGTTGGCCGTCGCCAACCAGACGATGTCCGCGGTCTCCCACCAGGTCGCGACCTTGATCGCATCCTCGTTGCGCAGCGACAGCAGGAGGTCGTCGTAAGAGCGGTAGGTCGCGACGCGCACGCGCAGATCGAACCACTCCGGGTGCTCCTGGAGGGACCAGATCTCCACGTCGAACCCGCGGTCGGCCAGTCCGTTGGCCAGCTCGAAGACGATGCGGATGCCGCCGCTGATGCTCGTCGCGTTGAGCACGAAGATCACGCGCAGGCGTCCGTCCTCGCCGCGGACCTCGCGGTGGAGGATCCACCGGCGGGACTCCCCCACCAGCGTGAGTTCGGGCACCGTGCGCACCTCGACCGCCGTGGACGACAGGCAGAGGGTGCGGATGTTGCCGGACCAGCCTCGACGCACGAGGATGCCGACCTGTGCGTCGAGGTCGAGTCCGCGCAAGTGCCGCCCCGCAATGTCGACGCGGTCGATGGCCGCCGACGTCGCGTAGAAGCCGTGCGCGGCGGCCGTCAGCACGTACCGCGGGATGGCACCGCTTCCCTGGTCGGCCGGGCCGGTCCAGCGCGGGAGGACGTCACCCTCGCGCCGGTCGACCTCGTAGCCGGCGGCGAGCCCCGCCGGCGACGAGAACGCCGGTGTGACGAAGCCCACCTCCCCATCGCGGTGGTACTCGTGCGCCGCATGCTGGAGCTGCGAGATCGTCGGCACCGAGAGCAGCCCCTCGCGCGCGTCGATGAGGACGAGGTCCCATCGCCGGTGCTCGCGGTGCATCCAGTCGAGGATGGCCGCCAGCTCGATCTCCGGAGCCCCCGATCGCCCGGAGACGTCGACGCCGGGCGGGACGACGGTCAGCCCCGCGGCCGTCTCCGGCGACAGCAGGAAGTGGGAACGCAGCGCGCGATGCGTGTCCGTGAGCCACTTCGCCAGTCCGGGTCCCGCCGGGCCGTGGACGACGATGACCGTCGGCTTCCACCTCGAACGACGCCAATACTCCGCCCGCGCGGGGGTCAACGAGGTCGTCACTCCGTTCGCGTAGGTCGCTCCGCGCGGTGCGACGTACGCGCGCAGGCTCCGGCGGTGCGCGGCGAAGGCACGGGGCCCCAGACGGACGAGGGTGGCGAGGGCGCCGACCTTCGACGAGACGGTTTCGAGGTTATCCGCGACCAGGCGCACGGCGCGCCGAGTGATCCGCTTGAGCATGTCACCTGCTTCTGTTCGAGACTGCCGGACAGACAGCAGCTTCGAGTGTACGGGCGGTCCGCGTGAGAAGACTGGATGCCCGTTGACGGCGGCATCCGCGCCCGGAGCCCGGGAGCGCGCCCACGGGGAGCGCGACCATCCAGAGCGCGCCCATCCAGAGCGCGCCCATAGAGTAGGAGGACAGCGACCCCCTCTATCCCGAGAGATCCAGAATGATTGCGATGACAATGATGGTCCGCGATGAAGCGGACATCGTCGGTGCGATGATCGAGCACCACCTGGCGCAGGGAATCGATCTCTTCCTCGTCACCGACAACGGATCGGTCGACGGGACGACCGAGATCCTGGAGGAGTTCGCTCGCGCCGGTCGGATCGAGCTCGCGCACGACCCGCGTCATCTCAAGCAGCAACACGAGGTCGTGACCGCGATGTCGCGCGAAGCGGCCCGCCGCGGTGCACAGTGGGTCCTCAACGCGGACGCCGACGAGTTCTGGGTGTGCGCGCAGGATGCATCGCGCACCGTCGCCGAGGAGCTCGCGCTGATCGACCCGGCGATCGGCGCCTTCGAGGTGCCCGTCATCGACATGACGGGGGCGCCGGCGGTCGCCGGCAGCGGCCTGCAGCGACTGCTGTACCGCGATGAGCGCCCCGACGAGGTCATGCAGGCCCTCGGCATCCACGCGCACGCGACACCCGACGTGGCCTTCGTCCCCCGCGAGGACGTCACCGTCGCGCAGGGCAATCACTTCGTCGACGTGCCGCCGGCGGGCGATCTGGAACCCGGCCGCGGCCTGCGCGTGTATCACTTCCCCTGGCGCTCGTGGGCCCAGTTCGAGCGCAAGGTGAGCAACGCCGGGCGCGCCTACGAGGCGTCTCCGCACCTGCGCCCGAGCATCAACCACCACGGCATGAGGGACTACCGCCGTCTGCAGGACGGGCTTCTGCTCGCCTCGTACATCGCTCGGCACCCTTCCGCCGACGCGCTCGCGGAGGGGATCCGGGAGGGGTGGTTCATCGAGGACCGCCGGATCGCCGACGCGACGCCCTCCCCGGAGCCCGATGAACTCTTCTCTCCCGAGACGATCGACCTCGAGCGAGAGGTGGCGATGCGCATGGTGCCGGTCGATCGCCGTGTCCTGGGTCTCGAACGGGAACGGCGCGAGGCCCTGGACCGTCTCGCCTTCGAGAACACCCACGTCGCGGAGCTGGACGAGCTCGTCGCGAGGTTGCGCGAGGAACGGGACGAGAGCCGCCGAGCCGAGCAGGAACGACGCGACGAGATCACTGCCCTGCATCGGAGCCGCCTGGTCCGATGGGCTCTGCGACTCAGCGGCGCCCTGCACGCACGCTAGCCCCGCAGACGGCGCGCGGTGCGCTCGGCGGGTGCGACGTACACGGTTCCCCCGGGTTCGCCCCGGTATTCTGACCTGATGCGAAAGCTCCTCGTCACCGGCGGCGCCGGCTTCATCGGCTCCAACTTCGTCCACCACGTCATCGCGCACACCGACGACCACGTCACCGTGCTCGACAAGCTGACGTACGCCGGAAACCGGACCTCGCTGGACGGGCTCCCGGAGGACCGGCTCGCGTTCGTCGAGGGCGACATCGCCGATGCGGCGCTGGTCGACGAGCTGTTCGCCGGGGCGGATGCGGTGGTGCATTACGCCGCGGAATCGCACAACGACAACAGCCTGAACGATCCACGTCCGTTCCTGGACACCAACATCATCGGCACGTACACGCTGCTGGAGGCCGCGCGTAAGCACGGGACGCGTATGCATCACATCTCGACCGATGAGGTGTACGGGGACCTCGAGCTGGATGATCCGGAACGGTTCACGGAGAACACCCCCTACAACCCCTCGTCGCCGTACTCGTCGACGAAGGCGGGTTCCGACCTCCTCGTGCGCGCCTGGGTGCGCTCCTTCGGCGTGCAGGCGACCATCAGCAACTGCTCGAACAACTACGGCCCGTACCAGCACGTCGAGAAGTTCATCCCGCGCCAGATCACGAACGTGATCCGCGGCATCCGTCCGAAGCTGTACGGCAAGGGTGAGAACGTGCGCGACTGGATCCACGCCGACGACCACTCCTCCGCCGTGCTCACGATCCTCGACAAGGGTGTCATCGGCGAGACGTACCTGATCGGTGCGGATGGGGAGAAGGACAACAAGACCGTCGTCGAACTGATCCTCACCCTCATGGGTCAGCCCGCCGACGCCTACGACCACGTGACCGACCGTGCCGGCCACGACCTCAGGTACGCGATCGATTCGACGAAGCTGCGCACCGAGCTCGGCTGGGCTCCGCAGTACCGGGATTTCGAGGCGGGTCTTGCCGCGACGATCGACTGGTACCAGCGGAACGAAGCATGGTGGGCGCCGGCGAAGGACGGCGTCGAAGCGTTCTACGCGTCGAAGGGGCAGTGACGCGGTGACCGAGTACGGGAAGAACCTTGCGGTCACCGAAACCCCGATCCCGGGGCTGGTGGTGTTCGATCTGCCGGTGCATGGGGATGCGCGCGGCTGGTTCAAGGAGAACTGGCAGCGGGAGAAGATGACCGCACTCGGCCTGCCCGATTTCGGCCCCGTGCAGAACAACATCTCCTTCAACGATGCTGTCGGCACCACCCGCGGCATCCACGCCGAACCGTGGGACAAGTGGGTGTCGGTCGCGACCGGACGCATCTTCGGCGCCTGGGTGGACCTGCGCGAAGGCCCCACCTTCGGGGCCGTGTACACGACAGAGCTGGACCCGTCGAAAGCGATCTTCGTCCCCCGCGGCGTCGGCAACTCCTACCAAACCCTCGAAGCGGACACCGCGTACACGTACCTCGTGAACGATCACTGGTCGCCGAGCGCGGAGTACTCGTTCCTCAACCTCGCCGACGAGACCGCCGCGATCGACTGGCCGATCCCGCTGGACGAGGTCGAGATCAGCGAGAAGGACAAGAACCACCCCCGCCTCGCGGACGTGACGCCCATCCCACCGAAGAAGATCCTCGTCATCGGGTCGAACGGGCAGCTCGGCACGGCCCTGCGCGCCCAGTACGGCGACGCCGCCCACGTCGAGTACACCGACCGCAGCTCCCTCGACATCACCGCGCCCGGCCTCGACCGCGCGCGCCGCTGGCGGGACTACGGCGTCATCATCAACGCCGCCGCGTACACCAAGGTCGATCTCGCCGAGACCGAGGAAGGGCGCCGCGACGCATGGGCGGCCAACGCGACCGCCGTCGCCGCCCTCGCCCGCGTGGCGGCCGCGAACGACATCACACTCGTCCACGTCTCCAGCGACTACGTCTTCGACGGCACGCTCGATCGCCCGTACACCGAGGACGACGCCGTCTGCCCCCTGGGCGTGTACGGACAGACCAAGGCGGCAGGCGATCAGATCGTGTCCGGCGTGCCGCGCCACTACATCGTCCGCACCAGCTGGGTCATCGGCGACGGCAACAACTTCGTGCGCACGATGGCCGCGCTCGCCGCGCGCGGCGTCGACCCGAAGGTGGTGAGCGACCAGACCGGCCGTCTCACGTTCACCGCGGACATCGCCGCCGGCATCCAGCACCTCCTCACCACCGGCGCGGAATACGGCACGTACAACCTCACCGGCGGCGGGGAACCCACCACCTGGGCCGGCATCGCCCGGCGGGTCTTCGAGCTCACCGGTCACGATCCGGCACGCGTGACGGGAGTCACCACCGACGATTACTTCGCCGCCGCGACGGCTCCCGTCGCGCCTCGGCCGCGCAACAGCGTCCTGGATCTGTCGAAGATCGCGGCGGCGGGATGGGCTCCCGCGGCGTTCGAGGACAGCCTGGGAGCGTACCTGGGGCACGCGAGCGGGCGGCCCTGACGGGTCAGGTCACGTTCGCGCCGAGGGGCAACTGCGCGAGGCTCCCGGACGTCACCGTGAGGACACGCGGCGAGGCCGTGCCGGCCAGACGCACGAGCGCCGACATCGACGTCACGTGACGCCGTTCGCCGCCCTGGAGGACGTAGACCTCCGCGGTGCCCGACACGCGAACGAACACGGCCTGCGGCGCGTCCGCCGAGAGGGTCAGCTTCGCGCAGGCCCCCGCTCCGAGATCGGACGGAGTGAATCCGGTCGCATCCGCGAAGGCGAACAGCGTGCCCGACGCCGCCACGTAGACGGTGCCGCCGCAGCGGACGATCGGAGACAGGGTGCCCGCCTGCGTGAAGGAGGCCACGACCGCGGCCGGGACGCTGACCACCGATGACCGGGCGATCCCCAGGTCTTCGGTCACGCCGAAGGACGGGACGTGGAGGATGCGTGCGCCCTCGATGGGCAGCCACACCGGCGCCTCACCGGTCGCCTGGATCGGGGTCCCCACCGTCACCGACACCTGCGGATCGCCCAGCGGGAACTGCGCGAGGGTGCCGGCCGTCACGTTCAGCACGCGCGGCGACGACGTCCCCGCCAGCTCGACGAGCTTGGCCATCGAGGTGACGTGCGCGCGGCTGCCGTTCTCCAGGAGGTAGACCTCCGCCGTTCCCGACACGCGCGCGAAGATCCGCTGAGGCGCATCCGGGGAGAGCGTCAGCACTCCGCAGACCGCCGGACCGAGATCGGATGCGGTGAAGCCGGCGGCATTGGAGAACCGGTACAGCGTCCCGGACGCGGCCAGGTACACGGCCCCGCCGCACGAGACGATCGGCGAGAGCGTGCCCGCCTTCGGCAGGGAGGCGACCACGGATGCCGGTACGGACGTCACCGACGAGCGCGGGATGCCGAGGTCTTCGGTGACCCCGAAGGAGGGAACGTGCAGCAGTCCGCCACTGCCGATGGGAAGCCACACGGGGGCCTCGCCGACGCCCTGGATCGGGACCCCGGCCGCCACCGAGAGGTATGCCGGCCCGATCGGGATCGGGGTGAGGGACGCCGACGAGACGGTGAGGACGCGGGGCGACGCGGAGCCGGCCAACTCGGACAGCTTCTGGCGGGAGGTGACGTGGCGGCGCACGCCGCCTTCGAGAACGTAGACCTCCGCGGTTCCCGATGCCTGCGCGAAGATCTTCTGCGGCGCATCGGTCGACAGCTTCAGCGTGCCGCACACGGCGGATCCGAGGTCCGAAGCCGAGAACCCGGAAGCGTCGGAGAACGGATACAACGTCCCCGATGCGGCGAGGTAGGTCTTGCCTCCGCAGGCGACGACGGCCGAGAGCGTCCCCGACTGCGTGAATCCGGCAAGGTCGTCGGACGAGACCTCGACGACGGCACCGTTCAACCCGATGTCCGACGTCACGCCGAAGGACGGCACGTAGAGCAGACGCCCGCCGTCCGCGACGGCCCAGACACGTTCGTCGCCCCGCATGCGCACGAGCTGCCCCGTCGCGAAGCGCAGACGGTCGATCTTGTACGTGCGCACGGTCGCGGCCGACATGACGGCGGCGTAGGGATCGGTGACCCCGGCGCCCTCCTTCAGGGCGCGCGCGTCGAAATACGGCACGAGGGAGGTGCCCGAGATCGCGTGGATGCGTCCGCCCGCGGTCAGTCGAGCGAACGTCGTCATCTCGCTTCCCGCGCCGAGCCTGCTGAACACCTCGGGGCCGACGTTGGTCAGGCCGGAGCCGCAGGCGCCGCCCCAGGCCGACACCAGCGTGCAGCTGGAGAAGCGATGCGTCGTCCCGCCGTCGAGGTAGGCGACGACCAGGGTGGAGTTGTTGCGCAGGTACCGCGTCGCGTCGCCGGCATCCGTGGTCGCGCCGTTGAGCAGCGACGCGGAGACCGGCGAGGGGTTCCCGAAGGCCGCTTGGTAGGCCGGCCAGTCCGCTGCCGTCACGTGGTAGCGCTTGCCCGCGGTCATCAGATAGATGTCGGCTCCGACGTTGTACAACCCGCCGTCGGCGAACTGCGTAGACCCGAACCAACTCGTGTAGTAGTTGAAAAAGTTGCGGTTTCCGTAGCTCGAGCAGCCGTCACCGAGCCCCCAACCGGCGGCAAGAGAGGCGGCGTTGGGCTGGTAAGGCGTGTAGTTGTACAGTGCCGCGGTGGCGTAGTTCTGGATGTTGAGGTTCGTCCCGCCACATGCGGCGTTCGGGCTGTACCCGATGAAGTTGACGCCCGGTTGCTTGCCGAAGCGTCCCGCCTTGTAGATCTTGAGTTGACGCACGCCCTGTACGATCTGAGGGCCCACGCCGGAGTAGGCGGGATCACACGGCGACGTATCGGGACACGACGCGCCCATCGCCGCCTGCAGGTTCCAGTCGGACGGTGCGCTGCTCGTTGTCAGCCCCTGCTCCTTCTGTAGCGTGACGAGAATCGCCTTCGCGGAGATCCCACATGCGACCTGAACGCGGTAGATCAGTTCGGATGTGCGCATGGTGCCGCCCTGGAGTGAGGAGCAGACGAGATCGCCCGTCACCGCCGAATACCAAGCGTCCCTCGAGGAAATACTGACGTTGAGGACGTTCAGGCACTTGCCGTTGCTGCAGCTGCCGATCTTCGCATCGAGGAAGGCCTGGATTTCCGCCGACGACATGGCGTTACCGTCGTAGAAGAGCGCGTCGGAGATGATGTTCTCCGGATTGAATCCGGCTACGGCGGCGGCCTGGACGATTCCAGTCTCGACCGCGGCGGGAGCGGCCGTCGGCACGGCGGCGGCGGGAGCCGCGAGCACGAGCGACCCGATCAGCGCCGCTGTCGCAGCGACGGCTCCGGCGAGCATCCCTCGCTGTGAGTGCCGATCAGGGCGGGGGGACCGGACTCGGGTACGCACGTGACCATTGTTACTGATGTGACGTGCTGATACCACCGGGGCAGGCCAGACACGCCGAAGACACGCCCCGATCACGCGTCCTCACAGGTCGGCGTGCAGCTGCCAGATCCGCTCGGCGGCACTCATCCACGAGAAGGCCCGGCCGCGATCCGCGGCCAGCACGGCCTGCCGCTCGACCGCCGCGGCTGAGCCGAGCAGACCGGCGAGCGCGTCCGCGAACGCACCGTCCTCCGACGCCGGCGCCAGCACTCCCCCGTCCCAGACGACCTCGCGATGCGTTTCGGAGTCCGCGGCGATGACGGGAACACCGACGGCCAACGCCTCCACGACCCGCCACGGAAAACCGCTCAGCGTCGACGGAGCCAGCAACGCCACCGCCCCGCCCAGAACGGCCGCGCGATCCGCGTCCTCCAGGGCGCCGCGCACATGCACACGCCCTTCTGCAAGTCCGGATGCCGCCGCCAGCTCAGCAACGGCCGGCTCGTCCCCCTCGGACGCACCGATCACCACGACCGGCAGGTCCGCTCCCGCCGCGGCGATGGCCGCGAAAGCGGTGGACAGCCCCGCGGAGGCCGCCGACGACCCCGGCACGACGAGACACCCATCGGGCACATCGAGCGCCCGCCGCCGCCCGACCTCGTCGGTGGGAACGGCGAAGCCGGCCGGCGCGGCTCCCGCGATCACGCGGATCCGGTCGCCGAAGGGCGCGATCTCCGCGAGATGGTGCGCCATCGCGTGGCTCGGCACCACGACGGCATCCGCGTGCTTCAGGGCGCGCTTGAGCATCGCCCGGTGCCACGTGACGGCCGTCCGCGGCATCTCTCCCGCCCGCTCCCAGGCCGAAAGATCCCACATCGTCACGACGGTCTGGTCGTTGTCGTGGACGCGATCGTGCTTGACCAGCGGCGCGAGCGCAGTCGGCGAGTGGATCATTCCCCCGCCGATCCCCGGTGCCAGCCCGAGCTGCCACGAGGCGGCGAGCTCACGCCTTGCCAGCGGGGCGCGCGTGACGTCGGCGAGTCCGGGCACCGCCCCCTCGAGATCGCCCGCGGCATCGGGCGCCGAGGGAACGATCGCCGCCACCTCGCACCCACCGGGCGTGGTCGCGACGAGGGCACGCCCCGTCTCGCGCGATGCGAGAGCGAGGTCGGGGTCGGTCGGCGCGACGAGCTGGTCGAGCACCACGCGCAGAGTCGCGACCATGCCTCAGCCTTCGCTCGTCGGAGACGGAGACGGCGGATAGAGCGCCTGCTGGATGAGGTCGCGCACGTGCGCGTACTGGTCGGGGGTCGGGTTGTCGGTGTCGATGCCGGCGCCCTCGGGGGTGAGCTCGAGGGTCTGCACCGGCTGCTCCTTGGCCTTCACGCCCAACTGCACGAGGAATCCGAGCATCGAGTCCGGGATGTCGGTCTTGACGAGGTCCGAACCCGCCGCGGCGACCGCCTGGAAACGGCTCAACACGTTCGCCGGGTTCGCCTGCGCGAGGATCGCCTGCTGCAACTCACGCTGCCGCCGCATCCGGTCCCAGTCGCTCGTCGTGTACCGCGATCGGGCGTACCACTGCGCCGTGTCGCCGTCCATGTGCTGCGGCCCCGCCTCGATCCACCCAATCGCCCAGTCCTCGGCGGGCTCCCCCTCGTAGGTGGGTCCGCCCCCCTTCGGCAGCCGCTCCTGCACGGTGATGTCCACGCCGCCGAGCGCGTCGACGATGTCGGCGAAGCCCTTCATGTCGACGAAGACGTAGTACGGGATCTGGATGCCGAGAATGCCTTCCGCGGCATCCTTCGTGGCCTCGACGGCCGGCGTGGAGCTGTTCGCCGCGGCATCCGGGTAGATGTCCTTGCCCTCGTCGGGCTGGCAGATCTCCACCGCGTTCATCAGCTGATTGATGCCCGGCCCCCACCCGCACGTCGGCGAGGGATGCCCCTCGAAACCGTCGGGGTACCGATCGTGCATGGGACCGTCGGCGAACGGCGCGTACGCGAGATCGCGCGGGATGCCGGTGATGTGCACCGCGCCGGTCTCGGCGTTTACCGACACCACGGAGATGCTGTCGAACCGCATGGAGTCCCGGCCCAGTCCGCTGTCGGCTCCGAGCAGGAGGAAGTTGTAGTAGCCGTTGGACGGCGGAACGGGCGGCGCGTTGTTCGTGAAGATCGACGCGATCGCCTCGCGCGCGGGCGCCAGCAGCTGCTGGGCGGCGTAGACAGCGCCGCCGCTGCCGACGAGGAGCCCGACGATGGCGAGCGTCGCCACCAGCGGCCTCGCTCCCGCTCGCAGATTCACGAGGCGGATCAGACGGAGGGTGTCGATCGTCAGCACGACCCACAGCACGGCGTAGGCCAGGAGCACCAGCTGGACGGCCAGCAGTGCGGCCGCGTTGGTGCCGAGCGTGAACAGCAGCGTCGGCCACACCAGAGCCGCTACGGCCGCGACGACCACGCCCACCCACATGATCAGCGTCGCCGTCAGCCCCACCCGGCCGAGGCGCCGGCTTCCTGCTAGGACCTGCGCCGAGCCGGGAACCAGGAAGTTCAGGGCCAGCAGCCACCAGGCGCGGCGGGTCATCACGCGCGGCGACCGTGTGTCGGGTCGACGCATCGGCTGCTCGCCGACGATCACCGGCTCGGCGGCGGCCCGCGGCGAGCGCGGCGGTGCGGCCGTGCTCACAGTGACTCCTTCAGGCGCAGATTCTTCTCCTCGACCTGCGCCTCGAGGGTGCGCGCGTAGTGCTCGACACGGTCGGCGATCCGGGCGTCGGACGCACCGAGGATCCGCGCCGCCAGCAGACCGGCGTTCTTGGCACCGTTGATCGACACGGTCGCCACGGGAATCCCCGCCGGCATCTGCACGATGCTGAGCAGCGAGTCGAGCCCCTCGAGCGTCGCCAGCTGCACCGGCACACCGATCACCGGCAATGCGGTGACCGACGCGAGCATGCCCGGCAGATGAGCCGCACCACCCGCACCCGCGATGATCACACGCAGGCCACGCTCCCGAGCCTCACGCCCGTATCGCAGCAGCTTGTCGGGCGTGCGATGAGCGGAGACGACTTCGACTTCGTGCTCGATCGTGAACTCGCTGAGCACCTGAGAGGCATCGCTCATGACGCGCCAGTCGGAGTCCGATCCCATCACGACGCCGACGAGAGGGGATGCCGAGGAATGCAGAGCGCGAGTCACCCGACCAGGCTAGGACGGCACGCTGGAAGAACCCCGCAACGCCACGCATCCCGCCCGCCGTGCACGGCGCTCCGGCCCGTGGCATCCGGCGCCCCGTGCAGTTCGGAACGCCCGCGGCGGGCGAGGAGGTCAGTCGGCGAAGAACGCGGCCGCGGCGCGTGCCTCGTACACGACGGCATCCACGTCGTCGCCGAAGGCGTTGACGTGGCCGACCTTGCGCCCGGGCCGCGGCGCCTTGCCGTAGGTGTGCACCTTCACCGCGGGGTGCGCGGCGAGCACGGCCGGAAAGCGGCTCTCCAGCGAATCGGTCTCGGGTCCGCCGAGGATGTTCACCATGACCGCCCAGGGCTGGCGCGCCGTCGGGTCACCCAGCGGCAGGTCGAGCACCGCGCGCACGTGCTGCTCGAACTGTCCGGTGACGGCACCGTCCTGACTCCAGTGGCCGCTGTTGTGTGGCCGCATGGCGAGTTCGTTGACCAGCAGACGCTCGTCCGTGGTCTCGAACAGCTCGACGGCCAGCATCCCGGTCACACCCAGCCCTTCCGCGATGCTCGTGCCGATCGAGGCCGCGACCTCCGTGAGCCGGGCGCCGCCGTGCGGCGCCGGTGCGACCACCTCGGCGCACACGCCGCCGCGCTGCACCGTCTCGACGACGGGATACGCGCGCAGCTCACCGGAGGGACGGCGCGCGACCTGCTGCGCCAGTTCGCGCGAGAAGTCGACGAGCTCTTCGGCCAGCAGCGCGCCACCGTCGAACCAGTCGGCGACCTCGGCGGGATCGCTGACGACCCGCACCCCCTTGCCGTCGTAACCGCCTCGCGGCGTCTTGACGACCACGCGCCCGCCGTTGGCGTCGAGGAAGCTCTGCAGCTCGGCGGCGTCCGTGACGGCCGCCCATTCCGGCTGCGGCATGCCGAGCTCGGCCAGGCGCGCTCGCATCGCGAGCTTGTCCTGGGCGAACTGGAGCGCGTCGGGACCGGGGTGCACGCGGATGCCGTTGGCCACCAGCGCCCGCAGCACGTCCTGCGGGACGTGTTCGTGGTCGAAGGTGACGACGTCGACGTCGCGAGCGAATGCGCGGACGGTGTCGAGGTCGCGGTAGTCGCCGACGGCGGTCGCCGCGAGCGCGGCGGACATCCCCTCTTCTTCGGCGAGCACGCGCACGCGGACGCCGAGCTCCACCGCCGGAGCGATCATCATCCGGGCGAGCTGCCCGCCGCCCACGATGCCGAGGGTGAGTGCCATGGTGCTCCTTTTCGTCGCATCCATCTTCTCAGTTCGCGGGGCACGCGCACCGCGGCGTGCGCCCAGCGTCGATCTCGCCCGGCCGTCAGGATCGCGATCAGCGCGGCAGCGGCGGCGGGTCGCCGATGAGCGGGGCGGTGGCGCCGTCCCAGTGCCCGTCGCGATGCGCGAGGATCTGGCTGACTTCCACCTGATCGGACAGGGCCTCGTGCAGCAGGCGCGCCGCGGGGACGTTGACCATACGCAGCGGCTCATCGACACCGTTCGACAGCACGAGCGTGCCGGCGCCCCACAGCCGCTGCAGCGGACCGCGACGCTCCTCGATGGTGTACCCGCGGGCGTGCAGCACTTCCCGGCGTCGACGGCCGAAGACGCCCGACTGCTCGACGACGCGGCGCGTCGTCACGGTGTAGGTGTGCGTCCACCATCGGACGTAGGGGATCACGACCAGCAGCGCGACGACGAGGCCTGCGGCGGCCCACAGCATCCAGTCCTGCAGTGGCTCCGGCAGATTTCCCGTGAAGTAGCCCGTGGCCCCGGCCACGGCGATCAGCACCAGCGCCGACCAAAACAGACCGCGCGCGTGCGCCCGCACGCGCGCGACGCGGCGCTCCGGCGCCGGCGCACCCGGCGCCGGCGCAGCGGGACGCCCGGGGTAGGCGGTGGGCGAGGTCACGAGATCATTGTGCCCGGTGGCCGGGCGAAACCGCGCATGACCGGGCCGTCGTCACGCGATCACGCCGTTGGGCGGCACCCGGGCCCGGCGCTCAGCGTACGTGCACGACGTCACCCGCACCGACGATGCGCTCGGCACCGTCGACGATGGCGACCACCAGCCGGCCATCGGGATCCAGGCGGAGCGCGCGTCCCACGAGCGCCGTTCCCTCCGGCACGGTCACACTCACCTGAGTCCCGATCGTCGCGCACCGCTCGGCGACCGTCGGCGCGACGGCGTCGCCTCCGCGGACCGCCAATTCCGCGATCAGGTCCCGCAGGCCGCTGACGTAGTCGGCGAGCAGACGGTCTTCGTCGACGTCGACACCCGAGACCGCGAAAGAGGTCGCCGTCGGCACGGGCAGGTCCGCCTCCGTCATCGCCGTGTTCACCCCGGCGCCGAGAACGACGGTATGCGGATCGGCGGGCAGGACCTCGGCGAGGATGCCGCAGATCTTGCGACCATCGACGAGCACGTCGTTCGGCCACTTCAGCGCGACGGCGTTCCCGGGCAGCTGCGCGGCGACCGCGTCGACCATCGCCGCTCCGGCGACGAGGGGAATCCAGCCCCGATCGTGCACGGCGACCGCGCCGACGCGCAGCACCACCGAGATCGCGACCGCAGAGCCCGGAGGTGTGACCCAGGTGCGGTCGAGACGTCCACGTCCGGCGCGCTGATCACGCGTCACGAGCATGGACAGATGCGGGTGGGCGTCGGGGGCGCCCTCGACGTCACGGAGGAGCTTCGCATTCGTCGAGTCGACGCTCTCGATGACGTGCACCCGCGGCGAGACCGCGGCGGTCAGGGGATAGCCCTCGGTGGGAATCGACATAGCGCCACCCTACGCGCGGCGAGCGCACCGCGGCGGTGTGCGATGGCGCGGCATCCCACAACCGAATCCCCGTCTCGTTGTGAGCGTCCCCCAACAGAGTCGTGGACCCGGTCGCTAGGGTGGAAGGCGTGCCTCAGCAGTCAGAGCCTTCCGTGCAGCCAGTGACGTCCCCGCAGCCCGACCTGTCCACCACCGCCGGCAAGATCGCCGACCTGCGGGCCCGCTATCAGGAGGCGGTCCTCGACGCGGAGGTGCGCGCCCAGGAGAAGCAGCACGCGAAGGGCAAGATGACCGCCCGCGAGCGCATCGAGCTGCTCGTGGACCCCGGCACCTTCGTGGAGTTCGACGAATACGTGCGTCACCGCACGACCGCCTTCGGAATGGACCGGTCGCGTCCGTACGGCGACTCGGTCGTGACGGGCGTGGGGACCATCCACGGCCGCACGATCGCCGTCTACGCGCAGGACTTCACCACCTTCGGCGGATCGCTGGGCGAGGTCGCGGGCGACAAGATCATCAAGATCATGGAGTACGCCCTGCGCGGCGGCATGCCGATCATCGGCATCCTCGACTCCGGTGGCGCCCGCATCCAGGAGGGCGTGGTCGCTCTCGGCAAGTACGGCGAGATCTTCCGCCTCAACACCGCCGCCTCCGGTGTGATCCCGCAGATCTCGATCATCATGGGGCCCGCCGCCGGCGGCGCCGTGTACTCCCCCGCCCTCACCGACTTCGTGGTCATGGTCGACAAGACCAGTCAGATGTTCGTCACCGGTCCCGACGTCATCAAGACGGTCACCGGCGAGGACGTCGGCATGGAGGAGCTCGGCGGCGCGTACACCCACAACACGCGCTCCGGAGTCGCGCACTACCTCGCCGAGGACGAGGACGACGCGATCGACTACGTCCGCTCGATGGTGGGCTTCCTGCCCGACAACAACATGGCGGAGATCCCGGTCTACGAGAACGGCTTCGAGTGGGAGACCACCGACGCCGACCGCACCCTCAACGCGGTCGTCCCCGACTCCCCCAACCAGCCGTACGACATCCACCAGGTGATCTCGCACATCGTCGACGGCGGCGACTTCCTCGAGGTGCAGCCGCTGTTCGCGCCGAACATCGTCATCGGCCTCGGCCGCGTCGAGGGCCGCACGGTCGGCATCATCGCGAACCAGCCGTCGCAGATGGCCGGCACCCTCAACATCGAAGCCGGCGAGAAGGCCAGTCGCTTCGTGCGCTTCTGCGACGCGTTCTCCATCCCGATCCTGACCCTCGTCGACGTGCCCGGCTACCTTCCCGGCACCGACCAGGAGTGGACCGGCGTGATCCGCCGCGGTGCGAAGCTGCTGTACGCCTACGCCGAGGCGACCGTGCCGTTGGTCACCGTGATCCTGCGCAAGGCGTACGGCGGCGCCTACATCGTCATGGGCTCCAAGCAGCTGGGCGCCGACGTCAACCTCGCCTGGCCGACGGCGGAGATCGCCGTGATGGGCGGACAGGGTGCCGTCAACATCCTCTACCGCGGCGAGATCCGCAAGGCGGAGGAAGCCGGCGAAGACGTGGCCGCCGTTCGTCAGCGCCTCGCGAACGAGTACACCTACAACGTCGCGTCGCCCTTCCTGGCAGCCGAGCGCGGCGAGCTGGACGGGATCATCGAGCCCGCGCAGACCCGCGTGGCCGTCGCGAAGGCGCTGCGGTCGCTGCGCGGGAAGCGGGCCAGCCTGCCCCCGAAGAAGCACGGTAACATCCCGCTATGAGCACGCCCGCGATGCCCGCGTCGGACGCGGATATGGCCGGTGCGGATGCCGTGCACATCGACATCCGTCGCGGAAACCCCACCGCGGAAGAGCTCGCCGCCGTGATCGCCGTGGTGACCGAGGCCTACGAGCGCGAGGCTGCGGACGCCGTCGTCGAGGATGCGCCGTTGCGGTCGGCCTGGGAGGTCTCGGCGCGCGGCCTGCGTGCGCCCCTGCGGCGCGACGTCGCCTGGGGACGGTTCGCGGGCTGAATCCGCCTCCGATCGCTTGTCCCCCAAAATACCTACAGACACAGCTTTCTCCACCGGGAAGAATCGATATCGCTGGAACGCTTCTGCGTTCGGTCGGCCCGCTTCATGAGCGGAACGACCCTTCGCGAGTCGGTTTTCGGGTAACCACTCGCATGGCGAGGGGCGGGCGGCTTCGCCGCCCCTCGCCTCCTCTTCCTCGCGTTCTCTTCGTCACGTCCTCGTGGCGTTCTGCGGCTCGCGGCGTCGCCGGAACCACCGGCCGGGTGCATTCAGGGCCGCGTCAGGGCCATTCAGGGCCGCGTCAGGGCTCAGGGCCGCCGGGGAATCTCGCTCCACAGGTCGACCTCGTCTTCGCCGTCATCCGCGGCCGAGCGACCGACGACCGTGACGGCCACGTCCTCGTGGGTCGCGGCACGCACGTAGACACGGTCGGAGTCGGCCTCGGCCAGCACCGCCGCCAGACGCGATCGCACCGCCGCTCGCTCCGCCGGCGACAGGCCGTCGAGGCCTCCTTCGTCCAGCACCGACACCGTCGTCCCCCGTTCCCGCGCCGCTGCGAGCGCCGCTCGCACCTCCGCGTCGAGCAGGGCAGAGCCGCGCAGCTCGTCGCGCAACGCTTCTTCGGCGATGCGTGCCGCGCGACGTTCATCCTCGCTCAGACGCCCCGCAGCCTCGATCGTGCGCGTGAGCACCGGCCCGGCCAGCGCGAGGGCACGCTGCACCTGCGTGCGACGTTCGCGCCGCATCCCCTCTTGACTCGCGAGCCATTCCGAGGCCGCCCGCTGCAGAGCGGTGAGCTCCGCGGTATCGCGGGCAGCGCGATCGACGAGCCACGTCAGCAGCTGCGCAACCCCCACCCACAGCACCGCGCCGACCACGCCGAGCGCCAGGGCTGCGGCCGGACCGATCCAGAACGCCGCTTCGGCCGCGAGGACGACGACCCCGCTCCACGCGATCCACGGGCGGCGGCGCACCATCACGATCGTCAGGAGCGCACCGATCGCACCCAGGCTCCAGGTCCCGACATCCGCGCTACGCGCGTCGGCCTGGACGGCGAGCCACGTCGCGTTGGGCACCAGCACCGCGGCGGCGAGCGCGAGCACCGCAGCCCAGGCGGGCAGGACCGAGCTGCGCCCGAGGTCGCCGGTGATGGGATCGCGCCGCGTGGGCAGAGCACCCGAATTCCAGAACACGCAGATCCACGTCGTCGCCAGATACAGCGCCACCGCGCACACCAGAACGAGCGGCATCTGCGGCGCGACCGTCCAGACGAGACCGCCGATCGCGAGATACGTCGTGAAGGCGATCGCCAGCGCCGACAGGGTGGCGTGCACACGGAAGTTCATCGCGAGAACTCCCAGTCCAGGACGACGTGAGTCCCGTCCGCCGCCGTGCGCACGCGCGCGCGGCCGCCGACGGCCGCCATGCGCGCCACGATGGACCCACGAATTCCCAGGCGATCATCGGGGATGCTCGCCGGATCGAAGCCGGGACCGCGATCGGCCACCTGCACGCGCAGGCGCTGGCCGTCGGCTCGCAGAGCCACGCGCAGGCCTTCTCCGTGCGCATGGACGATGGCGTTGGAGACGGCCTGCGTGGCGGCCAGCACGACGGCTCGCGCGACGCGCCCCGGAACGAGCGGAGCGGCCGCGGCGATGTCGGCGGCGACGGGCGCGTCCGCATCGAGATCGGCCACCACCCGGCGAAGGGCGGCCGCAATCGCCGCCACGGCGACCGGCTCGTCGGGCCCCTCGCCCGCGTCCTGGTCGGTGTTTGCCAACCGCGTCAAGGCCTCTCTCGCCATCGCGGCCGCCAGCGCCTCCTCCCGCGGGGTGTGCGCCCGCTCGGCCGCGATCAGCGCCGCCAGCACGCTGTCGTGCATGAGCGCGGCGACGGCGACCCGCTCGGTCTCGGCGGCATTGTGGGCGGCGGCGACGGCGTAGGAGGCGACGGCCTCGCTGCGCGCCTGATCGATGCCGACCGCCACACCCCGCAGCAGACGCCCCAGGGTGATCACCACCGCCGCGAGGATCGCGGCGAACACCGCATCGCGCACGACATCGACGACGTCCGCGGGGGCGCCACCGAGTTGGGTCAGCCGGGCGATCGCGTACAGGATCGGGATGACCGCCGCCCACGCGATCTGCAGGGGAAGTCCGAAGGCCAGCACGGCCGCAGAGGTGCCCACGTTCAGCAGGTACCAGATCCAGGGGGCGCCGTCCGCGGCATCCGCGCGTGCGTGGGTGACGAGCGGCCAGCACAGCAGGACGATCGGGAAGACGACGGCGAAGATTCCTGCCGCGGTGCGAACACCGACCCCGGCGACGGATGCCGCGACCATCATCGCGAGCGGGATGAAGACGGCCAGCAGAAGCGGCAGATGCGTCGGTGGCGCCTCCTGGCGCGAGCCCAGCGCGTTGAGGAAGGCCTGCGTGCCCAGCACCGCGCACCCCAGGGCGACGACCGTGCGGATGATCCGCTCGACCCGCGCCTGCGTGAACCGCTCCGCACCCGCGGCGATGTCGCCCAGGGGACGGCGAACCGCCGGGTCGACGGCGATCGGCAGGGGCTCAGTCGTCACCGCGGGTCGCTCCGGCGTGGCCGGGCATGAGACCGTCCTCCATCGCACGGCGGAGCAGATCGACCTTCGTGGGGGCGGGACGACCGACCTCGACGTACTTCGTGCGCACGCGCGTGATGTTCTCCTTCGCCGTGGAATAGGCGATGCCGAGCCGGTCGGCGACCGCCTTCAACGGCAGGCCGGCGGCATACAGTCGCAGGACGTCGCGCTCGCGGTTGGACAGCTGTGCATCGGCGAAAGCGCGGTCGCCGTCGACGGCACTGGCCCATTCGACGTTGTCCAGGGCTTCGCCGCGCGCCACCGTGCGGATGGCGGCGATGACGTCGTCGATGCGCGAGGCCTTGCTGATCACACCGGCCGCTCCGGCCGCCAGAGCCTCGCGGACGGCGGCGGGGCGATCGGCGACACTGTGGATGAGCACCGGCGAGCCGTCGGCGACGATGCTGCTGACGTTCTCGGTGACCGTGGTGCCGTCGCCGAGGGTGAGGTCGAGCACCACGATGTCGACCGGCGCCGCCCCCGACCGCTGACGCCACTCCAGATAGGCGCGCACGCTGCTGCCTGAGAAGACGACCTGCTTGGTCACGGCTCGCGCGCACGCCGCCTCGAGCCCGAGGCGCACGGACTCGTGGTCATCGATGAGGGCGACGCGGGTCATGACGTCAGCCTAACGACGACGCGAGAACGCCCACATCCGACGAAGGAGTGAGGTTCGTGCGCTTGCCGCGTCACGGCTCGCGCTGCAGCAGCGCCACGGCTTCCACGTGATGAGAGTGCGGGAAGAGGTCGAACGCTTCGATGCGGCGAACGCCATAGCCGCGCTCACGGAACGCGCCGATGTCGCGAGCGAGAGCCACCGGATCGCACGCCACATAGACGATGGATGCCGGGGCGAGCGCCGCAACCGCGTCGACGACCTCACGCCCTGCCCCCGCCCGCGGCGGATCGAGCAGAGTGACCCCGCGACCGAGGCGCCCGCGCTCGACGGCGCCCGCCTGAGCGTGCAGGCGCGCGAGGAAACGATCGGCGCGAGAGGTCTCCGCGCGCGCTCCCACCCACGCGGCGAGATTCTCCCCGGCGTGCTCGGTCGCGCGCGGATCGGACTCGACCGTGGTGACGCGCGTGGCGGGGCCGCCGAGCGTGCCGATCGTCGCGGCGAACAGCCCCACCCCGCCGTAGAGGTCGAGGTGCTGCGCCTCGGGATCGACGCCGCCGGCGGCCGTGAGCGCATCGACGACGGCGCCGGTCAGGGAGTGTGCGGCGAGGCGGTGCACCTGCCAGAACCCCCCGGCATCCAGCTGGAAGGAGCGCCCGTCGACCTGTTCGGTGATGATCTCGTGCGCCGCGGCATCCACGCCCGCGCGTTGCGGCGCGCCGCGCCGCGGGCCGCCGCCACGACGACCCGATCCGGCCCGCCCGGCGGCGGCTGCGTCGGGGCGCGGCACGATGCGCACCCGCCCGTCGGCGGGCTGCACCAGATCGATCCGCCCCGGGGGTGCCGACAGCGTGCGCGCCGCGCGCTGGATCTCGGCCGTCGCGAGCGGGAGCTCGTCCACCTCGATCACCCGGTGGCTGCGTGCCGCGTACGGGCCCACCCGACCGTCGCCGTCGACGTGGAGGCTGACGCGGGTGCGCCACCCGGTCGCGTCGGCGGACTCCTCGGCGATGACCTCTCCTCGATCCGACAGGAGAGCGCGCGCGCCGCTGATCGTCGCCGACGGCTGCTCGAGACCGCCGAAGCGTCCGAGGGCGGCGCGCAGCACCTGGAGTTTCAGCTCGCGCTGGTGCCCCAGCTCGATGTGGCCGAAGTCGGCCCCCCCGGGTCGGCGATCGGGGTCGATGCGGACGTCGGCGGCCGCCCAGATGTGCGGGCGTCGATGCGGCGAGGCGTCGAGGACCTCGACGACGGCGCCGCGCCAGAACGAGGACTTCGCGGTCTCGGTCAACCGCACCCGGACGCGCTCGCCCGGAATCGCGTCGGAGACGAAGACGACCCGCCCTTCGTGCCGCGCGATGAACACGCCACCATGGGCCACGTCGGTGATGTCGAGATCGAGGAGGTCTCCGGGTTGCATCCTTCGATGCTGTCACGGATCCCCGACCTCGTCCGCGACGGAACGTACGCTGGACGGCATGCGCGTGTGCCTCGCCTCCACCTCCCCCGCCCGACTCATGCTCATGCGCCAGGCCGGCATCGAGCCGCTGCTGCGGGCGCCCGACGTCGACGAGGAGGCGGTCATCGACGAGATCCAGGAACGCGAGGCACGCATCCTGCCTCCCGACGAGCACGTCCTGCTGCTCGCGCGACGCAAGGCCGCCGACGTCGCGGCATCCCTCGTGAACGACATCCCCGACTTCGACGGCGTCGTCGTGGGCGGCGACTCGATGTTCGAGATCGACGGCGACGTGCTCGGCAAGCCGCTGCGGCCCGAGGTCGCCACGGCACGGTGGGAGCAGATGCGCGGCCGGACGGGTGTGCTGCACTCGGGCCACAGCGTCATCCGCGTCCGGCCCGGGATGCCGCCGCGAGAGGAGCACGCCGTCGCCGCCGCCGCCGTCACCTTCGTCTCCGACGTCTCGGATGCCGAGATCGCCGCCTACGTCGCAACCGGCGAACCGTTGCAGGTGGCCGGAGCCTTCACGGTCGACAGCCTGGGCGGGCCGTTCATCGAGCGCGTCGACGGCGACCCGTCGACCGTGGTCGGCATGTCCCTGTCGACGGTGCGCCGACTGTGCAAGGCGCTCGGCGTCGTCTGGACCGATCTGTGGACGTCGTCCCCCTCCCACCGCGACGGCACGCAGAAGGAGGACGCGACTTCGTAGGCTCTCGCACACGAATCGCCGACGATCTTGTGCGGGTGATCCAAAGGAGCACGCTCTTGCGTGGGTAGGCTGGCATCCATGCCACGCTCACTGGACCTGACGTCCCCGCGCCCGCAGATCACAAAAGTGCTCGTCGCGAACCGGGGAGAGATCGCGGTCCGAGTGATCCGCGCCGCTCGCGACTCGGGGAAGGCGTCGGTCGCGGTCTACGCCGACCAGGACCGCGACGCCATGCACGCCAAGCTCGCCGACGAGGCGTACGCGCTCGAGGGCGCCACCAGCGCCGACACGTACCTGTCGATCGAGAAGATCCTCTCGGTCGCCCGGCGCTCCGGCGCCGATGCGGTGCACCCCGGCTACGGCTTCCTCGCGGAGAACGCGGAGTTCGCCCGCGCCGTCACCGCGGCCGGCATGATCTGGATCGGCCCGTCGCCCGAGGCGATCGAAGCTCTCGGTGACAAGGTCACGGCCCGCCACGTCGCCGAGAAGGTGGGAGCTCCGCTCGCTCCCGGGACGCCCGGGCCGGTCGCGGGCGCCGATGAGGTCGTCGCCTTCGCCGAGCAGGTCGGTCTGCCGATCGCCATCAAGGCCGCCTACGGCGGCGGCGGACGCGGTCTCAAGGTGGCCCGCGAACTCGGCGAGGTCGCCGAGATGTTCGAATCGGCCACTCGCGAGGCGGTGGCCGCCTTCGGCCGCGGCGAGTGCTTCGTGGAGAAGTACCTCGACAAGCCGCGCCACGTCGAGACGCAGTGCCTCGCGGATGCCGAGGGCAACGTCGTCGTCGTCTCGACGCGCGACTGCTCACTGCAGCGACGCCACCAGAAGCTCGTCGAAGAGGCGCCGGCGCCGTTCCTGACCCCGGCGCAGAAGGAGACGCTCTACGCGTCGTCGAAGGCGATCCTCCGCGAGGTCGGCTACGTCGGGGCGGGCACGTGCGAGTTCCTCATCGGCGCCGATGGCACCATCTCCTTCCTCGAGGTGAACACGCGGCTGCAGGTTGAGCACCCCGTCTCCGAGGAGGTCACGGGCATCGACCTGGTGCGCGAGCAGTTCCGCCTGGCCGAGGGGGGCACCCTCGACTACGACGACCCCGAGCCTCTCGGCCACTCGATCGAGTTCCGCATCAACGGCGAAGACCCGGGTCGCGGCTTCCTCCCCCAGCCCGGGCGCATCCACCAGTTCAAGACGTTCGGCGGCCCCGGCATCCGTCTGGACTCCGGCGTCACCGCCGGCGACAGCGTCTCCGGCGCGTTCGACTCGCTGCTGGGCAAGCTCATCGTCACCGGACGTGATCGTGCCGAGGCCCTGGAGCGCTCGCGGCGCGCACTCGACGAGTTCGAGGTCGCAGGCATGCCCACCGTCCTGCCCTTCCACCGCAAGGTCGTGCGCGACCCCGCGTTCACGGCGGAGGATGGCCACTTCGGCGTCTTCACGCGCTGGATCGAGACCGAGTTCGTCAACGACATCGCGCCGTGGGACGGCGAGGCCGAGGCCCCGGCCGAGGCGGAGCCGCGCCACACGGTGGTCGTCGAGGTGTCGGGCAAGCGCCTCGAGGTGAGCCTGCCGGACCGCATCGCCCTGGCCCCGGCCAAGATCGGTCGCCCGGTCGTGGCGCCGCCCTCGCGCCGCTCCCACACGGCCTCCTCGGTCAGCGGTGCGTCCGGCGACGCTGTCACGTCTCCGATGCAGGCGACGGTCGTCAAGGTCGCGGTCGAAGAAGGGCAGTCGGTCGTCAAGGGCGATCTGGTGGTCGTCCTGGAGGCCATGAAGATGGAGCAGCCGATCCCGGCGCACAAGGACGGTGTCGTGGGCGCGATCAACGCCGACCCCGGCACCACCGTGTCCGCGGGCCACCAGCTGCTCACGATCTCCTGATCATGCGCCCGGCCCGCTCACGTCCGATCCGCGCGGCGGGAGCGGCCTGTCTGGTCGCCCTCGCCCTCGCCGGCTGCAGCACCGGTCCGTCGGATGCCGACCGCGCCGCGTGGAGCGCATGGTCGACCTCGATCGTCGGCGCGGCGTCGGACACCGCCGCATCCGGCCCGATCACGGCCGCGGCTGCGGGCGGCGTGACCCTCCAGTTCTCCCCTGCGACAGCATTCCGCGCGGTGGAACTGCGCTGCATCGGCGCCGCCCGCGCCGAGTTCGCGCTCACCTACGTTGCGGGAAGCTCGACCGTCGGAACGCAGCAGGACATCGTCTGCCAGGGCGGTGCGCTCCGCACCCCCATCGCCATTCCCACCGCGATGCAGAACCTCACGTCGTTCACCGTGACGGCCACCTCGTCGGACGGCGAGGGCGTCTGGACCGCGCAGCTGCAGCGCTAGCGCCGCTCAGCCGAAGAAGTCGTCGTCGCGGTTGACGAGGTGCATGGCGCGGGTCGCGTCCGTGATCGACGCGCTGAGCGAGGGGAAGACGGCGAACACGCGCGAGACCTGATCGACCGTCAGCCGCCGCTCGACGGCGATGGCGATCGGGTAGATGAGCTCGGAGGCCCGCGGGGCCACGATGACGCCGCCGATGACGGTGCCGCTGCCTTCGCGCGCGATGATCTTGACGAACCCGTCGGTGATGCCCATCATCTTCGCGCGGGCGTTCGCCGCCAGCGGCAGCTTGTAGACGTAGCCGTTGATGGCCCCCGTCTCGAGGTCCTTCTCCTGACGACCGACGGTCGCGATCTCGGGCGCCGTGAAGATGTTCGCGGTGATACGGCGACGCTCCAGCGGGATGACGGTGTCGCCGAGCGCGTGGAAGATCGCGGTGCGTCCCTGCATCGAGGCCACCGAGGCCAAGGGAACGAATGTCGTGCAGTCGCCGGCCGCGTAGATGTTCGGCACCGATGTGCGCGCGACACGGTTGACGCGGATGTGACCGGACGGCGTCAGCTGCACCCCGGCATCCTCGAGGCCGATGCCGGCGGTGTTCGGGATCGAGCCGACGGCGAGCAGGCAGTGGCTGCCTTCGACGGTGCGACCGTCGGAGAGCGAGACGACCACGCCGTCGGCGGTGCGTTCGACCGCGTCGGCACGGGATGTGGACAGCACCGTCATTCCGCCGCGGGTGAAGACCTTCTCGAGAACCGCGGCGGCGTCGGCGTCCTCACCCGGCAGCACCTGGTCGCGACTGGAGATCAGCGTGACCTTCGCCCCCAGGTTCATGTAGGCGGAGGCGAACTCGGCACCGGTGACCCCGGAGCCCACGACGATGAGGTGCTCGGGAAGCGCCTTCATGTCGTACAGCTGCGTCCACGTGAGGATCCGCTCTCCGTCCGGGCGCGCGGTGGGAAGCTCGCGCGGCGACGCGCCGACGGCGACGACCAGGGTGTCGGCCTCGACACGATCGAAATCGGTGCCGCCGGGGCCGGTGGCCACGACGATCGCGTGATGGCCGTCCAGACGCCCGTGCCCCGAGATGATGCGCACCCCGGCATCGACCAGCTGCGCGCGCATGTCATCGGACTGCTGCCGAGCCAGCGAGAGCAGGCGCTTGTTGACGGCGGCGAGGTTGATCGCGACCTCGGGCTTGAGCGCGACGCCGCTCTCCCCCTTTGCGAAGAACTGCACGCCGAGGTCGGAGGCCTCCGAGATCGCGACAGCGGCGTCGGCGGTGGCGATGAGGCTCTTGGAGGGGACGACGTCGGTGATGACGGCCGCCCCGCCCACCCCCGCGCGCTCGACGAGGGTGACGTCCGCACCGAGCTGCGCGGCGGCGAGCGCCGCCTCGTACCCACCGGGACCGCCCCCGAGGACGGCGACCGACTGGGTGTTGACGAAGCTCGAGGACATTGCTCCATTCTCTCAGGCCCCCGGCGTCGTCCCGTGCCGCTGCGATGACGGCGATCGGCGCACGAGGCGAGTGGCCCGCCGGAGCCGCGGTTCCTAGAGTGGGAACATGTCCGACATGAACACCAACCCGCTCGACGACCCTTCTGCCGACCCGTTCGAGGTGGCCGCGCGCGCCGCCGGCGACATCGCACGCCTCACCGGCGTCGAACGGCACGACATCGCGCTCACGCTCGGCAGCGGTTGGGGCAAGGCGGCCGACCTCGTCGGCGAGACGACCGCGACGATTCCCGCGACCGATGTCACCGGCTTCAGCGCGCCCGCACTGGCCGGCCATGTCGGATCGATCCGCAGCATCGTCACCCCCGAGGGAAAGCGCGTGCTCGTGATCGGCGCCCGCACGCACTACTACGAGGGACACGGCGTCCGCCGGGTCGTCCACAGCGTCCGCACGGCCGCCGCGACCGGAGCGACGACGATGGTGCTCACCAACGGAGCCGGCGGCATCAAGGAGACGTGGACGCCCGGGACGCCCGTGCTCATCAGCGACCACATCAACCTGACAGCCGACTCGCCGCTGGAGGGGGCGACGTTCATCGACCTCACCGATCTGTATTCGTCGCGCCTGCGAGAGCTCGCCCGCACGGTCGATCCGACCCTCGACGAAGGCGTGTACTGCCAGTTCCGCGGCCCGCACTACGAGACCCCCGCGGAGGTGCAGATGGCCAAGACGATCGGCGGCCACATCGTCGGCATGTCGACGGCGCTCGAGGCGATCGCCGCGCGTCAGGCCGGGATGGAGGTGTTGGGCTTCTCCCTCATCACCAACCTCGCCGCCGGCATCCAGAAGACCCCGCTCAGCCACGCCGAGGTCATCGAGGCCGGCCAGGCCGCCGAGCCCGTGATCTCCGCGCTGCTGGCTCGCGTGATCGGGCAGCTGTGAGCGGCGCGGATGCCGCGGGGACGACCGTGCTCGACGCGGCGCGCGCCTGGCTCGCGCAGGATCCCGACGAGGTCACCCGCGCGGAGCTGAGTGCCATCGTGGATGCCGCGGCCAGCGGCGACGAGGCGGCATCCGCCGACCTCGCCGATCGTTTCGGTTCCCGCCTGCAGTTCGGCACGGCGGGACTGCGAGGACGGCTGGGCGCGGGCAGCAACCGCATGAACCGGGTGCTCGTGTCTCAGGCCGCCGCGGGATTCGCCGCCTACCTGCGTGGGAAGGCGGCGCCGGGAACGACACCACTCGTGGTCATCGGCTACGACGGGCGTCGCAATTCGGACGTGTTCGCCCGCGACTCGGCGGAACTGTTCGCGGGGGCCGGCCTGCGGGCGGTGCTGCTTCCGCGGATGCTCCCCACTCCGGTGCTGGCCTTCGCGGTGCGCCACCTCGGCGCCGCCGCGGGCGTCATGGTGACGGCGTCGCACAACCCGCCGGACGACAACGGCTACAAGGTGTACCTCGGCGGCGCCGACCACGGCTCACAGATCGTCTCCCCCGCCGACGCCGAGATCGCGGCACACATCGACCGGATCGCGGCGACCTCGGCGGTCCCCGACCTGGCTCGCGCCGAGTACGAGGTCGCGGACGAGTCCGTCATCACCGCCTACGTCGCCGCCACCGCGGCCGTCGCCCCCGCCACCGCGGGTGCGGCCGGCATGAACTGGGTGTACACGGCCATGCACGGTGTCGGTTCCGAGACCCTGCACGCGATCCTCGAGCTCGCGGGCTATCCCCGACCCACCGTCGTGGAGGCGCAGATCGCGCCCGACGGGCGCTTTCCGACCGTCGCCTTCCCCAATCCGGAGGAGCCGGGGGCCATGGACCTCGCGTTCGAGACGGCTCGCGCCGTCGACGCCGAGTTCGTGATCGCCAACGATCCCGATGCCGATCGCCTGGCCGTCGCCCTGCCCGACGAGACCGCGCCCGGGGGCTGGCGCCGCCTGACCGGGAACGAGATCGGGCTGCTGCTCGGGTGGCGTGCCGCCGCCCGCGCCGTCGAACGGGGTGAGACGGGATCGCTGGCCTGCTCGCTGGTGTCGTCCCCCGGCCTGCAGAGCGTCGCGGAGCACTACGGTCTCGACTTCCACGCGACGCTGACGGGCTTCAAGTGGATCTCGCGCGCGCCCGGCATCCTCTACGGTTTCGAAGAGGCCCTCGGATACCTGGTCAACCCCGAGACGGTACGCGACAAAGACGGCATCTCCGCCGCGGTGGCGATTCTCGGCATGATCGCCGAGGCCCGCGAGCGCGGCGAGAGCCTCGCGGATCTGTTGCGGAGCTTCCCGGAGACGTTCGGCTTCTTCGCGTCGGGTCAGGTGTCGCTGCGCGTCGACGATCTGTCGATGATCGGGCGCATCATGTCGGCGCTTCGCCAGGCTCCGCCTGCTCGGGTGGGCGATGTCGCGGTGACCGGCATCGACGACCTGCTGACGGGCACAGGCGGCGTGCCGGCCAGCGACGTGCTGCGGCTGTGGCTGGAGGACGGGTCGCGCCTGATCGTACGCCCGAGCGGCACCGAGCCCAAGCTGAAGGCCTACCTGGATGTGCGCGGCGCATCGGCGGACGATGCACAGGAGCGGCTCGCCGCTCTGGATTCCGGCACGCGGGCGCTGATCGCCGCGGCGCAGGGGTGAGTGCGGCGGTGGGTCGACCCGGGGAGGTTCAGCGCGTGCTGCTGACCGAGCCTGTCGTCCTCGAGAACGAGCGTGTCCGACTCGAACCGCTGCGGGCCGATCACGCGGCCGAGCTCCAGCGTGCCCGCGAGGGGCTGGAATACGCCTGGTACACCTCCGTTCCCACAGACGCGAGCGCGGACATCACCCACCGGCTCGCCGAACGCGACAGCGGACGCATGAACCCGTTCGCGGTGGTGGTCGACGGCGTGGCGGTGGGGATGACGACGTTCTGCACCATCGATCTCGACAGTCCGCGGGTGGAGATCGGCTACACCTGGTTGTCGCCGACAGTGCAGCGCACCGGCGTGAACACGGCCGCCAAGCTCCTGCTCCTGCAGCACGCGTTCGAGGCGTGCCACGTGATCGCCGTGCAGTTGTGCACGCACTGGCACAACCGTCAATCGCGGGCCGCGATCGAGCGCCTCGGCGCGAAGCAGGACGGCGTGCTGCGCAATCATCGAGTGGGTCCCGACGGCACCCTGCGCGACACCGTGATCTACTCGATCCTCCCGCACGAGTGGCCGACGGTGAAGCGGGGCCTTCAGGCTCGCCTGCGCTGAGCGTCGACGACGGGCGACGCGGCGTGGGCGCGCCTCAACCGTCGACGACGGCCACCAGTTCGTCCAGGAAGGGCCCGAACGACGTGCCGCGGCGGACGATCCGCTGCACGCTGTCGCGTTCGCTGAAAACCTCGACCAACTGCTCGAACACCGTCTGGAACGCTTCGCGATCGCTCTCGGAGAAGGCCACCATTGCGATCACCTGCACGCGGCCCTCACCCCAGGCCATGGACGGGTCGGCGATGCCCACGGCGATCGCCGTGCGCGTCGCCGTCATCCCGATCGCGTGCGGCACCGCGAGCGCGTCCGTGAATGCGGTCGAGGACAGCCGTTCGCGCTCGAGCGTGCGCTCGACGTATCCCTCGTCGATGACGCCCTGCGCGACGAGCCGAGCTCCCAGATCGCGGATGACGCTTTCCTCATCGGCATCCGCAGAGACGCGTCCGATGAAGGCATCGGCGGAGAAGTAGCGGCCGAGCTCGTCCCGCAGTCGCGCCAAGCGACGCGCGCGGCGCACGCGGCCGGCCGCCGCCTGCACGCGCTCGATGTCGCTCTCCGTGAGGAAGGGTTGGATGCGCACGATGCCGTCACCGGCGAAGGGCGGGTCGATCGTCGTGAGGATCAGATCGGTCTCGATCGCCCGCCAGTCGGGGTCGGCCCGCGTGTCGACGCCGACCACATCGACCGCCTGTCCGAGCGAGCGGTCGACGCTCGAGCGCAGCAGTTCGTGCAGTTCGTAGTACCCAGGGCACACGATCGTCGCGGTCAACACCGTGCCCGCGTGCCGACTGCGCTCCAGCTGGCCGCCGACGTGCATCGCGATGTAGGCGATCTCGTCGTCGAGCAGGGGGATGCCGAGAAGCCCGCGCAGGCCGTCCGCGATGAAGACCGCGACCTCGAAGATCATCGGGTAGGTGGCCTTCAGCGACCGGGTGAGGGGGTTGCGCGACCACGCCTGCTCCTGTGCGCGCAGCCGCAGGTTCTGCACGTGGAGGGCGAGGCGCAATACGAAGTCCTGGTGCTCGATGTCGACGAGGAACTCGGATGCCGCACGGTGCACGATGTCGCGCACGGCCGCCTCGACCTCGGGCTGCAGACCCGCTCGTGTGACCGACGCCGCCTCACCGGGACCGGGCGCCACGACGCGGCCGAGGACGAGGGCGGCGAGGTGTCGACGGTCGCCCGCGCCCAACCGCACCCCCAGATGCCGCTCGCACAGCGTGTCGAGCAGAGCCCCGACCTGCTCCTGAGCGGGCGTCGTCTCATCGAGCGCGGCCGTCTCCAGCGCACGGTCGTGCGCGACGCGGTCGGCGGTGATGGCGACGTGCATCATCACGTCGCCGATGCCGAACTCGTTGACGAAGTAGCCGAGCTCGCGCAGACCCGAAACGAGATCGGCTTTGAACGGGCCGAAGACCGCTTCACCGATCGATCCCGCGCCGAGACTGCGCCGGAGGGCATCGAGGTCGAACGCGCCGTCGTCGGTCTCGTCGTGCGCGAGCCGGCTCAGCAGGCGCCGCTGCGCCATCTCCGTGCCTTTCAGTCGCGCGCGCGACCCGCTGCGCTCCAGCGTGAGCTCCGTGTCGCCCAGCAGCGCGCGGACCCGGCCCAGGTCTGCTTCGAGTGTCGCCGGACTGACGTGGAAATCGTCGGCGGTCTCGAAGACGTCGATGCCTTCCCGTCCCGACAGCAGCCGGCGCACGAGCCGGTGCACGCGCTCCCGCGGAGTCGCGGCATCCGCTCCGGCTCGCAGCGCAGCGGGCGCATCCGCGCCCGCACGATAGCCGAGCGGACCGGACTCGACGACGACGCCCCGGGGAACGCGAGCATTGAGCGCGGTGACGTAGCTGCGGATGCTGCGAGGGGTCACGCCGACGATGTCGGCGAGTTCGGCGGCCGTGAGCCAGTCGCCCTCCCGCGCGAGCAGCGCGATGACACGGTCCTGACGCGCTCTGCTCACACCGTCCAGTCAACCACGCCGTCCGCGGGGTGTTTCCGCCCCCGCGGAAACAGGTGTGGTTGTCGCCTCCCAGCCCTTTCACAAGAATGGCCGAGAAGGAGGCGGATCGATGAGGATCCTCGTTGTGTGCGGCGCGGGTGCGTCGAGCACTTTCGTCGCGCAGCGTGTTCGTCACGCGGCGCAGGCGGCCGGGCGTGAGCTCAGTGCCGTCGCCGGCACCGAACAGTCGCTCCCGATCGACATCGACGCCGCAGACGTCGTGCTCGTGGGCCCCCACCTGCACGGCAGCCTGGACCGCATCCGTCGCGAAGCGGCGCCGCGTCTGGTACGCGTGATCCTCCTTCCGACCGACATCTTCAGCGATCTCCACGGTACGCGCGCCCTCGCGCTGATCGACGAGACCCTGAGCGCAGACCCCGACATGCCCGCTTCGACGGAGAGGAACCCCGCATGAGCTCTGTGTCCCGCACGATCCGCATCGGATCGTCCAACGGATTGCACGCCCGACCCGCGAAGCTCTTCGCCCAGGGCGTGAAGGACTCCGGCCTGGAGGTCACGATCTCCAAGGGCGCGGGTGCACCGGTCAACGCCGCCAGCATCCTGGGCGTCATCTCACTGGGAGCCGAGAAGGGCGACTACGTCACCCTCACCGCCGAGGGTGAGAACGCGAACGCCGTGCTCGACGTGCTCGCCGAGCTGCTGACGACCGATCACGACGAGAACTGAACCGAAGGAGAGACCCGAAGATGAGTGAACTGCGTGGAGTGGGTATCGGACTGGGCGTCGCACAGGGCCCGGTCGCCCGCATGGCCGATCCCCTGCCCGCCCCCTCGGACGTCCCCAGCACCCTCACCCCCGACGAGGAGCTCGCACGTGTCCGCGAGGCGGTCGCCGCCGTCGCCCGCGAGCTGGAGGAGCGGGGTTCGAAGGCCGGAGGCCTCGCCCGCGACGTGCTCGAGGCGCAGGCGATGATGGCCGAGGACCCCACGCTCGACACCGAGGTCTCCACGCGGGTGAACGCCGGCAAGACCGGTGAGTACGCCGTCCACGAGGCGTTCGCGAGCTTCCGCGACACCCTGGCCGCGATGGGCGGCTACCTGGGTGAGCGCGCCGCCGACCTCGACGACGTCGCCCAGCGCGTCATCGCGCGCCTGCGCGGCCTGCCCGCGCCGGGCGTTCCCGACCCGGGTCACCCCTTCGTGCTCGTCGCCAAGGACCTGGCGCCCGCCGACACCGCGCTGCTCGACCTCGACCAGGTGCTCGCGCTGGTCACCACCGACGGCGGACCGACCTCGCACACCGCGATCCTCGCGCGCGAGAAGTCGATCGTCGCCATCGTGGGCGCCGCTGCCGCCAAGGACCTCGTCGACGGGCAGACCGTGATCGTGGACGCCGCGAAGGGCGTCGTCACCGTCGATCCCACCGAGGACGAGCGGGCGCAGGCGCAGAACCGCGCCGATGCCCGCGCTGCCGCGGCATCCGCTCCACTCACCCCGGGCGCGCTCAAGGACGGCTCGGCGGTTCCGCTGCTGGCCAACCTCGGCAAGCCGGGCGGCGCCGCCGAGGCGGTCGAGCTCGGCGCCGAGGGCGTCGGCCTGTTCCGCACCGAGTTCCTCTTCCTCTCCGCCACCCAGGCTCCGACCGTCGACGAGCAGACCGCGTCGTACACCGAGCTGCTGAAGGCGTTCCCCGGCAAGAAGGTCGTCGTCCGCGCGCTCGACGCCGGCGCCGACAAGCCCCTCGCCTTCCTCAACGACGCGCACGAGGACAACCCCGCACTGGGCCTGCGGGGCCTGCGCGCCCTGCGCGCCAGCGAGGACATCCTGCGCGAGCAGCTGACGGCGCTTGCCAACGCGGATGCCGCCACCGATGCCGACCTCTGGGTCATGGCGCCGATGGTCGCCACCGTCGAGGAGGCCGACTACTTCGTGGCGCTCGCGAAGGAGTACGGCATCAAGACGGCGGGTGTCATGGTCGAGGTTCCCTCGTCGGCGATCCAGGCGAAGCGCATCCTGCAGATCGCGGACTTCGCCTCCATCGGCACGAACGACCTCACGCAGTACACGCTCGCCGCCGACCGCCTGCTCGGCTCGGTGGCGTCGTACCAGGACCCGTGGCACCCCGCGGTCCTCGAGCTGATCAAGATGACCGCCGACGGCGGCAAGACCAACGGCAAGCCCGTCGGCATCTGCGGCGAGGCCGCCGCCGACCCGCTGCTGGCGGTCGTGCTCGTCGGGCTCGGCGCGACGACGCTGTCGATGGCCCCCACCGCCCTCGCGGACGTGCGCGCCTCGCTTCTGCAGTACACCCGCGAGGATGCCGAGCGCATCGCCGCGGCAGCCCTCGCCGCCGATGACGCGGCATCCGCACGATCGGCGGCTCAGGCCGCCGCTGAGAACCTCGCCGGCTGACGGCGCGGCACATTCGAAGGGAACGGAAGACAATGACAACGGCGTCCACGACATCGACGGGGGTGAACCGCGCACGCGTCGGCGTGCAGAGGTTCGGCACCTTCCTCTCCGGCATGATCATGCCGAACATCGCGGCCTTCATCGCCTGGGGCTTCATCACGATGCTCTTCATCACGAAGGGCTTCTTCGGCGCGGAAAGCCCCTTCGGATGGCACTGGTCGCCCGTCGCCGAGATCATCGGCGGCGGCGGAAACGCAGCCACTATCGGGTGGAACGGCGCGATGACGGCACTCGCGAGCGGCGATGTCACCGTCTACGTGGGCTTGGTCGGCCCGATGGTCACGTACCTACTCCCGCTGCTGATCGCCAACACCGGCGGCCGCATGGTCTACGACGCCCGAGGCGGCGTCGTCGCGACCATCGCGACGATGGGTGTCATCGTCGGCACCGACATCCCGATGTTCCTCGGAGCCATGATCATGGGTCCGCTGGCCGCGTGGATCACGAAGCAGATGGACAAGCTCTGGGACGGCAAGATCAAGCCCGGCTTCGAGATGCTGGTGAACAACTTCTCCGCCGGCATCCTCGGAATGATCCTCGCGATCGTCGGCTTCTTCGCCTTCGGTCCGATCATGCTCGGCATCTCGACGTTCCTCGGCGGCATCGTCGGCTGGCTCGTGAGCGTCAACCTGCTGCCGCTGCTGTCGATCATCGTCGAGCCGGCGAAGGTGCTGTTCCTCAACAACGCCATCAACCACGGCGTGTTCACGCCGCTCGGCATCCAGCAGGCGACCGAGGCCGGCAAGTCGATCCTCTTCCTCATCGAGGCCAACCCCGGTCCCGGTGTGGGTCTCCTGCTGGCGTTCACCTTCTTCGGCGTGGGCGCCGCGCGCGCCTCCGCTCCGGGCGCGATCATCATCCAGTTCTTCGGCGGCATCCACGAGATCTACTTCCCGTACGCGCTGAGCAAGCCGATGACGATCCTCGCCCTCATCGCGGGCGGGGCGACCGGTGTCACGACCAACATGCTGCTGGGCGGCGGCCTCGCCTTCCCGGCGGCACCCGGCAGCATCATCGCCGTGACGGCCGCCGCCATCGGCCCGGGCGTCGGCAACCTGTTCGTCGTCTACCTGTCGGTCATCCTCGCCGCCGCCGTCACGTTCCTGATCACCGCGGTCATCCTGCGGGCATCTCGTAAGCGCGATCTGGCCGCGGAGGCGGAGTCCAGCGCCTCGTTCGAAGCGGCGATCGCCCAGACCGAGGCGAACAAGGGCAAGAGCTCCGAGGCCCTCGCCGGCCTGCGTGCCGGCGCCGCCGCGAACGCCGGGCTGGAGGGCGACCAGTCGTCGCTGTCGGCCGACCGCGCCGCCGATGCCGTCGCGACGGGAACGCTGGCGCCTGTCGGGCGCGTGACGAACATCGTGTTCGCGTGCGACGCCGGCATGGGCTCGTCCGCGATGGGTGCGAGCGTGCTGCGCAACAAGATCAAGAAGGCCGGCGTCGACGACGTCTCGGTCACCAACAAGGCGATCGCGAACCTCGACGGCAGCGAGGACCTCGTGATCACCCAGCAGCAGCTCACCGACCGCGCGCGCGGGCGCACACCGAACGCCACGCACGTTTCGGTGGACAACTTCATGAACTCGCCGAAGTACGACGAGGTCGTCGATCTGGTGGTCCAGCAGCACAAGAACCAGGCCTGAGAGCTCAGGCCACCCGCGACGCCGCGGGGACGGGATGCGTGATGCCCCGTCCCCGCGGCTCCCGCCCGACACAGATCGCCCGGACGTACGATGACCGGGACGAGCTTCGAACAGAGACGAGGATGACATGTCACGCGACGTACTGAAGATCGACCAGGTCCGCATCCACCCGGGGACGGTGAGCAAGCAGGAGGCGATGCGGGAGGCCGCCGACATCCTCGAAGCCGCGGGCGCGGTCACGTCCGCGTACTTCGACGCGATGCTGCAGCGCGAGCAGACGGTGTCGACCTACATGGGCAACGAGCTCGCGATCCCCCACGGCACCAACGAGACCAAAGACGCGATTCTCGACTCGGCACTCTCCTTCGTCCGCTACGACGGCGGCGTGGACTGGGACGGCGAGAAGGTGAGCTTCGTCGTCGGCATCGCCGGCAAGGGTGACGAGCACCTCGACATCCTGTCGCAGATCGCTCTGCTGTTCTCCGAGGACGAAGAGGTCGCACGGCTGAAGGCCGCGACCACCGCGCAAGAGCTCTTCGCGCTGCTGTCGACGGTGAACGGCTGATGAAGGCCGTCCACTTCGGCGCCGGCAACATCGGTCGCGGCTTCGTCGGACTGCTGCTGCACCAGGGCGGGTACGAGTTGGTGTTCTCGGATGTCGCGGCGTCCTTGGTCGACGCGATCAACGCAGCCTCGGAGTACACCGTCCACGAAGTCGGCGACGGCGGCACCGACACCGTCGTCACGGGCTTCCGCGCGATCAACAGTGCCAGCGATCCGCAGGCTCTGATCGACGAGATCGCCACCGCCGACGTGGTGACCACGGCGGTCGGCCCGACGATTCTGCGCTTCGTCGCGCCCCACATCCTGGCGGGCCTGGCGCTTCGCGACCCGTCGCGACCCGCGCTGCAGGTCATGGCGTGCGAGAACGCGATCGGGGCGACCGACACCCTGCGCGACGAGATCCGCGCCCAGGCCGGCGATGCCTGGGATGCGATCAGCAACCGGGCGGTGTTCGCCAACACCGCCGTCGACCGCATCGTGCCCGCGCAGCCGGAGGGCGCGGGCATCGACGTCACCGTGGAACCGTTCTTCGAATGGGCCATCGAGCGTCCGCCCTTCGGCGATGCTCCGCCGCACATTCCGGGCGCCCACTTCGTCGACGACCTCGCCCCGTATATCGAGCGCAAGCTCTTCACGGTGAACACCGGTCATGCCGCAACGGCGTACTTCGGTGCCCGTGCCGGCGTCGAGAAGATCTCGGACGCGCTGGCCGATCCGTCCATCGAGGCCCGCGTGGCCGCCGCGCTCGAGGAGACCTCCGCACTGCTGGTCGCGGTGCACGGATGGGCTGCCGCTGAGCTCGCCGAGTACCGGTCGACGATCCTGCGCCGCTTCGCCAACCCGGCTCTTCCCGACACCGTGGGCCGCGTCGGGCGCCAGCCGCTGCGCAAGCTGTCACGCCACGAGCGTTTCGTCGGACCCGCTGCGGCTGCCGCGGAGCGCGGACTGGCGACCGGCGCGCTCGTCGATGCGATCGGCGCCGCCCTCGATTTCGACGAGCCCGACGACGAGCAGTCGGTCGAGATGCAGCACCGCCTCCGCGAAGAGGATGCCGCGACCTTCACCGCCGCGGTCACCGGACTCGAGCCGTCCCACCCGCTGTTCGCCGCGGTCGAAGCCGTCGTACGCCTCCGTCAGTCCGAGCTCTGACCCGCTCCCGCCCCCCGCCTCCCGGGGACGGCGGACCGCGCTGGCTTCCGGCCGCGGAACCCGGGGGCCCCTTCCACCGTTCACAACTCCGGAGATCCCTCGGTACACCGCCCCCAGCCAGGGCTGTGGCCGACGGTCGCGAGCGCATCTCCGGAGTTGTGAACGGCGACGACTCCTCCCCCGCCTCCGACTGAACCGGGTCATCCACCGAGGCGGCGCACAGAGCCCCACCCCACGGGCGTCGCGGTCAGAGTTCTGGACATGCTCCGATCTCCTGCCGACCGCCTCGTTCTGCCCAGCGGCGTCCCCACCGCTGTTCTGCGGCGTGCTCACCTGCTCGCCGCGGGAGTCACCGGCCGAGAGATCACCGACGCGGTGCGCGACGGACGGCTCCTGCGCCTGCGGAGGGATCGCTATCTGCCCCGGGACACCGATCCGCAGGTGTGCGCGGCGGTGCAGTGGGGCGGGCGCCTGGACTGCGTCTCACTGTTGCGGCTTCTCGGCGTGTTCGTACGGGAGCGTGCGGGGTTGCACATCCAGCTCGCTCCGGACGCCTCCCGCACGCCGCGACCGGGGGCGTCGACGGAGATCGTCCGACATTGGCGTCCCACCTCCAGCGCCGCCGATGATGTGCTCGTACCTGTCCGCGAAGCACTATGTGCAGCGGTGCGCTGCCAGCGGCCTCGGGATGCAATCGCGACTCTCGACAGCGCGTGGCATCTCGGGGCAGTGGATGAAGACGGTCTCGCTGACGTCTTCGCGCACCTTCCCGGGCGCTACCGATCCCTGCGGCCGCTTCTCGACCAACGTGCGGAGGCGGGTACCGAGACCCTCGTCCGCCTCATGCTGCGCAGTCTGGGATGCCACGTGGAACTGCAGGTGCGAATCGACGGCGTCGGCCGAGTGGATCTCCTCGTCGACGGTTGGCTTGTCATCGAGTGCGACAGTCTCTCGCACCACGGGTCGTGGGGGGATCACAAGCGAGACCGCCGCAGGATGCCGCCGCAATCGGACTCGGCTTCACGACCCTGCGGCTGCTCGCCGAGGACATCCTCTTCCGTCCGGAATGGGTGATCGAGGTTCTCCGGCGGGCGGTAGCCCGCGGCCCTCGCACCACGCCGCGCACGGTGCGAGTTCACAACTCCGGAGAACGGTGAGCGGACAGGCCGATCCGTGTCCCCGAGGGCCGAACCTGCTCGGAAACTCCGGAGTTGTGAACGGTGGCCGTGATCGAGACGCGCACCGGACTCCGCCGCGCTCCGCCCGAACCCCGAACCCGAACAAGAACCCGAGCCCGCCCGGGACCCGTGACGGGTCTGCCGTGGGGTGACGGTCAGGCGTCGAAGCCCTCACCGATGAGCTCGATGAGCTCTTCGCGCTCCTCCACCGACAGGAATGCGCCGGCGGCGGCGTTCAGCTGGAACGCCTCCAGATCTTCGAGGCGGTAGTCGAACGTCTCTGCCAGAAGCGCGAGCTCACGCGTGAGGGAGGTGCGGCTCATCGTGCGGTTGTCGACGTTGACCGTCACGGCGAAGCCGAGCTGGTACAGCAGGTCGAACGGATGATCCTCGAGGTTCTTGCCCCACGCGGCGATCGCACCGGTCTGGAGGTTCGACGAGGGCGACAGCTCGAGCGGGATCTCGCGATCGCGCACCCAGCGCGCCAGGTCGCCGAAGGTCACCAGCACCTCGTCGCCCTGCTGCTGCACGACCTCGAGGTCCTCCGCGATGCGCACACCGTGGCCGAGGCGGAGAGCGCGACCGTCGAGGATCGCGGAGCGGATCGAGTCGAGTCCCGCCGCCTCCCCCGCGTGCACCGTCACCGGGAAGAACTCGGAGGCGAGATAGTCGAACGCGGCGCGATGACGCGACGGCGGGAAGCCGTCCTCCGCCCCCGCGATGTCGAAGCCGACCGCACCGCGACCGCGGAACGCGACCGCGAGTCGGGCGATCTCCAGCGAGCGGTCGGCGTGACGCATCGCCGTGATGAGCTGGCCGACCCGGATGTCGCGACCCGAGCGGTCGACGGCGTCCTCGCCCTCCTCGATGCCCTCCTGCACGGCCTCGACGGCTTCTTCGAGGGAGAGCCCTCCGCCCAGGTGCTGCTCGGGGGCCCAGCGCACCTCCCCGTAGATCACGCCGTCGGCGGCGAGGTCCTCGACGAACTCTTTCGCGACGCGGCGCAGGCCGTCGGCGCTCTGCATCACGGCGGTCGTCAGATCGAACGTCTTCAGGTACTCGACGAGTGAACCCGAATCGCTCTGGTCCTCGAACCAGTCGGCGAGCTCCTCGGCATCCGTCGACGGGACGTCGAGGCCGATCTCGTCGGCGAGCTCGATGATCGTCTGCGGCCGCAGCGCGCCGTCGAGGTGATCGTGCAGCGAGACCTTGGGAAGCGAGCGGATGGAGACGCCCTCGAGCTTCGGGTCGGCGTAGGGGTCGGTGGCCATGGGGCTTCCTTCTGGTGGGCGGTGCGGGTGGAGCGAAGGGTCAGGCGGTGATGCGCTCGAGGACGAGCGGAGTGGATGCCGGGGCATCCGTTCCGATCTCCCAGGCACCCTCGAGGGCGTCGAGGGCGCGCTCGAAGCGCTTGTCATCATCCGCCAGGAGGGTGAACAACGGCTGTCCGGCGACGATGGATGCGCCGGGCTTGACGTGCAGGTCGATGCCGGCGGCGTGGATGACGGGATCCTGGGCGCGCGCCCGTCCCGCGCCCAGACGCCACGCGGCGATGCCGAACGGAAGCGCCTCCATCCGCGTCAGCACGCCGTCGCGAGCGGCGACCACGGTATGCGTCTCACGCGGTGTCGGCAACGCCGCGTCGGGATCGCCGTCCTGGGCGCGGATCATCTCTCGCCACGCGTCCATGGCGCGCCCGTCGCGCAGCGCCGCCTCGACATCGGTGTCGGGCTGGCCGGCGAGGGCGAGCATCTCGCGGGCCAGAGCCACGGTCAGCTCGACGATGTCGGCGGGGCCGCCGCCGGCGAGCACCTCGACCGACTCGCGCACCTCGTTGGCGTTGCCGATGGTGAGACCGAGCGGCGTGTTCATGTCGGTCAGCAGCGCCGTCGTGGCCACGCCCGAGTCGGTGCCGAGTGCGACCATCGTGCGCGCCAGCTCACGTGCCTTCTCGACGTCGCGCATGAACGCGCCGGAACCGAACTTCACGTCGAGCACGAGCGCGTCGGTACCCTCGGCGATCTTCTTCGACATGATGCTGGACGCGATCAGCGGGATCGCCTCGACGGTCCCGGTCACATCGCGCAGGGCGTACAGACGCTTGTCGGCGGGAGCGAGACCGGAGCCTGCGGCACAGATCACCGGTCCGACGTCGCGCAGCTGCGCGAACATCTCCTCGTTCGACAGGGCGGCGCGCCAGCCGGGGATCGACTCGAGCTTGTCGAGCGTGCCGCCGGTGTGGCCGAGGCCGCGGCCGGACAGCTGGGGCACCGCGACACCGAACGCCGCGACGAGCGGCGCGAGCGGCAGCGTGATCTTGTCACCCACACCGCCGGTGGAGTGCTTGTCGACGGTGCGCTTGCCGAGGCCGGCGAAGCTCATGCGCTCGCCCGAGGCGATCATCGCATCGGTCATGACGCGGATCTCATCGCGGTTCATGCCGTTGAGGAGCACGGCCATCGCGAAGGCCGCCATCTGCGAGTCGGCGACATACTCGCGCGTGTAGGCGTCGATCATCCAGCGCAGGGCGTCCTCGGGCACCGCACCGCGGTCGCGCTTGGTACGGATGACGTCGACCGCGTCGAACGGTTCGACCGCGGCATCCGCCGTGCTCTGCGCCGCGCTCATCGCGACACCTCCTCGAGATCGCGCGGGCCGAAGGCATCCGGCAGCACCTCATCGATCGTGCGGATGCCGGAAACGGTCTCCAACAGCATTCCCGGCAGAGCGAACTCGTTGAGCAGCTGGCGACACCGCCCGCAGGGCATGATCGTCTCACCGTCCTTGTTGACGCAGACGAAGGCGACGAGCTGCCCCCCGCCGGACATATGCAGATCGCCCACGAGGGCGCATTCGGCGCAGAGCCCGACGCCGTACGAGGCGTTCTCGACGTTGCAGCCCGACACGATGCGTCCATCGCTGACCAGCGCCGCGGCCCCCACCTGATAGCGGGAGTACGGCGCGTAGGCGCGCTGCATGGCCTCGGTGGCGACGGCGCGCAGCTCGTCCCAGTCGATGTCGGTCATGAAAGAGGTCACTCCTTGATATAGGGCTTGCCGGATGCCGCGGGTCCCCGGATCTGGCCGGCGAATCCGACCACCGCGAGGATCGTGACGACGTACGGCAGCATGAGCATGAACTCGCTGGGGATCGGCGTCTTCAGCACGGTCAGCAGGTTCTGCAGGTTGGTGGCGAATCCGAACAGCAGCGCGGCGAGCGTCGCCCGCACCGGATCCCAACGGCCGAAGATCACGGCGGCGAGGGCGATATAGCCGAGCCCCGCCGTCATGTCCTTCGTGAACTGCGGCACCGAGACGAGGGTGAAGTACGCGCCACCCATGCCGGCGATCGCGCCGGCCAGCAGCACGTTCCAGAATCGTGTCGGGTTGACCTTGATGCCGACGGTGTCCGCCGCCTGCGGGTGCTCGCCGACCGCCCGCAGACGCAGGCCCCAGCGCGTGCGGTAGAGCCCCCACGTCACGACGATGACGACGACGATCATGAAGTAGACGAGGAAGGTCTGGTTGAACAGGGCCGGACCGATGACGGGGATGTCGCCGAGGATCGGGATCTTGATGAGGTCGAACCGCGCCGGGCTGTTGAGCGTCTGCGTGTTGGGGGCGAGCATGACGCCGTAGAGGAAGCCGGTGAGGCCTGACACGAAGACGTTCAGCACGACGCCGACGATCACCTGGTCGACGATGTACTTGATCGAGAACGCGGCCAGGGCGAAGGCGACGACGACACCGCCGAGCATCGCACCGACGAGCCCGACGAACGGGTTCTGCGTGATGCTGGAAAGGACGGTCGCCGTGAACGCGCCGAGCAGGAACTGCCCTTCGATCGCGACGTTGACCACGCCGACCCGTTCACCGATGACACCGCCGAGGGCGCCGAAGACCAACGGCACCGCGAGCGAGATCGAGCCGCCGAGCAGCCCGACCAGAGTGATGGCGCCGGACGCGCCGGCACCGGCCCACGTCAGGAACGCGACCATGGCGAGCACGGCGTAGACGATCGGCAGCCAGAGCCCGACCGGGCGGTACCGGCGGGCGGCGACGACGGAGACGACGGCGAGCGCCGTCGCGATCGCCCACGACGCCCACACCACGGGCAGCGCCGGAATGCTCACGTCGCCCAGGGCGATCGCCGCCCCGGCTTCGGCGAGTCGATACGTGGTGACGCCGTCGCGGGGAGCGAGAAGGAACAGGATGCCGAGGAGTCCGGCGAGCACCAGGAGGGTGATCGGCACCTTCATCGCGCGCACCTGGACGACGGTCGGCTCACCGATCTCGGGAGCGATCACCGGCGCGGTCATGCTGCCACCGCCTTCTGGTCGTTGCCGGCATCCGATCCGTTGCCGCGGGCGCGGCGCCGCGCGAGGCGGGCACGCGAACGCGGCGAGCGCTCGGCGTCGGTCTTGGGAAGGAAGAAGATCGTGCGGATCAGAGGCGGAGCGGCGATGAACAGCACGATCAGCGACTGGACGACGAGAACGATGTCGACCGGGATCTGCTGCAGCGCCTGCATCGGGAACGAGCCCGCCTTGAGCGCGCCGAACAGGATGCCGGCCCAGAACGTGCCCCACGCACGGCTGCGTCCGAGGAGGGCGACGGTGATGGCGTTGAAGCCGATACCGGCGTCGATACCGCCGTCGAAGCCGCTCGTGACCGTGCCCTGGATCTGGCACATGCCCGCGATACCGGCCAGGCCGCCGGCGAACAGCATCGCGTAGATGTAGACACGGGGAACGCTGATGCCCGCGGCGCGGGCCGCGTGCGGGTTCTCGCCGACGGCGCGCATGCGGAAGCCGAGGCTGGAGCGCTCAACGAGCCACCACACGAACAGCGTCGCGACGATGACGATCACGAAGCCCCAGTTGAGCTGGTTGAACTGTTCGCCGAACAGCAGGGGAAAACGCGCGCTCTCCGGCGTGGGCCGGCTGATCGGCTGGATGTTGTCCGGCTTCTGGAGCAGCTCGGGCACACGCACCATCCACGACACCAGGTAGAACGCGATGTAGTTGAGCATGATCGTCAGGATCACCTCGTGCGCGCCGGTGCGCGCTTTGAGCAGACCCACCAGCCCGCCCCACAGCGCACCGCCGATGATGCCGACCACGAGCGTGAGCGGCACCTGGATGATCGCGGGCAGATCCAGTTGGAAGGTCACCAGCGCCGCGGCGGCACACGCGATGAGCATCTGGCCGCGGGCACCGATGTTGAACAGTCCCACCCGGAAGGCGACGGCGATGCCCAGAGCCGCCGCGATGAGAGGTGTCGCAAACCCGAGGGTGTTCGCAAGCGGGCGGATCGCGCTCAGGAAGTCGGGGGCGTTCGGGTTGATGACCGAGCCCGTGAACAGTGCGGCGTAGGCGCCGGCGACGGCGGTCCAGGCGGCCGAGAGCGTGTCACCGGGGCGCGCGAAGAAGTATCCGGATGCCGCCTGCACCTCCGGGTTGGTCACGGCGATGAGCACGCCGCCGACGATCAGCGCCAGCACGACGGCCAGGATCGTGGTCACGACATTGCCGCGCAGGATCTCGGTCATGACGCGGTTCGCCGTCGGCGGAGGGGGTACCGCCGCGCCGGGTGCCAGGGGGGCGGGTTCGGTCGTGGTGCTCACGCGGCATCCTCCGTCGGGTTCTCGCCGGCCATCATCAGGCCGAGGACATCACGCGGCGTGTCCGCCGGCACGATGCCCACGATGCGCCCGCGGTACATCACGAGGATGCGGTCGGCGAGCGCAACGACCTCATCGAGCTCGGTGGAGACGACGACGACGGGAATGCCCGCATCGCGCGTCTCGACGATGCGCTTGTGGATGAACTCGATCGAGCCCACGTCCACACCGCGCGTCGGCTGGGAGGCGAGGAAGAGCTTGAGGCTGCGACTGAGCTCGCGCGCGATCACGACCTTCTGCTGGTTACCGCCGGAGAGCGAACCCGCCGCCTGGCCGGGGCCTTGCGTGCGGATGTCGAACTCGGCGATGCGCTCCTTGGCGAAGTCGTCGAGGATGCCGCGCCGAATGGTCCCCCAGCGGGAGAAGCCCGGGTCGTCGGAGCGGTCGAGGATGAGGTTCTCGGCGACCGAGAAGGCTCCGACGAGGCCATCCTCACCGCGGTCCTCGGGCACGAAGCCGACGCCGCTGGCCAGGACCTGGTTGACGCTGCGGCCGAGCAGTTCGGCACCGTCCAAGCGGATCGATCCGGTCGTGTGCGAGCTCAGACCCATGATCGCCTCGGCGAGCTCGGTCTGGCCGTTGCCCTGCACACCGGCGACGGCGAGGACCTCGCCGGGACGGACGTCGAAGCTGATGTCGTCGACGAGGACGACGCCATCGGCGCCGATGACGCGGAGGTCCCTGACCTCGAGGCCGCCCGAGCCGATCTGCGGAGGGTTCTTCTGGACGGTCAGCTCGACCGGTCGACCGACCATCATCGAGGCGAGTTCGGTGTTGGATGCGGTGGGTTCGGCCTCGCCGACCACCTTGCCGAGACGGATGACGGTGATGCGGTCGGCGACGGCGCGCACCTCGCGCAGCTTGTGCGTGATGAACACGATCGCCGTGCCCTCATCCCGCAGCTGCTTCATGATCGACATGAGCTCATCGGTCTCTTGCGGGGTGAGCACGGCGGTGGGCTCGTCGAAGACGAGGACCTTGGCATCGCGCGAGAGCGCCTTGATGATCTCGACGCGCTGCTGCACGCCGACCGGCAGATCGCCGACGAGGGCATCGGGATCGACGTCGAACCCGAAACGCGCGGCGACGGCGCGCACGTGCGCCCGCGCGGCGGCGAGGTCGAGGGATCCCATGACGCCGGTCTGCTCATGACCGAGCATGACGTTCTCGGCGACCGTGAAGACCGGGATGAGCATGAAGTGCTGGTGCACCATGCCGATGCCGGCGGCCATCGCGTCTCCCGGACCGCGGAAATCCTGGACGACGTCGTCGAGCAGGATCTGCCCCTCGTCGGCCCGGTAGAGACCGTAGAGAACGTTCATCAGGGTGGACTTTCCGGCACCGTTCTCACCCAGCAGGGCATGGATCTGCCCCGGTTCGACGACGATGTCGATGTGGTCGTTGGCGACGAGCGATCCGAACCGCTTCGTGATGCCACGCAACTCAAGCTTCATACGTGTGACCCTATCCAGAGAGGTCGGGCACGAGAAGAGAGCGGGGCGTTTCGCCGGCCGGCGAAACGCCCCGCTCTCGTGCTCGTGGATTACTTGGGCGAGCTGGGCGAGGTGACCTTGATCTCGCCGCTGACGATCTTCGCCTGCAGCGCCTTCAGCTCGTCCTGCAGACCGGCCGGCAGCTTGCTCTCGTAGTCGTGGAACGACGAGAGGCCGACGCCGTCGTTCTCCAGCGTGCCGACGTACGGCGTGCCGTCGAACTTGCCCTGCGACGCCTGCGCCACGGCGGTGTACACCGCGGTGTCGATGCGCTTCATGACGGAGACGAGGATCTGGTCGGCGACCGAGGGGTCGGCGACGGCGAGGTCGGAGTCGACACCGAGCATGACGGTGTTCTTGCCGCTGTCCTTGATGGCGGCGCTGGCCGACAGGTAGATCGGGCCACCGACGGGCAGGATCACGTCGACACCCTGGTCGAGGATGCCCTGCGCGGTCTGCTTGGCCGTGTCGTTCGCCTTGAAGTCACCCGTGAACGAGCCCTTCTGCGAAGCCGCGTCCCAGCCGAACGACTGGACGTTCGCGCCCTTGTCGGCGTCGTACTTCTTGACGCCCTCGACGAAGCCGTCCATGAAGATGGTCACCGGCGGGATCTGCATGCCGCCGAAGGTGCCGACCTTGTTCACGCCGGATGCCTGCGACCACGCGGCGGCGGCGTAGCCGCCGAGGTACGCAGCCTGAGCCGTGTCGAAGAGGAGCGGCTTGATGTTCGGAGCGTCGGTCTTGCCGTCCTGGTCGGTGTCGGCGGAGTCGTCGATGATGGCGAAGTTGACATTGGGGTTGGCCTTGGCGGCTTCCACCGTCGCGGCGGAGAGCTTGAAGCCGACCGACACGATGAACGTGCAGCCACCCGACAGCAGTGCGTCCATGTTGGGCTTGTAGTCGTTGTCGGACTTCGACTCCACCTCGAGGGGCTTCACGCCCAGCTCCGCGGCAGCCTTGTCCATGCCGTTCTTGGCCGACTCGTTGAACGACTTGTCGTTGAAGCCGCCGTTGTCCGAGACCAGGCAGGGCTTGAAGCCGTCCACGACGGTGCCGCCGGCAGCGGCCGAGCCGGAGCCTGCGGGGGTCGGGGCCGAGCCACAACCGGCGAGGGCGATGATGAGCCCCGCGGCAGCTGTGATGCCGGCGAGCTTCTTGGTGGTCGAGATGGTCAATGCAGCCTCCACATTGATAGACCCGCGGATTTCGCGGGCGCACGGATCGAAGTTACCTACTGTGACGTGGGATTTGCACGCTGCACACCCGGGTGCGGGCGAAAGGTTACAAAGACGCAATCAAGCCGACACGAACGCGGCATCCTGCCCGGTGGCTCGTGATCAGAGCACGTCGCCGCGGCCGGTGAGCTTCAGCGCGTCGACGACGCCCTTCACGCGCTGGGCGTGTTCGCTCGTGGTGACCAGAAGCGCGTCGGGAGTATCCACGACCACGATGTCCTTCACGCCGATCAAGCTGATGACCCTCTTCGTGTGGCTGACGACGATGCCGCTGGCCGCATCGGAGAGGATGCGGGCGTTCTCGCCGAGAATGGCGAGGTCGTTCTTGCGCCCACCGCTGTTGAGCTTGGCGAGACTGGCGAAATCACCGACGTCGTCCCAGTCGAAGTGGCCGGGCACCACGGCCAGGCGCCCCTTCTCGGCGGCCGGCTCGGCCACCACGTAGTCGATCGCGATCTTCGGCAGCTTGGGCCAGATACGGTCGACCGCGGGACCACGGCGATCGCGGTCGTCCCACGCCTCGGCGAGTTCGATGAGTCCCGCATGCAGTTCAGGGTTGTTGGCCTCGATCTCCGCAAGCAGCACGTCGGCGCGAGAGATGAACATGCCGGCGTTCCAGAGATAGTCGCGGTCGGCGAGGTACTGCTTCGCCGTCTCGAGGTCGGGCTTCTCGACGAAACGCTCGACCAGCGAGGCGTCCCGCGCGCCCTCGACGATGAGCTCGCCGCCGCGTTTGATGTAGCCGAAACCGACCGCGGGCTCGGACGGCGAGATGCCGACGGTGCAGATGTAGCCCTCGCGCGCCACCTCCACCGCATCTCGGACGGCGAACTCGAACACCCGCGTGCCGCGGATCACGTGGTCGGCCGCGAACGATCCGATGATGACGTCGGGCTCGCGGCGGTGCAGGATCGCGGCGGCCAGGCCGATCGCGGCCGCCGAGTCGCGCGGCTCGGATTCGAGGAACACGTTGCGGTCGGGGATGCCGGGAAGCTGCTCTTCCACGGCGGCCCGGTGGGCACGTCCCGTGACGACGGCGATGCGGTCGGGCCCGGACAGCGGTGCGAGGCGGTCCCAGGTGTCGCGCAGGAGGGAGTGCCCCGATCCGGTGAGGTCGTGAAGGAACTTGGGCGCGTCGGCGCGCGACAGCGGCCACAGGCGGCTGCCGACACCCCCGGCGGGAATCACGGCGTAGAAGTCGTCGATCGGATCGGCCATGCCGCCAGGGTACCGGGCCGCACGTGACGGACCGATTTCGTCAAGAAGGCCGTTTCGTTCCGAATCTCTCGATATCGAGAGAACTTAGGCTCGCCTTCGTCGCCCTGCTCTCGAACGCCGACTTAGGATATGACTGCGCCCGTGTGCGACGCCGAGGGTCCAGTGCCGTTGTGAACCCCGGGGCCGATGTCAGCCCCCGCCGTACCGAGGTGTCCGTTCACACCAAGGGAGGACGACCGTGTCTGCACCAGCACGCGTCACACCGTCGGTAGCTCAGACCACGTCCAAGACGCCGCGCGGAACGCTCTACCGCGGCAACGAGGGCATGTGGTCCTGGGTGCTGCACCGCATCACCGGCGTCGCCATCTTCTTCTTCCTGCTCGTGCACGTGCTCGACACGGCACTGATCCGCCTCTCCCCCGAGGCGTACGACGCGGTCATCGGCACGTACAAGAACCCGATCATGGGCTTCGGCGAGGTCGCTCTGGTCGCGGCCATCGTCTACCACGCCTTCAACGGCCTGCGCATCATCGCGGTCGACCTGTGGCCGTGGGCGACCCGCCACCAGCGTCAGCTGTGGTGGGGCGTGCTGGGCCTGTGGGTCGTGACCGTGGGCGGATTCGCCGCACGCCACATCCCCATCGTGCTGTCCAACATCGGAGGCGGTCACTGATGTCCACCCTCACCCCGAGCAACGACCAGACCATCCCCGCGCCCCGCGCCCCGCAGGTGCGCAAGAAGGGGGCCAACCTCGAGAAGATCGGCTGGATCTACATGCGCGCCTCCGGCGTGCTGCTGGTCGTGCTGATCTTCGGGCACCTCTTCGTGAACCTGATGCTCGGCGAGGGCATCCACGGCATCGACTTCGCCTTCGTCGCCGGCAAGTTCGCGAGCCCGTTCTGGCAGGTCTGGGACGTGCTGATGCTCTGGCTCGCCCTCATCCACGGCGCGAACGGCATGCGCACGATCGTCAACGACTACGTCGTCGGCGCGACCACCCGCAAGGTGCTCGTGTGGGCCCTGTGGATCGCCGCAGGCTTCCTGATCGTGCTCGGCACCCTCGTCGTCTTCACCTTCGACCCGTGCCTGGGCGTGGAGAACTCAACGACGGACTGGCTCATCCAGATGTGCGCCGCGCGCTGAGCGCGCGCACCACGACGCTCACGACGACGAAGAAGACAAGGCATTCCTGACGTGACTACCCAGCAGCATCCCGAGGCCGTACTCAAGGACGGCGTCTACTACCACGAGTTCGACATCGTCATCGTGGGCGCCGGTGGCGCCGGCATGCGCGCCGCGATCGAGGCGGGTCCGGGCGCCCGCACCGCCGTGATCACGAAGCTCTATCCGACCCGGTCGCACACCGGCGCGGCGCAGGGCGGAATGGCGGCGGCGCTCGCGAACGTCGAAGAGGACTCCTGGGAGTGGCACACCTTCGACACCGTCAAGGGCGGCGACTACCTCGTCGACCAGGATGCCGCGGAGATCCTCGCCCGCGAGGCGATCGACGCCGTCATCGACCTCGAGAACATGGGCCTGCCCTTCAACCGCACCCCCGAGGGCAAGATCGATCAGCGCCGTTTCGGCGGCCACACCGCCGACCACGGCAAGACCCCGGTGCGCCGTGCGTGCTACGCGGCCGACCGCACCGGCCACATGATCCTGCAGACGCTGTTCCAGAACTGCGTGAAGCTCGGCATCAACTTCTTCAACGAGTACTACGCGCTCGATCTGATCACCGTGAAGGACGCCGACGGCAACACGCAGGTCGCCGGTGTCGTCGCCTACGAACTGGCGACGGGCGATCTGCACGTCTTCCATTCCAAGGCGGTCATCTTCGCCACGGGCGGTTTCGGCAAGATCTACAAGACGACCTCCAACGCGCACACCCTCACCGGCGACGGTGTCGGCATCGTCTGGCGCAAGGGTCTGCCCCTCGAGGACATCGAGTTCTTCCAGTTCCACCCGACAGGGCTTGCCGGCCTCGGCATCCTGCTCACCGAGGGCGCCCGCGGTGAGGGAGCGATCCTGCGCAACGCCTCCGGCGAGCGGTTCATGGAGCGCTACGCCCCCACCATCAAAGACCTCGCTCCGCGCGACATCGTCGCCCGCTGCATGGTCAAGGAGGTGCTGGAAGGTCGCGGCGCCGGCCCCCACAAGGACTACGTCTACCTCGACTGCACCCACCTGGGCGCCGAGGTCCTGGAGACCAAGCTCCCCGACATCACCGAGTTCGCGCGGACGTACCTCGGCGTCGACCCCGTCACCGAACCGGTGCCGGTGATGCCGACGGCTCACTACGCGATGGGCGGCATCCCGACCAACAACAACGGCGAGGTGCTGCAGAACAACGACACCGTCGTGCCCGGCCTCTACGCCGCCGGTGAATGCGCGTGCGTCTCGGTGCACGGCGCGAACCGCCTCGGCACCAACTCGCTGCTGGACATCAACGTCTTCGGAAAGCGCAGCGGTCGCAACGCCGTCCAGTACGTGCAGACCGCTGATTTCGTGCCGCTGCCCGAGGACCCCGCCAAGGAGGTCCGCGAGATGCTCGAGGGTCTGCGAAGCAACACCGGCACCGAGCGCGTCGCGGTGCTCCGCAAGACGCTGCAGGAGGAGATGGACGCCAACGCCCAGGTCTTCCGCACCGAGGAGACCCTGACCAACGTCATGGGCACCATCCACGACCTGCGCCAGCGCTTCAAGAACGTGCACATCGACGACAAGGGCAAGCGCTTCAACACCGATCTGCTCGAGGCCGTCGAGCTCGGCTTCCTTCTCGACCTTGCCGAGATCGTCGCGTACGCCGCCCGCAACCGTCGCGAGAGCCGCGGCGGACACATGCGCGAGGACTACCCCGACCGCAACGACGAGCAGTACATGCAGCACACGATGGCCTACCTCACCGGCGACCCGCACTCGCCCGACCCCGAGGATCACATCAAGCTGGACTGGAAGCCCGTCGTGTTCACCAAGAACGACAAGGGCGAATTCAACTACCCACCGATGGAGAGGAAGTACTGATGTCGACCGCCATCGTCGAGCAGGACGTCGTCGCCGAGACGACCGGTGAGGCCCCGATCCAGTCGTACCTCGTCACCTTCATCATCCGCCGTTTCGACCCGGAGACCGACAGCGAGCCGCGCTGGGTCGACTACGACGTCGAGATGTACCCCACCGATCGCGTGCTGGACGCCCTGCACAAGATCAAGTGGGAGGTCGACGGCTCCCTGACCTTCCGTCGGTCGTGCGCCCACGGCATCTGCGGCTCCGACGCGATGCGCATCAACGGCCGCAACCGCCTGGCCTGCAAGACGCTGATCAAGGACCTCGACATCTCGAAGCCGATCTACGTCGAGGCGATCAAGGGTCTGCCGCTGGAGAAGGACCTCGTCGTCGACATGGAGCCGTTCTTCGCGTCGTACCGCGAGGTGCAGCCGTTCCTCATCGCCAACAGCAAGCCCGAGGCCGGCAAGGAGCGCATCCAGTCGATCGTCGACCGCGAGATCTTCGACGACACCACCAAGTGCATCCTGTGCGCCGCGTGCACCTCGTCGTGCCCGGTGTTCTGGACCGACGGCCAGTACTTCGGCCCCGCCGCGATCGTCAACGCGCACCGGTTCATCTTCGACTCGCGCGATGACGCGGCGACCACGCGCCTGGACATCCTCAACGACAAGGAAGGCGTGTGGCGCTGCCGCACGACCTTCAACTGCACCGAGGCCTGCCCCCGCGGCATCGAGGTCACCAAGGCGATCGCCGAGGTCAAGCAGGCCGTCATGCGCGGCGGTCGCTGAGTCCGCCGACCACCGACCAGCAGAGCGGATGCCGGGACCGTAACGGCCCCGGCATCCGCTCTCGCTACGCTGATCTGGTGACGGATTCGTCGGAACGCGCGGATGCCGCGTGGCGTGCGCGCTGGGAGCAGTCGCCCCTGCGGGAGCGCCTGGACGAGCCGATCGAGCGCGCGACGGAGATCACGCGCAAGACGCTCGGGTGGTTCCCGATCCGCGTATGGCGTCATTTCCTGCGCGCCAACGGGTTCCTGCTCGCCGCGGCGATCAGCTACCAGTCCCTGTTCGCGATCTTCGCCGTGATCTACTTCGGCTTCGCGATCGTCGGCATCTGGCTCGGGGGCAGCGCTCAGGCCATCGCCGGACTCATCCATATCCTCAACCTCTACATCCCGGGCCTCATCGGGCGCGAGGATGGCCAGGGGCTGGTGAGCGAAGCCGACGTCGCGCAGATCGCGCAGGAGTCGGCGAGTGTGCTCGCTGTCACGGGTGCCGTGGCGTTCATCGCCGCGCTGTGGACGGCGATCGGCTTCGTCACGTTCACCCGGCGCGCCGTGCGCGACATCTTCGGGTTGCCGTTCGACACCCGCAGTTACGTGTTGTTGAAGGCCAGGGACTTCTTCGCGGCCGCCCTGTTCGGACTGGCACTGGTAATCGGCGCGATCCTCGCCAGCGTCGCTGCGGGTGCGATCGAACTGCTGTTCCAGCTGTTCCAGTGGCCCGGCTACTCGAACTGGGTGTGGGTGACGGGCCGCATCGCCTCGGGGGCGGTCGCCTTCGCGATCAACACCGCTGCCATCGGGGCGCTGATCCGCTTCCTCACCGGAACCTCGTTACGGTGGCGGCTGATCCTCCCCGGCGCCGCACTCGGCGGCGCCGCGATGGTGGTCCTCCAGTACGGGGCTGGAATCCTCCTCTCCTACTCCCCCTCCAACCCGCTGCTGGCGACCTTCTCGGTCTTCGTCGGATTCCTGCTCTGGTTCCGTTTGGTCGGCATCGTGATCCTCGTCGCGGCGTCATGGGTCGCCCTCACGGCGCAGGACGCGGACGTGCCCATCGCGCAGTTGTCGGCGGACGAGCAGCGGCGTCGCGAGCACGCCGCATTGCTGATCGCCGCGCGGGTACGCGTGCGCGACGCCCACCTCGCGCGCGCCGACGCACCCTGGTGGCGGCGTTGGCACGAGACGCGTGAGCTCCGGCGCGCCGAAGACGACCTCGCGCGGGTCGAGGCCGACGCTCCCCCGCCCCCGCGCGGCCTCCTCGGCTGAGGGCCGCGGACCCGCGTCGCGTGTCGGCGGCGCTCGTTAGGGTTGACGGGTGCCCCGAAACCTGCGCGTCGCCTCCGTCAACGTCAACGGCATCCGTGCCGCCGCCCGGAAGGGCATGCTCCCGTGGCTCGAGACGGCCGACGTCGACGTGCTGACTCTGCAGGAGGTGCGCGGCGAGGCGACGCACCTCGCCGACGCTCTGCCCGGGTGGCACATCGTCAACGACGAAGCGCTGGCGAAGGGTCGCGCCGGTGTCGCGATCGCGGCTCGCGAGCCGATCGACATCTGGCGCATCGAACTCGGCGACGACACCCTCGATTCCCGCGGACGTTGGGTCGAAGCCGACATCGACGTCGCCGGCGAGAAGGTGACGATCGTCAGCGCGTATGTCCACACCGGCGAAGCCGACACCGAGAAGCAGGTGGCCAAATACGCGTTCCTCGACGCGATGGAATCCCGGATGCCGAAGCTCGGCGAGTTGGCCCTCATCACGGGCGACCTCAACGTGGGCCACCGCGAACTCGACATCCGCAATTGGCGGGGCAACGTCAAGAAGGCGGGCTTCCTGCCCCGTGAGCGCGCGTACTTCGACCGCTTCACCGGCCCCGAAGGCGAAGAGGTCGTCGGCACGGACGGCACCACCGGCACGGGGCTCGGCTGGGTCGACGTGGGACGCCGGTGGGCGGGCGAGGTCGACGGCCCCTACTCGTGGTGGTCGAACCGCGGCAAGGCGTTCGACACCGACACCGGTTGGCGGATCGACTACCACCTCGCCTCTCCGGCGTTGGCCGCGCGCGTCGTCGACTATCGCGTCGTGCGCGCACCCTCGTGGGACACACGGTGGAGCGATCACGCGCCCGTGGTGGCCGACTACACGTTCTGAGCTGTCCGGCGGAGCTGTCGCGCCGGCGGACGGCAGGGCACCGGCATCCGTTCTCTAGACTGGGACGATGACCAGGCCCCGCCTCTACTCCGGAATGCAGCCCTCCGCCGACTCCCTCCAGATCGGCAACTACATCGGGGCCCTGCTGCAGTGGCGTGACCTGCAGGAGGAGTACGAGGCCTTCTTCTCCGTCGTCGATCTGCACGCTCTGACCCAGCCGAACGATCCGGCGGAGCTGCGGGAGAAGACCCGGCGCACGGCGGCGCAGTACATCGCCGCCGGCATCGAACCGTCGAAGTCGACGCTGTACGTGCAGTCGCACGTGCGCGCCCACGCCGAGCTCGCCTGGGTGCTCTCGACCATCACCGGATTCGGTGAGGCGAACCGCATGACGCAGTTCAAAGACAAGTCTGCGCGGTACGGCGCCGACCAGACGAACGTCGGTCTGTTCACGTACCCGGTGCTGATGGCCGCTGACATCCTGCTCTATCAGACCGACATCGTCCCGGTCGGCGACGATCAGAAGCAGCACGTCGAACTCACGCGCGACCTCGCAGAGCGCTTCAACTCCCGCTACGGCCAGACCTTCCGCATGCCCATGCCGGTGATCCAGCAGGAGACGGCCCGCATCTACGACCTGCAGAACCCCACCGCCAAGATGAGCAAGTCGGCCGAGTCGGATGCCGGCGTGCTGTGGATGCTGGATGACCCGGCCGTGTCGGCCAAGAAGATCATGCGCGCCGTCACCGACAGCGAGGGCGTGGTCCGCTACGACAAGGAGAACAAGCCCGGGGTGTCCAACCTGCTGGTGATCTACGCGGCCCTGACGGGACGTCAGATCCCCTCGATCGAGGACGAGTACGCGGGCCGCGGCTACGGTGACTTCAAGAAGGGTCTCGCGGAGGTGGTCGTGAACGAGTTCGGGCCGGTGCGTGCCCGGGCGCTCGACCTGCTGTCCGACCCGGCCGAGCTCGACCGGGTGCTCGCCGCCAACGCCGACCGCGCCGCCGAGGTCGCCGATGCGACCCTCGCCGACGTGTACGCGAAGGTCGGACTGCTCCGCCGCGGCTGATCCCTCGGGGGCGCTGCTGCCGCGGGAACTGCTGTTGCCGCGGGCGCCGGCCGCGCACAACTCCGCCTCATCGCGGCATCCCGCCCCGGAATGCCACCCGGCGACGAGCTCAGGCGGAGTTACGCACGCCGCGAGCGTGCCGGCCGAGGCCGGGCAACGGCGTGTGCGCGGAGAAGGGCTCGGATCGCGGCCTGCACGTCTTGCGGGCGCAAGAAGACCTGAGCGGCCGTGACCCGCAGCACGACGCAGCCCTGGGCGGCCAGCGCGAGGTCCCGGTCGCGGTCCTTGACCTGCTGCCTCCAGTCCGAATGGAACTGCCGGCTGTCGCACTCGATGACCAGCCATCCCTCGACCAGCAGGTCGACCCAGCCGACGCCGGGGAAGAACACCTGCGGCTCCGCGTGCGCCCCCGTCGCGCGCACCATCAGACGCACGAGGGTCTCCGATCCGGCCTGCGACCGACCGTCGACCAGCGGCCTCAGCGCACCATACTTCCGCGGCAGCACATCGAAGATCCGGTCGAGATCGGAGCGCACGATCGCGCCGCGGTTCAGTGCACTGTCGAGGGTCGCGATAGCGTGCCGGGGAGGCTGACAGAGCACGGAGTGCGCGAGAGCATCGAGCAGGCCCACACGCACCGAATTCGCCCGATCCGGCTGCATCAGCGGGAGCCAGTGCAGCGTCAGCCGGTCTCGCCGATGCCGAGGTGAAATCGGCGTACGAACCCCTTCGGCGCCGCGCAGTCTGCTCGACCCGCGCTGAAGATGCACGTGGAGGGCATCGTTGGCGAACACGAACACCCCCTCGGCGGCGAGCAGACTGAGACAGGTCAACCGGCCCCCGACGCGCACGGCCGCGACGATCGACCGGGGTGCGTCAGCCACCAGGTAGTGGTCGCGGCGGGCGCGGATGATCGCGCCCGCGCGTACGGCGTCGGTGATCTGGCGACGGCTCATGCCCGCCTGTCGTAGTTCTCGGGAACTCACGCATTCAACCTGGTCCACGACGACGATGCTCGACCGGCGCCGGGATGCAGGGCCGGCGTGTCAGTCGATCTGCGGACAGAACGCTCGGATGCTGCGCTGGGGAGGGGTTCGCGGATGCCGTGCACAACTCCATCTGAAGAGGTTGCGGTTGTCGCGAAACGAGGCGGCGGCACCGTTCAGGCGGAGTTATGCACCGTCGGGACGGGTCGGGCAGGCGGGCGGGTCGGGCGGGCGGGCGGGCGGGCGGGGATAGGCTCGCGGCATGCAACCGGTGACACTGCGGACGACGCGACTGGAACTTTCGCTGCCGACCGAGAACGATGTCGACGCGATCTACGCCGCCTGCCAGGACGAGCTGATCCAGCGCTTCACGACGGTGCCGTCGCCGTACGAGCGCGCGCACGCCGAGGGGTTCGTCGACAAAGTCGCGGGCTGGTGGGATGCCGAGACGGAGGCGACCTGGGCGCTGCGCCACGACGGCATGCTCGCCGGCATGATGGGCCTGCATCGCCTCGGCCAGGGATCCGGCGAACTGGGCTACTGGATGACGCCCGCCGCGCGCGGTCGGGGACTGGTCGTGGAGGCGGCGCAGAGGGTGATCGACTGGGGCTTTTCTCCGGACGGACTGGGATTGCAACGGATCGAGTGGCGCGCCGTGGTCGACAATCCCGCATCGCACCGCGTCGCGCAGCGACTCGGATTCCGCTACGAGGGCCGGGTACGCTCCGCTCTCGTCAACGGAGCCGGCGTGCGCGCCGACGGCCTCATCGCGGGCTTGCTCGCCGACGATGAGCGCGCCCCACAGGTGTGGCCCGCCGCCGACTGCCCCTGACGCGGTGACGGGGCGCAGTGGCAGGATGAGGCCATGCCCGAGATGCCGGAGGTGCAAGGTCTCGTCGACTTCCTCGCCGAGCGCGCGACGGGACGCACCATCACGAAGGTGACGGTCGCCAACATCGCGGCGCTCAAGACCTACGACCCGCCCATCGACGGCCTCGTCGGGGGCCGCATCAGTGAAGCCCGGCGCCACGGCAAGTTCGTCGACCTGGCGACGGATGCCGGCATCCATCTCATCTTCCATCTCGCCAAGGCCGGTTGGCTGCGCTGGTACGAGACGGTCCCCGACACGGTGATCCGACCGGGCAAGACACCGATCGCGCTGCGCGTGCGCCTCGACGACGGCGCCGGATTCGACCTGACCGAGGCCGGCACCAAGAAGTCCCTCGCCGTGTACGCCGCTCGCGCTGCGCAGGATGTGCCGGGCATCGCACGACTGGGTCCCGATCCGCTCTCGGCTGACTTCACGCGCGACGCTCTCGCCGCCCTGCTGGCCGGGCGCCGCACGCAGATCAAGGGGCTGCTGCGCGACCAGGCGATCATCGCGGGCATCGGTAACGCCTACTCCGACGAGATCCTGCACGCGGCGAGGATGTCGCCCTATGCGCTCGCGGCGAGCCTGACCGATGCCGATGTCGACGGCCTCTACACCGCGATGCGCACGACACTGACGGATGCCGTCGCATCGGCGTCCGGCAGGCCCCCGGCAGATCTGAAGGATGCGAAACGTCGCGGAATGTCGGTGCACGGCCGGCGGGGTGAGGCCTGCCCGGTGTGCGGCGACGAGGTACACAGCGTCTTCTTTGCGGACAACTCGCTGGAGTACTGTCCCACCTGCCAGACCGGCGGAAAGCTGCTCGCCGACCGGCGACTGTCGCGACTGCTGAAATAGGGCAGCGCGCTCTGCACCGACACGGAATGAAATCCTCTGCAGGGCGTTGACTAGGATCAAGTGCAAGAAACGTGCTCCGGGGTCGGTGTGAATCCGAACCGGCGGTGACAGTCCGCGAGCTCCTCCCAGGAGGGGTTGATCCGGTGGAATTCCGGGACCGACGGTGATGCGTGACGGTTCAACGAGAACCCGATCGCTAGTCCGGATGGGAGGCAGCACGGATGCCGTCGCGCACGCCGCGGCGGGATCTGCGGTGTCGGCCGTGCCCCGGAGCCTCACAGAAGGACGACGGATGGCCGCGACAGACCGCGACGACACGGCGATCGACCGTGCGATGCAGCGCGCCCTGGAGATCGCTCGCCGGGGCCCGCGCGGCGTGAATCCGCAGGTCGGCGCCGTGCTGCTCTCCCCCGACGGCGACGTGCTCGCCGAGGGGTGGCATCGGGGCGCCGGCACGGCCCATGCGGAGGTCGACGCGCTGATGAACCTCGCCGCCGCGGCGGGGCCGGATGCCGCGCGCGGCGCGACCGCCGTCGTCACCCTCGAGCCGTGCAACCACACCGGCCGCACCGGACCCTGCAGTGAAGCGCTGATCGCCGCCGGCGTCGCCCGCGTCGTGTTCGCCGTCACCGACCCCGGGGAGGCGTCGTCGGGCGGCGCCGCGCGTCTGCGAGAGGCCGGGGTCGATGTGATCGGCGGCTGGCGCGCAGACGAGGGCACCGCCCTGCTGGCGTCCTGGCTGGAGGTGCAGCGCCTCGGCCGCCCGCACGTCACCGTGAAGTGGGCGCAGTCACTCGACGGCCGCGGTGCCGCCGCCGACGGCACCAGCCAGTGGATCACGGGCCCCGAAGCCCGCGCCGACGTCCACCGCCGCCGCAGCCTCGCCGACGCCATCGTGGTCGGCACCGGCACGCTGCTCGCCGATGATCCGGCCCTGACCGCACGCCGTGCCGACGGCTCGCTCTACGACGACCAGCCGCGCCCCGTGGTCGTGGGAACTCGCGCCGTGCCGCAGGAGGCCGCCGTGCGGCGGCATCCGCGCCCCTTCATGCAGGACGAGGGCGACGACCTCCCCGATCTCCTCGAGCGCCTGGGCGAACTGGGCGCCCACCGTGTCTTCGTCGAGGGCGGTCCGGCACTGGCCTCGTCGTTCCTGCGCGAAGGACTGGCCGACGAGGTGCTCGTCTACGTCGCCCCGACCCTGATCGGCGGCCCGCGTCTCGCTCTCGGCGACATCGGCGTGACCTCGATCGGCGAGCAGCGGCGCCTGCACGCGGCATCCGTCGAACACCTCGGCGACGATCTGCTCGTCGTCGGGTGGTTCGACGACGCGACATCCTCCCCCACCTCCCCCACGAAGGAAGAGAACTGATGTTCACCGGAATCATCGAAGAGCGCGGCGAGATCGTCGCCGTCGAGCCGTCGGGCGACGGTGTGCGGATGACCGTCCGTGCACCGCTGGCCGTCTCCGACGCTCACCACGGAGACTCGATCTCGGTCAGCGGCGTCTGCTTGACCGTCGTCGACCAGGGCGAGGACTGGTTCACCGCCGACGTGATGCGCCAGAGCCTGGACATGGCGACCCTGGGCGCGTTCGGTCCCGGCACCCGCGTGAACCTCGAGCGCGCCATGGCCGCGCACGGCCGCCTGGGCGGACACATCGTTCAGGGACACGTCGACGGGACCGGCACGGTTCGGGAGGTTCGCCCCGGAGCGCAGTGGCGGGTCATCCGCATCTCACTGCCCGCGGACCTCGCTCCGCTCGTCGTCGACAAGGGATCGATCGCCGTCGACGGGGTCTCTCTCACGGTTTCGAATGCGTCGGATGCCGCCGCCGCCGATGCCTGGTTCGAGGTGTCGCTGATTCCCGAGACCCTGGAGGCGACGACCCTCGGCGACCGCGTCGCCGGAGACCGCGTCAACCTCGAGACCGACATCCTCGCGCGTCACGTGCAGCGCCTGCTCGCCTTCGCTCCCCCTGTGTCCGATTCCACCGACTCCCTCACCGAAGGAGGCTCACGATGAGCCTTTCCACCATCCCCGAGGCCCTCGAGGCGCTGCGCGCCGGACGGCCCGTCATCGTCGCCGACGACGAGAGCCGCGAGAACGAAGGCGACATCATCCTGTCGGCTCAGCTCGCCACGCCCGAATGGCTCGCCTGGACGATCCGCTGGTCCAGCGGCTTCATCTGCGCGCCCATGCCCGCCGAGTGGGCCGACCGCCTCGACCTGCCGCCGATGGTGGCGGTGAACGAGGACGCTCGCGGCACCGCCTACACCGTGAGCGTGGACGCCGCCGACCGCGTCTCGACCGGCATCAGCGCGACCGACCGCTCGCACACGCTCAACGTGCTCGCCGACCCGGCATCCGTTCCGTCGTCGGTGATCCGACCGGGTCACATCCTGCCGTTGCGCGCCGTGGACGGCGGAGTGCGCGAGCGTGCGGGTCACACGGAGGCCGGTGTGGAGCTCATGCGCCTCGCGGGCCTGCAGCCGGTCGCCGCGATCGGCGAGGTCGTCGCCGAGGACGGATCGATGATGCGCCTGCCGGGCCTGGAAGAGCTCGGCGCGCGCGAGGGCGTTCCGGTGATCACGATCGAGCAGCTCATCGCCTACCTCGACGAGATCGAGCCGACGGGAGCTCCGGCGAGTGTCGCGGCGGCGCAGAAGCGCCGCGTGAGCCTGCGCGCCGAAGCGACCGTGCCCACGTCCCACGGCACGTTCCGCTTCCTCGCGTACAAGGACCGGGTGACCGGCACCGATCACATCGCGGTCGTCTCGGGTGACCTCACCGAGGACGCGCCGCTCGTGCGGGTGCACTCCGAGTGCCTCACCGGAGAAGCGTTCGGCTCGCAGAAGTGCGAGTGCGGCCCGCAGCTGGATGCCGCTCTGGACCGTATCGACAAGGACGGCGGGGTCGTCATCTACATGCGCGGTCACGAGGGCCGCGGCATCGGCCTCATCAACAAGCTGCGCGCCTACAGCCTGCAGGAGCGGGGTCTGGACACCGTCGACGCGAACCTCGCCCTGGGCCTGCCCGCCGATGCCCGCGACTATGCGGCGGCCGGCGGCATCCTGGCCGACCTCGGCGTCGATCGCATCCGCCTGCTGACCAACAACTCCGACAAGGTCAAGCAACTGCGCGAGCTCGGACTCGATATCGTCGAGCAGGTGCCGCTGCTGGTCGGCGTCGGCGCCAACAACCACCAATATCTGGCGACCAAGCGCGATCGCATGGGCCACATCATCACCGCCGAAGAGCTCGATGCGGCTCTCGCGCACAGCACGGAGGAGCACGCATGAGCGGCCACGGAGCCCCTGAGACCGCCCCGATCGACGCCACCGGACTGCGCGTCGTCGTCATCGCCGGTCTGTGGCACGACGTCATCACCGACGGCCTGATCGCCGGTGCGGAGCGGGTGCTCTCGGCATCCGGCGCCGAGTGGAGCCTGGAGCGCGTACCCGGCTCGTTCGAGCTGCCCGTCGCGGCGAAGGCGGCTCTGGATGCCGGGGCGGATGCCGTCGTCGCGCTCGGTGTGATCATCCGCGGCGGCACGCCGCACTTCGACTTCGTCTCGTCTGCCGCCACCGACGGCCTCACCCGGGTCGCCCTCGACACCGGCAAGCCGGTCGGCTTCGGGGTGCTGACCCTGGACGACGAGCAGCAGGGCATCGACCGGGCGGGCCTGCCCGGTTCGAAGGAGGACAAGGGTGCAGAAGCCGCGGATGCCGCGCTGCGCACCGCGCTGCTCCTCCAGCGCCTTCGCGGCTGACAGCTCCCCCAGCGCCGGCGGCGTTTCGACTCGCTGCGCTCGCTCAACGACCGGGCGGGGACGTCGCTTCCGGTCGCTGCGTGCGCGCGCGAGCGGGCGCGCGGAATCGGCGACTATCAGTTAGGCTGAAGGCATGGAGATCCTGCGTCACGTCGTCGTCCTCGTCCACCTCACCGGATTCGCCATCCTCTTCGGCGCCTGGGTCGTCGAGGCGGTGGGCCAGCGCCGCGTCACCCGACTCATGACGTGGGGCATGCTGATCGCGGCCGTCGCCGGCCTCGCTCTGGCCGCCCCGTGGGGCATCGACTACCCGCTGAACTACACCAAGCTCGGCGTCAAGCTCGTCGTGCTGCTCGCGATCGGCGCGCTCCTCGGGATCGGCACCGCGCGCCAGCGCAAGGCGAGCGCGGTGCCGCCCGTGATGTTCTGGCTGGTCGGCATCCTGACCATCCTCAACGCCGCCCTCGCGGTGCTCTGGCGCTGACCCCGCGTCTCCACGCGGAGATTCCCGGCGCACGGCCGAGACGCCCCACGCGGCGTAGACTCGATAGCCGTGCGCCGGGAACCTGCCGGCGCCCCGGTGACCTCATTGTCGCGGCGCCCGCTGCACACACCCCTGCCCCGGACGTCCACCACCGGTGCGTCCCACGAGGACCTGCGATCTCTCATCGATAGGTAGCCTCTGCGCATGTCCACCGCCACCGCGGCCCCCGCCGCACCCGTCAACTCCCGCGCTCGCGTGATCACTGCGAGCCTGGTCGGAACGACGATCGAGTTCTACGACTTCTACGTCTACGCGACCGCCGCCGTGCTCGTCTTCCCCGCCCTCTTCTTCCCGACCGGCAACGAGACCACCGCCCTCCTGTCGTCGTTCGCGGTCTTCGGGGCAGCGATGATCGCGCGCCCCATCGGCGCGGTGGTCTTCGGACACTTCGGCGACCGCTTCGGTCGGAAGGCCACGCTCGTGGCGTCGCTTCTCACGATGGGTATCGCGACCTTCCTGATCGGGTGTCTGCCGACGTTCGCCGGAATCGGCTGGTGGGCAGCGCTCCTGCTGCTGATCCTCCGCCTCTTCCAGGGCTTCGCCCTCGGCGGCGAGTGGTCGGGCGCCGCGCTCGTGGCCACCGAGAACGCCCCGAAGGGCAAGCGCGCCTGGTACGGCACCTTTCCCCAGCTGGGCGCTCCGATCGGCTTCATCATCGCCAACGCGCTCTTCCTCGTGATCAACTTCGCCCTGCCGCACCCCGACGGCCCGACCCAGCGCTCCGAGGCCTTCCTCGCCTGGGGCTGGCGTGTGCCCTTCCTCTTCTCGGCCGTCATGGTGATCATCGGCCTCTGGGTGCGCCTGAAGCTCGTCGAGTCCGAGACCTTCACGACCGCCGAGAAGAAGGGCGCCATCCGCCGCTTCCCCCTGGGCGAGGTCGTCCGCGGACACTGGAAGAACCTGATCCTCGGCACGTTCATCATGCTGGCCACGTATGTGCTCTTCTACCTGATGACGAGCTTCACCCTCGCCTACGGCACGAAGGCGACGGATGCGCCGGTCGCCGGCCTCGGATTCGGCTACACCGACTTCGTGATCATGCAGATCATCGGCGTGGTGTTCTTCGGAGTCTTCACGCTGCTGTCGGGTCCCATCGCCGACGCGGTCGGCCGGCGGAAGCTGCTCATCTGGGTCACGGCGTTGATCGGTGTGCTCGGCCTCACGTTCAACGTGTTCCTGCTGCCCGCCGTCGATCCGAAGTTCACGGGCGCACTGGTGCAGGCCTTCCTCGTCTTCGGCTTCATGCTGATGGGAGCCACCTTCGGCCCCATGGGCGCCGTGCTGCCGGAGCTCTTCCCGACCAACGTCCGCTACACGGGTTCGGCGATCGCCTACAACGTCTCGTCGATCCTGGGCGCCGCTGTCGCACCGTCGATCGCCCTGGGACTCTGGGCCGCCGCCGGCGGCGAGCCGTGGCTCGTGGGCGTCTACCTGTCGGGCTCCGCCGTGCTCACTCTCATCGCACTGATCCTCTCCCGCGAGACCAAGGACGTCGACTACGAGACGAACATCGGCCTCGGCGAGACCGGCTCGCTCTGACGAGCGCTCAGTCGAGGAACAGCGCGCGCAGCCGCTTCGTCGTGAAGACGAGACCGATCGCGATCATCACGGCGTAGTAGAGGACGTGCCACAGCATGTCGACGTTCAGGATGCCGGTGGTCAGCCCCCGGATCAGCTCCACGCCGTGCCACAGCGGCAGGGCCATGACGATCTGCTGAACCCAGCCGGGGTAGACCGTGATCGGGTAGAAGGTGGCGGAGAAGAGGAACATCGGCAGGAGGACGAAGTTGATCCAGTCCATCTGCTGGAACGTCTTCATGTAGCTCGTGACGGCCATGCCGAGGCTCGCGAAGCCGAACGCGATCAGGACCACCGCGGGCAGGGCGAGCACCGCCGTCCACGCGAGGTTGAGCCCGAGGATCTGCATGATGATCATGAACCCGGTCGCGTACGCGAGACCGCGCAGCAGCGCGTAGAGGATCTCACCCAGCGCGACGTCGAGCGGGCCCAGCGAGGTCGCGAGCATGCCCTCGTAGAGCTTGCCGTAGTTGAGCTTGAAGAAGACGTTCCAGGTGGAGTCGTAGATGGCGCCGTTCATCGCAGAGACCGCCAGCAGTGCCGGCGCGATGAAGGCGGCGTAGCTGACACTGGCGCCCTGTGCGGTCTCGACGTCGCCGATGAGCGCGCCGAGGCCGATACCCATCGAGGCGAGGTAGAACACGGGCTCGAAGAAGCCGGAGAGCACGACCGCCCAGCTGGAAGACCGCGCAGCGATCAGGCCGCGCTGGACGACGGCACCGGGGTTGCCCGCCCACAGGGCGCGCACGCCTCCGCGACGGACGGCCCCCTGCGGCGCCTCGACGACCGCGCTCATTTCGCGAGCCTCTCGGTGAAGACGCGGCGGGCGAACAGATAGCCGACCACCGCGAGAGCGAGCAGATAGACGAGGTGGACGGCGACCATCACGGGGTCGACCGCCGCGCCGTAGGTGGCGACACGGCCCAGTTCCGCGCCGTGCCACAGCGGCGAAATCCACCCGATCCACTGCAGCCACAGGGGCAGCGAGTCCAGCGGATAGAACGTTCCGGAGAAGAGGAACATCGGCATGAAGAGGAAGCGCTGCACGAGAGCGAACTGTCCCTTGTCGTCTTCGATCGAGCCCGCATAGGCCATGAGCGGGATGCCGAAGGCGAGCCCCGCCAGCACCCCGGCGAACACCGCGAGCCATCCGGTCGCCGGGTGCGGCACCGCCCCGAACGGCAGCAGCCACACGATCAGGTAGTACGCCGCCGAGGCGACGACCATACGCGCGGTCGCTCCCGCGACCACGCCGTTCGCGATCTGCGGGCTCGACAGCGGCGACGCGTTGAAGCCGTAGAAGTAGCGGCGCCACTTGAAGCCCGCCATGACCGGGTAGGTGAGCTCCTCGCTGGCCACCGAGATCGTCGCGGTCGCCAGCAGCGCCGGGGCGACGAACATGAGGTAGCTCACCTCCTGGCCGTGATCGACGATCGGCACGCGGATGAGGGCCGCCAGGCCCACGGCGAGCCCCAGCAGGTACAGGATGGGCTGACCGACGGCGCCGACGATGATCGTCCAGCCGTAGGCGCGCATGGCGCGCACCATGTGCTCGGTGACGTACCAGGTGCCGCGACGGCGGGGCTTGCGACCCCACTGCATCGCCTCGGCCCGCAACGCCTCCAGGCTCGGGTGCGCCGCGGCATCCGTCGACGAGGTGCTCATTCGATCAGCGACCTTCCCGTGAGGCGGAGGAAGACGTCCTCCAGCGAGGAGCGGCGCACGAGCGAGGTGATCGGCTCGAGTCCCAGCGAGGTGACGCGCTCGAGGGCGGCCTCACCGTTGTCGGCGTAGATGAGGATGCGGTCGGGAAGCACCTCGACGCGGTCGCCGATACCGGCCAGCTGGCCGGCGACCTGGGCGTTGCGATCCGAACCGAAGCGCACTTCGAGCACTTCACGGCTGGAGTGCTCCCGGATGAGGGATGCCGGGGTGCCCTCGGCCATGATGCGCCCCTTGTCGACGACGATGAGGCGATCGCACAGCTGCTCGGCCTCATCCATGTAGTGCGTGGTCAGCACCAGGGTCGTGCCGCGCTCCTTGAGGCGGAACAGGCGGTCCCACAGGACGTGACGCGCCTGCGGGTCGAGGCCCGTGGTCGGCTCATCGAGCAGCAGGATGCGCGGATCGTTGATGAGCCCTCGCGCGATGGTGAGGCGCCGTTTCATGCCGCCGGAGAGCTGGTCGACTTTGTTCTTCGCCTTGTCCTCGAGCTGCGCGAAGGCGAGCAGCTCATCGGCCTTCTCGTGGCACACCTTGCTGGGGAGGCCGAAATACCGGCCGTAGATGTACAGATTCTCGCGGGCGTTGAGCTCGCCGTCGAGATTGTCCTGCTGCGGCACGACGCCGAGCCGCGACCGGATCTCGGGACCGTAGCGATCCGGGTCGAGGCCGAGGATCTGCAGGTCGCCGCCCGAGCGGGTCGAGACGGCGCCGATCATCTTCATCGTCGTCGACTTGCCGGCACCGTTGGGTCCGAGAAGACCGAACGACTCGCCGGGCGCGACCTCGAAGCTGAGGCCGTCGACGGCGACGAAGTCGGCCTTGCCCTTGACCTTGTAGGACTTCACGAGCTGATGCGCGGAGATGACGGGAGCAGGCACCGACCCACCCTACCCAGTGCCTCCGACACCGTGCGGCGCCGCTCGTCGTCGTCGAGAGGGAAGATAGAACTACCCGAACACCGCAGGAAAGCTCCTCATGTCCTCTGCCAGCACCACCCGCCCTTCCCGCTCCCGACGCCGCACGCCCGATGACGGCCCTCGCGCGAGTCTGCGACAGCTGCTCCCCTTCGTCTTCGAGCAGAAGGGCGTGCTCGTCGTCGTCGCGGTGCTGAGCGTGCTCGCCGCCGTCGCGACCCTCGCCCAGCCTCTGGTGGTCGGTCAGGTCATCGACCGGGTGCAGAAGCAGGACCCGCTCGGCCTGCTGGTGTGGGTGCTGGTGGGCCTCGTCGTCGCCTCCTCCGTGATCAGCGGCATCCAGCACTTCCTCCTGCAGCGCACCGGTACGGCCGTCGTCTACTCGAGTCGGCGCCGTCTCATCGCCCAGCTGCTGCATCTTCCCGTCCAGGAGTACGACGCGCGGCGCACCGGTGACCTCGTCTCGCGGGTCGGCACCGACACGACCCTGCTGTATGCGGTGCTCACCCAGGGTCTGGCGGACTCGATCGGCAACGCGCTCATCTTCGTCGGCGCGATCGTGGCGATGTTCATCATCGACCCGGTGCTGCTCGTGCTCATCCTGGTCGTAGTCGGCGCGTCGGTCGCCGTCGTGGTGGCGCTCAGCGGCCGCATCCGCCGCGCGACCGCCGTTCAGCAGGAGAAGGTGGGAGAGCTGGCCTCGGGCGTGGAGCGCGCCGTCGGATCGATCCGCACGATCCGCGCCTCGGGCGCGTCCGAACGCGAACGCGAGAGCATCGAGCACACCGCGCGGGGAGCGTACGAGGCCGGGGTGCAGGTCGCCAAGGCATCGGCGTTCGTGGTTCCGGTCGCCGGCGTCGCCCTGCAGCTGTCGCTGCTCGTCGTGCTCGGCGTCGGCGGCTTCCGCGTGGCCTCGGGCGCGATCACGATCGCCGGGCTGGTGACATTCGTGATGTTCCTGTTCTTCCTCGTGCAGCCGCTCGGCTCGTTCTTCGGCGCAATCACCTCGGTCGGCCAGGCGTTGGGGGCGCTGGGGCGCATCCAGGAGGTCCTGGACCTGCGCACCGAGACCGCGTGCGATGCGGAGGTCGCGGCATCGGTCGCCGTCGGCACCTCCCCGATCTCCACGGCCGCCGCACACGACAGCCACGAGACGACCGCCGCGATCGAGTTCCGCGAGGTGCATTTCGCCTACCCGGATGCCGTGGTCAGCGCGCGCCGCCGCTCGGAGACCGAGGCGGCGGCTCTGCTCGCCGAAGCCCACGCCGACGCGACGGTGGCGGTCTCGGAGGCGCCCGGAGAGGTGCTGCGCGGGGTGTCGTTCCGCGTCCCCCGCGGGGCGCGCGTCGCCCTCGTCGGGCCGTCGGGGGCGGGAAAGTCCACCGCTCTCGCCCTGATCGAGCGGTTCTACGACCCGACGGCAGGCTCGATCCTGCTCGACGGTGTCGACCTGCGCGGGATCGACCGCACGCGGCTGCGTGCCCAGCTCGGCTATGTCGAGCAGGACGCGCCGACGCTCGCCGGGACGATCGCGGACAACCTGCGGCTGGCGTCGCCGTCGGCATCCGACGAGGAATGCGCCCGGGTGCTGCGCGCCGTGAACCTCGGCGACGTCCTGGAACGCTCGAGCCTGGGGTTGAACGCGCCGGTGGGCGAGGCCGGCGTCATGCTGTCGGGCGGCGAACGGCAACGGCTGGCGATCGCCCGCGCCCTTCTCGCCGCTCCCCCGGTGCTGCTGCTGGATGAGTCGACGTCATCGCTCGACGGCCTCAACGAACAGCGCATGCGCGAAGCGATCGACGCCGTCGCCTCGGGGCGGACGCTCGTCGTGATCGCGCACCGCTTGTCGACGGTCGTCGACAGCGACCTCATCGTCGTGATGGATCACGGTCGAGTCGTCGGGCAGGGCACCCACTCCGAACTCGTCGAGACGGTGCCGCTGTACCGCGACCTCGCGAAGCACCAGCTGCTCGTCTGACCCGCGACCCCGACAGACGACGAGGGGCCCGCCGTCACCGGCGGGCCCCTCTGCTGTCAGCGCTGGTCACTTACCGCCGAGAGCGTCCTTCGCGTCCTTGGCCGCATCCTTGACGTCGGCTGCGGCGTCCTTCGCGTGGGCCTTGACCTGGTCGGCCTTGCCCTCGGCGACGAGCTTGTCGTTGTCGGTGAGGTTACCGATCGCCTCCTTGGCCTTGCCGGTCAGGTTCTCGGCGGTGTTCTTGATGTCATCTGCGAGGCCCATGAGGGACTCCTTTCTCTGGTGATGGTTCCGGTTTCTTTGGGGATCCCGGGCGGCCCGGGAGTTCGGTGAGCGTCGTTCGTCAGGCGACGCGGCGCTCGTGGGCGACGGCGGAACGCAGACCGCCCGTGAGCTGGACGACCAGTGGTAGCGCGAGCCCCAGCCGGCGGTCGGTATCGGCGACCGCACCGGCGACGCGACGCTGGACGAGTCCCAGGTCGGCGCGCGGGCGCACCTGCACCCGCACCCGCAGAAGCCGGCGACGGCGACGGCGAGAGGTCACCGCCGAGACCGCCAGCACGTCGGGCACGTCCGCGAGCGACTGCCGGAGCAGATCGGCGACGACGCCGTCATCGATGGCGATGCCGCCCTCGTCGAGGACCGCCCGGACGTGCCGCTCACCGCGGGTGAGCACGACCACGAGCGCAATCACGACGACCAGCGCGAGGATGCCCGCAGCGATCCACGCCTGGGTCTGCGGTGCCACCCCCGTGCCGCGGACGACATCGGCGGCCATGGCCAGCAGCGGCGACGGTCGCCCCTCGGCGAAGAGCGGCCAGGCCGCGGTCGCGGCGACGGCGAGGGCGCCCACGGCCAGCACGAAGAGGATCGTGCGGTTGACGAAGCGGGATGCCGGGCTCATGACAGCCGTCCTTCCGGGGTCACCTCGACGCGAGCCGTCAGTCGAGGCGCCGCGCCGAGTTCGGTGAGCAGCCGATCGGCGGCGCGCTCCACCTGTTCACGGTCGACCGGAAAGCCGGTCGCGGGAGTGAGGGAGATGCGCGCACGACGAGCGTCGAGCTGCGTGGACACGTGGGAGTTGGTGACGGCTGCGGCCGTGGCGGCGGCGCGCGAGAGGGCGCCGGCCACGATCGCGTCGTCGACCACCAGGGGTACCCGGCCGGCGGCCAGGGCCCGGCGATGAGTGCGCCCGGGCGCCAATGCACCCCAGAGACACACGATGCCGAACAGTGCGGCCGCCGCAGCGACGATCGTGCCGGTCGTCCCCCCCTCGGCGAGCGCCGAGCGAACGGCGTCCGGGGCCACGAGCAGCGCGGGGCGCCCGAGAGCCGACAGCACCAGCTCGGTGGCCAGCGCCGCGGCGACGACGATGATCACGACCAGGGCGCAGCTCACCCAGACAGCACGCGAACGTCGTTGCAGACGCCGCGCAGCCGCGCTCTGAAGCCGGTCGGGCGCTCCCGCCGGAACGACCTCGACGGGTGCCGATGTGGTGTTCACGAGCTGCTCCTGTTCTGCGTGACGAGGTGAGTGATGCGCAGTCGGATGTCTCCGACCAGTGCTCCGGTGAGTGCGCTCACGCGCTCACCGGTGCGGGTGCGTGCGGCAGCGGCGCTGGCCGCGATGGGGTCGCCGTCGGCTCGGATGCCGCTGGTGAGATCCAGGGCGAGGGCCCCGCCCGCGTCGCGCACGTGGGCGCGGGACGCGCGGGCGGGAACGCCCAGCTCATCGGCGAGGACCGCCGCCGCGACGCGCTCGTAGGCCCGTGCGGAGATGGTGACCCGACCGGGGATCCGTGCGGCATCCATGGTCAGCCCACCCGCCGGCCGCGGGCGGCATCGATCGCGGCGCGCAGGTCGATGCGACCCGACACCGCGGCGCCGATGAGGCCGCCGATGGCGGCGAGAGCCGCCACGAGCACCATGCCCCAGAAGCCGAACGCCAGTGCGGCGACGGCGAGCACCGCGCCCGCGACCGCTCCCCACACCGTGGGACCCCCGCCGGTCACTGGACACGCTCCGGGGCGGGAGCCTCGTCGTCACCCGGGATGTGGACGTCGACGACGGTCACATTGACCTCGGTGACCTCCATGCCGGCGAGCTCGGTGATGGCATCGGCGACGGCCGTGCGCACGTCGGTCGCGACGCGCTGCAGCTGCTCGGGGTACTCGGCCACGATCGTGATGTCGGCGGCGACCTGCGTCTCGCCGACCTCGACGTTCACACCCTGACCCAGATCCTTGGCGCCCACGGCCTCACGGATGCTGCCGATGACGCGCGCGGCTCCGCCGCCGAGGGCGTGCACGCCGGGCACGGAAGAGGCGGCGATGCCGGCGATCTTGGCGATGACCGGGTCGACGATGACGGTCTTGCCGGCGCCCGCAGCAGGTGCGACGGCGGAGGTGGTGGGGGTCGTGGTAGCCATGATGTCTTGTCCTTTCCGGCCCTCCGGTGAGGGCGTTCACAGGTGTGACGGATGCCGCAGGGGTTTCGTCACGGTGGATTTCCTGGCAGTTCGCTGAGTGCCGCCGCGGGAGCTGTCGGCGCGCTTAATGGCTGCGCGGCGGCGACGCAACCCCTTGGCGGCGTCAGCTGCGCGTGGCACGGTCGAGGTATGCAGGGGGCATCGCGCGGCCCGCAGGGTGACGACGGCGCGAGGGGGGAAGCGGTGTGGACACGCTGACACACGTCGAAGACGGCGTTCTGGCCGCACGCGCCGCCGACGGCGACGAGCGCGCGTTCGCGGTGCTCGTGCGTCGGCACAGCGGTTACCTGATCGGCTTCGCCACCCGGCTGCTGCGCTCACGCGCCGACGCCGACGACTGCGTGCAGGAGGCCCTGATCATCGCGTGGCGACGTCTCCCGGAACTGCGCGAGCCCGACCGCGTCCGTTCCTGGCTGTCGACGATCGTGGCACGCAAGGCCACCGACCGTCTGCGCAGCGCGGCGCCCACCGCACCGATCGAGGATACGGAGCCCGAGGCTCTGCAGCCCACACCCGACGAGTCTGCCGTGGCATCCTCTCAACTGGACATGCTGCGGCGCGTGCTGGACGAGCTGCCGGTCGAGCAACGCACGACCTGGCTCCTGCGCGAGGTGAGCGGATACGGCTACGACGAGATCGCCCGCGAGCTGGGCGTGTCCGCCACGGCGGTGCGCGGCAGGCTCGCGCGGGCGCGGGCGACCATCTACGACCGGATGAAGGAGTGGAGGTGAGCGGGATGACGCGCGAGGAGATCGGCGATTCGGGCCACACCCTCGAGGAGCTCGCGGCTTATCACGAGCGCGGACGGACGCCGGCGATCCCCGCGATCGACGGCGATGCGCAGTGCCGAGCCGTGCTGGATTCGATGGACCGCCTCGGGGCACTGTCGCGCGAACTCATCGAGACCGACGCCCGTGACGATGTCTCCGAGACCTGGTTCCAACAGATTCTCGGCGAAGTCGCCCGCGAATCTCGCGCGGGGCGCGACCTGCCTCTCGTCGACGACGACCCGGTACGCGTCGTGGTGACCGAGGGCGCCGTGCGCGGTCTCGTCCGCGACGCCGGCGACGCGGTGGAGGGCGTGCTCGTAGAACGGGTGCATCTCACGCTCCACGAGGATGTACGCGTCGACGTGCGGCTGACGATCAGCGTCCTGGACAGCGTGCTCGGCGCGGGACGCGGACTTGCGCGCATCGCAGATTCGGTGCGAGAGCGCGTGCGCGCCGATCTCGAGGAGTACGGCGGATGGACCGTCGGCGTCGTCGACGTCACGATCGACTCGCTGCGGCTGCGGGAGGAGGAGCGATGAGCGACACCGCGACCCGATCGGCGAGCGGCGACGCGCCCACCGAGCTCGCCCTGATCGTGGATGCCGCCGCGAGGGCGGTCACCGGCGTGGCCGAGCTGTACTACGCCGCCGCCCTCCCGGCTCGCCTGTGGCGGGCGACGCTCGCCGGCGACGGCGCGTACAGCGTGGTGACGCGGCGCGCGCAGGCGCTCGAGGTGACGGTGAGCATCGGCGTCACGGGCGGTCGCGTCGCCGCGGTGGCGAGCGAGGTCGCGCTGCGGGTGCGCGAGGCGCTGGGCGCACCTGACGCACACGTCACCGTGCGCGTCAGCCGCATCACCGCGACGCGGCGAGCTTGAGGCGGTAGCGAAGAGCCGCGAGCTCGGCGTACAGCGCCGGGGGCACCCGTCCCTCGAACGTGCGGTAGAACTCCTCCGTGAGCCCGGCCTCCTGCAGCCACAGGTCGCGGTCGATCGCGAACAGGGCCTCGAGGTCGGCGTCCGGAACCTCGATGCCCTCGAGGTTCAGATCCTCCGTGCGGGGCAGTCGTCCGATCGGGCTGTCGATGGCCGGAACGACACCCTCGATGCGGCGGATGATCCAGTCGATCACGCGTGCGTTGTCACCGAAACCCGGCCAGAGGAAGCGGCCGTCGTCGCCCTTTCGGAACCAGTTGACCTGGAAGATGCGCGGGGCGCGGTCGAAGCGCAGACGCTGACCGACCTTGAGCCAGTGACCGAAGTAGTCCGCCATGTTGTAGCCGCAGAACGGGAGCATCGCGAAGGGGTCGCGGCGCAGCTCACCGACGGTCCCCTCGGCGGCGGCGGTGCGCTCGGAGGAGATGTTGGAGCCGAGGAACACGCCGTGCGTCCAATCGGTGGCCTCCAGCACGAGGGGGACGTTCGTGGCCCGACGCCCACCGAACAGGATGCCGTCCAGCGGCACGCCCTGCGGAGTCTCCCAGTCGGGGGCGATCTGCGGGCACTGTCCCGCGCTGACGGTGAAGCGCGAGTTCGGGTGTGCGGCCGGGCGCCCCATCGCCGGCGTCCAGGGGTTGCCCTCCCAATCGATCAGCTCCGACGGGACGTCATCGGTGAGACCCTCCCACCACACGTCTCCGTCGGGACGCAGGGCCACGTTCGTGAAGATCGTGTTGCCCCACAGCGTTTCGACAGCCGCCACGTTGGTCGACGCGCCCGTTCCCGGCGCCACCCCGAAGAAGCCGGCCTCGGGGTTGATGGCCCACAGCCGCCCGTCGTCGCCGGGGCGAAGCCACGCGATGTCGTCGCCGAGGGTCTCGACGCGCCACCCCGGAATCGTGGGGCGCAGCATCGCCAGATTGGTCTTGCCGCACGCGGAGGGGAAGGCGGCGGCGAGGTGGAAGCGCTTGCCCTCCGGGCTGATGACGCGGATCAGCAGCATGTGCTCGGCGAGCCACCCCTCTTCACGCCCGATGACCGAGGCGATGCGCAGCGCGAAGCACTTCTTCGCGAGGATCGCGTTGCCGCCGTAGCCGGATCCGAACGACCACACCTCGAGCGTGTCGGGAAAGTGGACGATGTACTTCTCGTCGTTGCAGGGCCACGCCACGTCCTCCTGGCCGGGAGCCAGCGGCGCACCGACCGAGTGCACCGTCTTGACCCACGGCTTGCCCGCGGCGATCTGCTCCACGACGGCGGTGCCGACCCGGGTCATGATGCCGATGGAGGTGACGGCGTACGCACTGTCGGTGATCTGGACGCCGATGTGCGAGAGCGGACCGCCGACCGCGCCCATCGAGAAGGGCACGACGTACATCGTCCTCCCCCGCATCGACCCCTCGAACAGCGGCATGATGGTCGCCCGGATCTCGTCCGGCTGCGCCCAGTTGTTGGTGGGGCCGGCATCCTCCTCTCGCGCCGAGGCGATGAAGGTGCGCGCCTCGGTGCGGGCGACGTCGCTCGGGTGCGAGCGGGCGAGGTACGAGCCCGGTCGCCACTCGGGGTTGAGCTTGATGAGCTTGCCCTCCTCGACCTGCTGGCGAAGAAGGGCGTCGTTCTCCGCACGAGAGCCGTCGACCCAGTGGATGCGCGCGGGCTGCGTCAGGGCAGCGATCTCATCGACCCAGGCGTGCAAGGCCTCCAGGCCCGTGCCGGCGAGGACCGGCCGCATGCCGAAGCCGCTCCGGGGCTCGTCCGTCGCGTCGACCGCCGCGGGGGTGCGCGTGGCGGTGGGACGGGTGAACATGTCGGCGATGGCCATGTCGGGCTCCTTCAGCGTGGCGTCGGTGGGGCGATCCGGAGGGGTCTCTTCCAGATTGAAGGCGTGAGGAGGGTTTTGCACACAAGGATGCCGTCAAGAAACGTGATTCTTTCGCTATGCTCAAGGAATGCCACCCACCTCCCTGGAGCTGTCGACGCTCGGACATCGCATCCGTCACCAGCGCGTGTCGCACGGACTCACGCTCGACGAGCTCGGCGCGATCGTCGGTGTCGCCGGCAGCCAGCTGAGCCTGATCGAGAACGGCAAGCGCGAGCCCAAACTGTCGCTGCTGCAGGCCATCGCCGCCGCCACCGGCACGGACGTCACCGATCTGCTGTCGGCCGAGCCGCCGAACCGTCGAGCCGCCCTCGAGCTCGAACTCGAACGTGCACAGCAGTCCCCCGTCTTCCGCAGCCTCGGCATCCCGGCTCTGCGGGTGACCAAAGCGACCTCCGACGAGACGATCGAGTCGGTGCTGGGGCTGCACCGTGAACTGCAGCGTCGCGAGCGCGCAGCCATCGCAACCCCTGAAGAGGCCCGGCGGGCGAACACGGAGTTGCGCCTGCGCATGCGCGCCAAGGACAACTACCTCCCCGACATCGAGAAGCTCGCGGAGAAGCAGCTGAAGGCCGCCGGCCACGTCTCGGGGGCCCTCACCCACCGCACGGTGAGCATCATGGCGTCCCAATTGGGATTCGAGCTGATCTACGTGGACGACCTCCCCCACTCGGCCCGTTCGGTCACCGACCTGGAGAACGGCCGGATCTACCTGCCGCCGGCATCCATCCCCGGCGGACACGGCCTGCGCTCGATGGCCCTGCAGGCCATGGCCCACCGCCTGCTCGGGCACACACCACCCAGCGACTACGCCGACTTCCTGCAGCAACGGCTCGAGATCAACTACTTCGCCGCCTGCTGCCTCATGCCCGAGACCGCCTCGGTCGCCTTTCTGGCCCAGGCGAAGAAGGACCGCAACCTCGCCGTCGAGGATTTCCGCGATGCCTTCGGCGTGACCCACGAGGCCGCGGGCATGCGACTGACGAACCTCCTGACGCAGCACATCGGCATCCGCCTGCACTTCCTGCGGGTCGACGGCTCGGGCGCCATCACCCGCGCCTACGAGAACGACGACCTGCCGCTGCCGATGGATGTCACCGGTTCGGTCGAAGGCCAGGTCGTCTGCCGCCACTTCGCCGCCCGCTCCGCCTTCTCGGAGCAGAACCGCACGGTCGAGCACTACCAGTACACCGACACCCCCGCCGGCACCTTCTGGTGCTCGTCCCAGACCGGACGCACCTCGGACGGCGAGTTCTCGATCACCGTCGGGGTGCCCTTCGACGACGCACGCTGGTTCCGCGGACGTGAGACCCAGAAGCGGGCGAGTTCGACGTGCCCCGACGAATCGTGCTGCCGGCGTCCGGATGCCGAGCTCACGGCGCGCTGGGAGGGTCGCGCGTGGCCGAGTGCCCGCGTGCACATGCAGATGTTCTCGCCGCTGCCGCGCGGCGCCTTCCCCGGCGTCGACGACGGCGAGGTGTACGCCTTCCTCGACCGGCACGCCCAGGGCTGATGGCGCCGAGCGGAGCCTACGCGGCCGGCAGGACGACCTCCACGAGCAGCCCACCGTCGTCGCGCGGCCACAGGGTCAGGCTCCCGTCGTGCGCACGAACGATCGCCGCGACGATCGCGAGTCCCAAACCGGCTCCCTCGTGCTCGCCGCTATGTGCGCGCTGCGCCCCGCGCTGGAACGGCTCCAGCAGGGTCGGGAGCATCTCCGACGGGACGACGGGCCCGGAGTTCTCCACGCACAGACCGACGCTGCCCTGCGCCGAGCGCACACCGATTCGCACCCAGCCGTGATCATCGCAGTTGTGCACGATCGCGTTGTGCACGAGGTTGACGACGAGCTGCTGCAGCAGCGACTGAGATCCCCGCGCGATGCCCGGCAGTGTCTCGAGCTGCGGAGCAATTCCCCGCGATTCGGCGAGCGACAGAAAGGTCTCCGCGGCCTGATCGGCCAGGAGTGAGACATCGACGGGGACGGGGTCGAGGGCCCCGCCTTCGGCGCGGCTGAGCGAGAGCAGCGCCTCGGTGAGCTCGATCGCCCGTCCGTTGACGCGAGCCAGCCGCGTGAGCAGAGCGTCGACGTCACGGTCCGGGTCAGCGGCGGCAACGTCGAGCATCGCCCGGGTGATGGCCAGCGGTGTGCGCAACTCGTGCGATGCGTTCGCGGCGAAGCGACGCTGCTCCGCGACCTGCGCTTCGATGCGCGCCAGCATGGCGTCGAAGCTGTCGGCGAGCTCGCGCACCTCGTCGTCGGGGCCGTGGGCGCCGATCCGATGCGACAGCGATCCGGCGGCGGCCAGCCGCGTGGCGCGGGTGATCCGCCCCAGCGGCGCGAGCATGTGCCCGGCAAGGAACCACCCACCCACCAGTCCGACGACGATCAGCAGGGCCCACGCGGCGAGCGCGGGTGGCACGAATGCCCGCAGCAGATCGCCGCGACCCGGCATGAACCCGCCGGTCGTCGGCGCCGCCTCCTCCGGGACGTATCGCAGGAGGAACAGCCACACGACGGACAGCAACAGAGCGCCGGCGAGCGCAACCGTGCCGGCGTAGCTGAGCATGAGCTTCACCCGGAAGGTCAGCCCCGCGGCACGCCGGCGCGCACCGGGAGAGGGCGACGGTGTCGCACTCACCTCCCCTCCGCCTCAGCGTCGGACGCCGGCACCTCGACGCGATAGCCGACGCCGGAGACCGTCGCGATCACGGCGGGACCACCGAGCCGTTGACGCAGACCGGACACCGTGATGCGGACCGCGTTGGTGAAAGGATCGGCGTTCTCGTCCCAGGCGCGTGCGAGCAGTTCCTCGGCGCTGACGACGCCGCCGCCCGCTTCGAGCAGCACCTCCAGGACGGCGAACTGCTTGCGAGTGAGCGCGACATAGCGACCGTCGCGGTACACCTCACGACGGAAGGGGTCGAGGCGGATGCCGGCGAGTTCGCGCACGGGTGGGCGCACCCGTCGGCGACGACGCTCGAGGGCGCGCAGCCGCAGAACGAGCTCGCGCATCGCGAACGGCTTGGTGAGGTAGTCATCGGCGCCCAGCTCGAATCCCGACGCCTTGTCGTCGAGCCGGTCGGCGGCGGTCAGCATGAGGATCGGCACCCCCGTGCCGCCCTGCACGATCGACGCCGCGACCGCATCTCCCGATGTCCCCGGAACATCGCGATCGAGCACGGCGACGTCGTAGTCGGTGTAGGACAGCAACTCCAGCGCGGTATCGCCGTCGCCCGCGAGGTCGGCCGCGATCGCTTCCAGGCGCAGCCCGTCACGGATCGCATCGGCCAGCAGGGGTTCGTCCTCCAGGACCAGCACGCGCATTCTTCGATGCTAGGAGGCCACGCATATCGTCGGCGTATCGGATTTCGGCGACGCTCCCGCAACGGCCTCCGCGTTTGACTCGCCCACATGGCACGTCACCTTTCCACTCCGCCCACGGCCCCCTCTGCCCACCACCTCCGCCGGCGATGGCTTCTCGCCGCCGGGATGACCGCAGCTCTCGTGTTGGTCACCGCCACGGTGCTGATGCTGCTGCTCGGAGACCCGCTGACGCACCTGCCACCCGCGGAGTCCCGCGGGTCGATGTCGGACTCGTCGACGTCGTCGTCTGCGCCGAGCCTCGGCGAGACGGATGCCCCCACCGATGCGGCGACGTCCGTCGCCGACGGCTACCTGCCCTGGGGCGTGACCCCGTTCGACACGCAGTACCCGGGCATCTCGCGGATGGATCCCGCACTCCTCGACGCCCTCCAGCGCGCGAGCACCCAGGCCTACGCCGACGGCGTCAGCTTCTTCGTCACGAGCGGTTGGCGCTCGCCCGCGCAGCAGGAGTCGCTGCTGTCGCAGGCGGTGAGCCAGTACGGTTCGCGCGAGCGCGCGGCGCGGTGGGTCGCGACGGCCGAAACCTCCCTGCACGTGCAGGGCGCCGCCGCCGACCTCGACGGCAGCGGCACGCAGGACTGGATCGCCCGTCACGGTCCGGCGTTCGGGCTGTGCCTGGTGTACGACAACGAGCCGTGGCACGTCGAACTGCGACCGGATGCCGGCAGGAACGGGTGCCCGCCGACGTACGCCGACCCGTCGAGCGATCCGCGCCTGGCCCGGTGAGCGTGCACGCGCGTGCAGCAGCGGACGCGCGTGGTGGGGTGGCGCGGTTGGGTGTACGCTCGCTGTTTGTGAGGTTCGCCTAACCTCACTTTCCCCTCTTCCGAAGAAGCGCTCGTGCTCGCCACTTTCCTGATCGGCCTCCGCGAAGGCCTCGAAGCCGCTCTCGTCGTCGGCATCCTCGTCGCCTATCTCCGCCGTATCGATCGTCGCGACGTCCTGCCGCGACTGTGGGTCGGCGTGGGCCTCGCCATCGCGCTGGCCGTGGGCATCGGCGCGATCCTCACCTTCGGCGCCTACGCCCTCACCTTCGAGGCACAGGAGCTGATCGGGGGGCTTCTCTCGCTGGTCGCCGTCGGCATGGTGACCTGGATGATCTTCTGGATGCAGAAGACCGCCCGCACGATGAAGAAGACGCTCGAGGGCGGCGTCGATCGGGCGCTCGCGACGGGGGGTCTCTGGGGAATCGTCCTCATCGGATTCGTGTCCGTCGCCCGCGAAGGCATCGAGACGACCCTCCTGCTGTGGTCGATGGTGCAGTCCTTCGGCGACACGCCGTCGGCTCTTCTGGGCGCACTGCTCGGCCTCGCCACCGCCGTCGTGCTCGGCTGGCTCCTCGCCCGGGGAATGGTGCGACTCGACCTCCGCGTCTTCTTCGGCTGGACCGGCGGATTCCTCGTGATCGTCGCCGCCGGGGTGCTGGCGTACGCGATCCACGATCTGCAAGAGGCCGGCGCCCTTCCCGGTCCGTTCTCCGCCCTGGCGCCCCTCGTCGGCGGCACGGTCGCCGTCGGCGCGGCCGCCTTCCCCTTCGGCTGGGCGTTCGACCTCTCGGCGACGATCCCGCCGGGAAGCCCCCTCGCCGCGATCCTGCAGGCCACCGTCGGCTTCATGCCGCAGATGTCGTGGCTGCAGGTCATCGCCTGGGCCCTGTACATGGCCGTCGTCGGCACCCTCTTCGTCCGGGGACTCGGTCGCCGGCCCGCCCGGGCCTCGGCATCCGCACCCCTCACGTCGGTTCCGCACCACGCGGACCTCTCCCACCACCAAGGAGCATCATGACCCGCACACGCACCTGGGGAGCCGTCGCCGCGCTCGGCGCGACCGCCCTCGTGCTGGCCGGCTGCGTCGCCAAGACCGACGTCGCCGCGTCCGACGCCCTGACCGTCACCTCCACCGACACGGCGTGCACGGTGTCGACCGCGACCGCCACCAGCGGCACGCTCGCGTTCGCGGTGACCAACGCCAGCTCGCAGGTGACGGAGTTCTATCTCCTCGCCTCCGACGGTCTGCGCATCGTCGGCGAGGTCGAGAACATCGCCCCCGGCGCCTCACGCACCCTCACCGTCGTCGCCCAGCCCGGTGACTACGTCACCCTGTGCAAGCCCGGCATGGTCGGTGAGGGCATCGGACGCACCGCCTTCACGGTCACGGGCGACGCCGTCACGGCCACGGGCGACGACGCCGCGCAGAAACAGAAGGCCGTCGATCTGTACGCGTCGTTCGTCAAGGATCAGGTCGAACAGCTCGTCCCGGCCGTGGCGACCTTCGTGAGCGCCTACGAGGCCGGCGACGATGAGAAGGCGCGGAGCCTCTTCCCCACCACGCGGGCGTTCTACGAGCGCATCGAACCCGTGGCGGAGTCGCTGGGCGATCTCGACCCCCGCATCGATTACCGCGAGGTGGATGCCGTCGCGGAGGGACTCGACTGGACGGGCTTCCACCGCATCGAGAAGGACCTCTGGGTTCCGGCGCAGGATGCCCTCAACTCCGACGGGTCAACCCCGGCGTGGAAGGACTGGGCGCCCTCGACGCCCGCCGAGCGCGCGACCTACGGGGCGAAGCTGATCGCAGACGTGGGCGAGCTCAACGCGTACGTGCACGGCGATGAGTTCCAGAAGGCGCTCGACGCGCAGGGCATCGGCGGCATCTCCAACGGCGCGATCTCTCTGCTGGACGAAGTGGCCACGGGCAAGATCAGCGGCGAAGAGGACTGGTGGAGCGGCACCGACCTGTACGATTTCGCGGCCAATGTCGAGGGATCGAAGATGGCGTTCTCGCTCGTCAAGGACTTCGCCGTCTCCTCCGGCGCGACCGGAACGGAGCTCGCCGGTCGGATCGACAGCGGCTACGCCGCCCTTGAGGCCGCTCTCGCGCGCCACGGCTCGCTGAGCGCCGGTTTCGTGAACTACCGGCAGCTCAGCGAGGCCGACAAGCGCGAGCTCACCGACCTGATCAACGCGCTGGCCGAGCCGCTGTCCAAGCTGACGTCCACCATCCTGCAGTGAGCACCGACGGACCTCTCGCGGGCGGCGACCGCCTCGAGCCCGCGCCGCGCGCCGGTCTCAGCCGACGGGGCCTGCTGGGCCTCGCGGCCGGTGTCGGTGCGGCCGGGCTCGCCGTCGGCGCCGGAGCCGGAGCGGCGGCCGGCGTCGCCGTCGGCCGCACGCGCGGCGCCGCCGGCGCGGCGTCGCCCTACGCGTTCTACGGCGCGCACCAGGCCGGCATCACCACGCCCGTGCAGGACCATCTGCATTTCGCGTCGTTCGACATGATGGCGGGGACCACCCGCGAGGATCTGATCGAGCTTCTCCAGGACTGGTCCTACGCGGCGGCGCGGATGACCCAGGGCCTCGATGTGTCGGCCAGCGGCGCGGTGGGAGGCTCGCCGGAGGCGCCGCCGGACGACACCGGTGAGGCGCTGGGCCTTGCCGCGAACGGGCTGACGATCACGTTCGGCGTCGGACCGACCCTGTTCACGGCCGTCGACGGCACCGACCGCTACGGACTCGCCGACCGTCGGCCCGCCCTGCTCACCGCGTTGCCGGCGTTTCTCAGCGACGACCTGGAGCCCGATCACACCGGCGGCGACCTGTGCATCCAAGCCTGCGCCGACGACCCGCAGGTCGCCGTGCACGCGATCCGCAATCTGAGCCGCATCGCCTTCGGCCGAGCACGGCTGCGCTGGTCGCAGCTCGGCTTCGGAAAGACGTCGAAGACGACCGCCGATCAGGCCACGCCCCGCAACCTCTTCGGGTTCAAGGACGGCACGGCCAACATCCTCGCCGACGACCAGGCGGCGCTGGATCAGCACGTCTGGGTCGGCGACGGCGACGAACCGGCCTGGCTCGTGGGCGGCTCCTATCTCGTGGCGCGCAAGATCGCGATGCTCATCGAGACGTGGGATCGCGTGCGTCTGAGCGAGCAGGAGCGCATCACGGGCCGTGACAAGGCGCACGGCGCGCCGCTCTCGGGCGGGCAGGAGCAGACAGCGCCGGACTTCTCCGCCGTCGGCGCCACGGGCCAGCCCGCGATCGACGCCCGCAGCCACGTGCGCCTCGCCCATCCCGACCTCAACAAGGGCATCCGCATCCTCCGCCGCGGCTACAACTACGTCGACGGCAACACCGATCTCGGACGACTCGACGCCGGCCTGTTCTTCCTCGCGTACCAACGCTCTCCCGCGCAGTTCATCGCCCTGCAGCGTGCGCTGTCGAGGGATCTGCTGAGCGAGTACATCCGCCACATCGGCTCGGGGTTGTGGGCCATTCCCCCGGGAGCCGAGGAGGGCTCGTACGTCGGGGCGGGGCTGTTCGCCTGACCCCGCTTCGGGGTCGCGTGTGGTCGCCCATGCCACTCGGGAACGCCCAGAGGCGACCCCGAACCGTCACGCGCGCAGAAACCTCGCGAAACGCGCGAGCGCCACGTCGACGGCGCCCGCTTCGACCCCGGCGGTGAAGGGTTCGGCGAGGGGATCGAGATGGTGCCGGCCCACCGCCGTCGAGTGCCGCCACGTTCCGATGACCTCACCCGCGGCGACGAGCACGGGACGCACCAGGCCGTTGAGGGTGGGCCCGATCGTCGCGAGATGCGCGGGCGGGCATACGAGCGAGCGGTCCGCGTACGAGAGGTAGTACTCGTCGAACGGAGGCAGGGCGAGCACCTCGGCCGGTGGCGCCTCGATCTCCGGACCCGCACCGGCGACGGCGAGGAGCGCGTCCTCCCCCTCGACGACGCGCTCCCCCGCGGCCTCGCGACCGGCCCGGGCGAGCCCGAGCGGCAGGCCCGCCCACCAGCGGAAGTCCTCGAGCGTCGCCGGGCCGTGCCCCCCGAGATAGCGGACCAGCAGCTCCCCCAGCGGCTCGGCGGGGGCCGCGGCATCCGGCAGCCATTCGTCGGCGGCGACGACGTACTGTTCCCGCGTGATCCCACCGTCCCGCGGCACGACCGGACCGAACACGGCGCCGCCGCGAAGCGCGATCGCCGACAGCAGGTGGTTTCCGCGCGAGCCCGCCACGTCGATGCCGGCCGCCGTCATCGCCTCGCCGACCTCGGCACGCGTGAGCCGGTTGCCGCCGGCGAGCGCGGGCCGCACCGCGCGCTCCGCACGCACGATCGTCTCGGCGTCGATCCCGAGGTTGCGGTGCACGCCGGCGGCCTGCCGCAGCTGTCGGTCCCGGGTGAGCGCCAGAATCCACCCGAGATCCTCTGCCGCGACGATGTGCAGGGTGCCGCGCTGGGTCCAGGCGCGCACGAGCCCTCCGGCGGCGAAGGCCCGGTCGACGTCGGTGAGTGTCGGCTCCCCCGCCGTGCGGATGCCGAGGGCCCACCGCCCCGCCCAGAACTCCTGCGCCTGCGTCGCCGCGAGCCGACGCGCCGCGCCGACGAGATCCGCCGTGGGCTCGGCGAGCGCATGGCTCACCAGACGCGCGGCGCGGACGCGGACGGGGACCATGGTCCCATCCTGCCCGCCGCCGCCGACACGCGCCTCGTATACTCGACTGGTCCGGACGCGACGCGGCGTTCGGTGCTCGAAAAAGGGGCACGCGAGACACATACGGCATCCCTTCACCGTTTCGTCTCTCGGAGGCCCCATGTCCACCGTCTCTGCGCACGTCGCCCAGACCCTTGCCGCTCACATCGACCACGTCTTCGGCGTGATGGGAAACGGCAACGCCCACTTCCTCGACGCCCTGGAGCGCTCCACGGACGTGCACTACACCGCCGTGCGCCACGAGGCGGGCGGGGTCGTCGCAGCGGATGCCTATCATCGGGCGAGCGGACGCCTCGCCGCCGCGACCGCCACCTACGGTGCCGGCTTCACCAACACGCTGACCGCCCTGGCGGAGTCGGTGCAGGCCCACGTGCCGCTCGTACTCGTCGTCGGGGACGAACCGACGTCGGGCCCCCGTCCGTGGGACGTCGACCAGATCGCCCTGGCCTCGGCGGTGGGCGCGCGCACGTACACCGTCGGACGGGCCGATGCGGCGGCCACCACGGTCATCGCGATCGAGCACGCGCTGGCCTATCGCGTGCCGACGGTGCTCGCCATCCCCTACGACGTCGCCAAGCTCGAGGCGGGCTCGGTGCCGGCCGCGCCGCAGCCGACACTGCCCGCGCCGATCGCCCCCTCCCCGTTCGCACGTGCGGCGATCGCCGACCTGGCCTCCGCACTGGCCGCCGCGGAGCGTCCGGTGCTGATCGCGGGTCGCGGCGCGTGGATCTCGGGCGCCGCGAATGCTCTCGGGCGTTTGGCGGACGCGACGGGCGCCGTCACGGCGACCACGGCGCTGGGTCGCGGGATGTTCCCTCGGCCGGAGTTCGACCTCGGGGTCACCGGCGGGTTCGGCGCCGACGGCGCCATGGAGCTGATCTCGACGGCGGACGTCGCGGTGGTCTTCGGCGCGGGACTCAACCAGTTCACGATGCGCTTCGGCGCCCTGTTCGCCCCGGGCACCCGCGTCGTGCAGGTCGACATCGCCCCCGCGGCGACGCACCCGCACGTCGGCGGCTTCATCCGCGGCGATGCACGCCTCGTCGCCGAAGCCCTCTGCGACGAGTTGGCGACGAGGGATGCCGCGCCCAGCGGCTGGCGCGAGCGCGTGGACATCGCCGCGCTGCGCGCCCGCGACGGCGGCGACCCCCTGGCGCCCGACGGCCGTCTCGACCCACGGTCGGTCGCCGAGCGCATCGGTGAGCTGCTCGAGAGCGCACCCTCCACCCGCGACCGCGTCGTCGTCACCGACGGCGGCCACTTCCTCGGCTGGGCGAACATGTACTGGTCGGTGGCCTCGCCCGACCGCATGATGATGGTCGGCACCGCGTACCAGTCGATCGGCCTGGGATTCCCCTCGGTCGCGGGCGCCACCCGGGCTCGGCCGGAGGCCACCATCGTGCTGTCCACCGGCGACGGCGGCGGACTGATGGCACTGTCGGATCTGGAATCCGCGGTGCGCGTGGCGGCGGGCCGCGGATTGGCCGTCGTGTGGAACGACGCCGCGTACGGCGCCGAGATCAACCTGTACGGCCTGCAGGGCCTCGCCCGGGAGCCCATGCTGATCCCCGAGGTCGACTTCGCGGGTCTCGCCTCCGCGGTCGGGGCTCGAGGTGTCGTCGTGCGCACGCTCGCCGACCTCGACGAGCTCGCGCGGTGGGTGCAGGTCCCGGCATCCGACCGGCCCTTCCTGCTGTTGGACTGCCGAATCTCCGGCGACGTCATCGCCCCGTACCAGCAGGAGATCATTCGCGTGAACTCCTGACGCGGGGCCGGTAGCCCCGCACGGACGGAACTGTCTGCGCGGCCGGGAATGCGCAGACCTGTTGAAACGCTGTGTCTGTGGCGCACACTGGGCTGCGACGGAAATCCGTCGGGAGGTCTGCGCGGAATCGGGGTGCCATGGAAGGTCTGGAAGTCACCGTCCTGCTCGGGCTGTCGGTGCTGGCGGGAACGCTCCTCGCGCCGCGCCTGCGCCTGGCGACACCGCTGGTGCTGCTGATCCTCGGCCTGCTGCTCGGCTTCGTGCCGGAGCTGCGTCGCATCGAGCTGCCGCCCGAGACGGTGCTGCTGTTGTTCCTGCCCGTGATGCTGTTCTGGGAGAGCCTGACGACGTCGCTGCGGGGCGTTCGCCGGTCGCTGCGCTACATCATCCCGATGAGCACGCTGCTCGTGGTCGCCTCGGCGTTCGCGGTCGCGTGGGTGGCCACACTCTTCGGGCTGCCCTGGCCGGCAGCCATGATCCTCGGTGCCGCCGTCGCGCCCCCCGATGCCACGGCTGTCGCCGCGCTCGGACGACTGCTTCCGCAGCGCACGTTCATGAAATTGAAGGCGGAGAGTCTGACCAACGACGGCACCGCATTGGTGCTCTATGCCATCGCGATCTCCGTCGCACTCGGCGACACCGTCACGGGCTGGTCGATCACCGCCACCGTGCTCGTCTCCTATCTCGGCGGAGCGATCGCCGGCATCGTCGTCGCGGCTCTCGCGTACCTCGCGCTGCGGCGCATGCGCAATGCCCTGTCGATCAACGTGACGCTGCTGCTGGTTCCGTTCACGGCGTTCCTGCTCGCCGAACTGGTCAACGCCTCGGGCGTTCTCGCCGTGGTGTTCGCGGGCCTGATCATCGCCTGGGCCTCGCCGCGCATCACCACCGCCGCCTCCCGCCGCACCGCGATGGCGGCGTGGCCGTTCGGCGTCTACCTGCTCAACGGAGCGCTGTTCGTGCTGATCGGGTTGGAAGTGCAGCTCGTCCTGCACGAGATCTCCCCGAGCGAGGTGTGGGGCCTCGTGCTGCTGACCGTGGCCGCGTGGGCGGCGCTGCTGGTGGTGCGCTATGTGTTCCAACTGCTGATGGCCCCCTTCTCGCGCCCGCGTACGCCGGCGCTGACCGCACGTTCCGGCCCGGGATCGCTGAACCGCGCGCGCATCGTGAGCACGATGGCCGGGTTCCGCGGTGCCGTGTCGCTCGCGATCGCGCTCTCGGTTCCGCTGACGACGTCGTCCGGTCAGCCGCTCGTCGGCCGCGACGCCGTGGTGTTCGTGACGGCCGGGGTGATCGTGCTGAGTCTGCTCGTGCAGGGACCGCTCCTTCCCGCCATCGTCCGGTGGGCGAAGCTTCCCAGCGACGACTGGGCCGCCGACGAGATCGAGCTGGCGCAGCGGACCATCTCGGGTGCGGCGATCGCCGCTCTCGACGACATCGCGGCCGAGCACGGCATCAGCGACGAGGTACGCGAGCGCGCTCGTCAGGATGGCTACGACATGCTCGAGCTGGCCAACGCGCGTGCCTTCGCCCGTGCCCAGGCCGCCGCGGATGCCGACCAGATCGCACAGCTCGAGGGCATGGTGGCGGCGCCGTCGGCCCCCGACACCGGTGCGCAGACAGTCGTGGACGGCGCTGGGCCCGTCGTGGGGCTGAATCCGGCAGCGGCGGGCGTCGACGCCGCGACCTCGCTGACGATGCTCGCCGCCTCGACCGGAATCGACCTCACCCAGCGCTCGCCGCTCGTGCGCTTCGAGGAGATGACGCGACTGAAGCTGGCCCTGTTGGAGCGCAAGCGCGAGGTGCTGCTGCGGCTGCGCCGAGAAGGCACCGTCGACGATCTTCTCGCCCGACGGCTGGAAGCGCACCTGGATGCCGAGGAGCTGCGCCTCAGCGGCTACGACGACCTCGACTGAGCGTCACTCGGCGTCTCGGTCCGTCACCCGACGGGGAGCATCCACCGGGAGAAGAAGTCCGCCAGCTCATCGGTCGCGTCCAGCGGCAGCACGGCCGCGACGTACTGATCAGGACGCACCACGACGACCACACCGTCACGCGATAGCCCGCGGGCCTCGAAGATGTCGGTCTCGTTCCACCTGTGGGGTGCCGCGGCGAACACCTTCTCCCAGTCGGTGAGCGCCAGCGCACCCGAATGCGGGCGGAAGACAGCCGGCGCACGAGTGACATCGATGTCGTCGAACCCCTGCTGGTAGATCACCTTCGCGTCGAAGACCGCGTCGATATCGGCATCCGCGGGGGTATGGCGCCGCACCGGAGAGTCCGGGGCGTCGGCGAGCCAGGCCGCGAAGCGCGCGAGGGGCGAGTCGTCGGCGAGCCCGTCGCGGTCGGCGAAGGCGTACAGGCGCCAGCGCCCGTCGGCGCTCGCGTGATGACCGAGATGCACGACGTTGCCGTCGGCCGCCAGAGTGACGGGCGCACTCTTGAAGCGCTTGCCCACCGGGAAGCCGGTTGCCAGATGCTGGTGGGCGGTGCCGGCGACGACTCCCGCCCCCTCGGCGTAGGTGGTCATGAAGCCCGAGGGGAACTCGGCGGTGGCGAGATAGTAGGTCGCGAGGTCGGCAGGATCGGAGATCTCCTCGGGCTTTCGCGCCATCAGCGTCGACCACTCCTTGTCGAACTCGATGAGCTGCTGAGCGACCGGCCGGCGCTCGGAGGTGTAGGTCGACAGAAGGGAGGCCGGGCTCAGACCGCTCAGCACGGAGCCGAGCTTCCACCCCAGGTTGAAGCCGTCCTGCATCGAGACGTTCATGCCCTGCCCCGCCTTCGCGCTGTGCGTGTGGCAGGCGTCGCCGGTGAGGAACACGCGCGGCTGCCGTCCGCCGTCGAGCGCGTCGTCGAAGCCGTCGGTGACCCGGTGGCCGACCTCGTACACGCTGTGCCAGGCGACGCTCTTCACGTCGAGCGTGTACGGGTGCAGGATCTCGTTGGCCCGCCGGATGATCTCCTCGACGGGCGTCTGACGCACGCGGTGGTCGTCGTCGTCCGCCACGGCGCCCAGGTCGACGTAGATGCGGGTGAGGTATCCGCCTTCGCGCGGAATGTGCAGGATGTTGCCGGCCTCGGCGTTGATCGCGCACTTGATGCGCCAGTCGGGGAAGTCCGTCTCGACGAGCACGTCCATCACGCCCCAGGCGTGCTGCGAGATGTCGCCGACGTGCACCCGGCCGATCGCCGCCCGTACGCCGCTTCGCGCCCCGTCGCAGCCGACGACGTACGCCGCACGCACGGCGCGCTCCTCGCCGGCGCGCTCTCCGCCGACGTGGCGTACGCGCACCTCGACCGGACGGTCCTCGCCCTCGTGCACGGTGAGCCCGACGAACTCGATCCCGTAGTCGGGTGCGATGCGCGCCGGGCCGTGCGCGGCCGCTTCGGCGAAGTAGTCGAGCACGCGCGCCTGGTTGACGATGAGGTGCGGGAACTCGCTGATGTCGTACGCGTAGTCGGCAGTGCGGGAGCGGCGCACGATGCGCGCGGGGTTCTCGGGATCGGGGCCCCAGAAGTTCATCCACCCGATGTTGTACGCCTCGGCGATGATCCGCTCGGCGAAGCCGAACGCCTGGAACGTCTCGACGCTGCGCGGCTGGATGCCGTCGGCCTGTCCGAGGGCCAGGCGTCCCTCACGGCGCTCGATGACGCGCGTGAGGATCCCGGGATACTGCGACAGCTGCGCGGCCAGGAGCATGCCGGCCGGCCCGGAGCCGACGATCAGGACGTCGACCTCGTCGGGCAGCTCCGCTGGGCGGTCGATTCCCGTCCCCGCGGCCGGTTGCACGCGGGGGTCGGCGGAGACATACCCGTGGTGATGGAACTGCATCGTCGTCGTCCTTCCGACTCAGGCCCGCGAGAGCCCTCGGATGGGGCTGACCGTCTGCTCGGCCTCATGGTCGGGTCCGAGCGGGATGCCGCTGCGGTCGCGCAGCAGCAGCGTGGCGATCAGTCCCAGCAGGGTCATGCCGGCGAGGTACCAGGTGACGCCCGTCGTGGAACCCGTCGCCTGCACGATCGCCTGCGCGATCGTCGGAGCGAAGGCCCCGCCGAGGATCGCACCGATCGCGTACGAGATGGAGACGCCCGAGAAGCGGATGGACGCGGGGAACAGCTCGGCGTAGAGGGCGGCTTGAGGACCGTACGTGAAACCGAGCCCGACCGTGAGGACCACCAGGCCCAGCGTCAGCAGGACGATCGAGCCGGTGTTGACGAGCGGAAAGAGCAGGAAGACGCCGGCCAGCTGGGCCAGCCAGCCGATGATGTAGGTCGTGCGCCGTCCGATGCGATCCGAGATCCAACCGGAGAGGAAGGTGAACACCAGCCAGGTGATCGCGGACAGGGTGACCGCGCCCAGCACATCGGCGGTCGCGAGTCCGATCGGTCCCTTCGGGTCGGTGGCGTAGCGCTGGATGTACCCCCCGGTGGTCATGTATCCCACGGCGTTGTTGCCGGCGAACACGAGAGCCGCGATCACCACGAGCAGGGTGTGCTTGCGGAACAGCGCGACGATCGGCATCCGCGTTTCCTCCTTGCGCTCGGCGAGCTCCGCGAACACCGGGCTCTCCTCCACTCGGCGGCGGATGTAGTAGCCGATGACGATCAGCACGAACGAGAGCAGGAACGGCACGCGCCAGCCCCACTGCAGGAAGGCCTCCCCGGGAGCGATCGTGGCCATCAGCGCGAGCATGCCCGACGCGAGGAGCAGACCCAAGGGAACGCCCATCTGAGGGGATGCGCCGAAGATGCCTCGGCGCGTCTTGGGAGCGTGCTCGACCGCCATCAGCACCGCACCGCCCCACTCTCCGCCGGCCGAGATGCCCTGCAGGATGCGCAGCAGCACGAGCAGGATCGGCGCCGCCATGCCGATCGCGGCATACGTCGGCAGCAGACCGACCAGCGTCGTCGCCACGCCCATCAGGATCAGGGTCACCATGAGGACGAGTCGGCGCCCGTACTTGTCTCCGAAGTGACCCGCGAGGAAAGCGCCGAACGGTCGGAACAGGAAGCTGATGCCCACCGTGATGAACGACAGCACCTGAGCGAACCCCTCTCCGGCGGGAGCGAAGAAGAGGCTTCCGAAGACCAGGCCGGCCGCAGATGCGTAGATGAAGAAGTCGTACCACTCGACCGTCGTGCCGACGATCGTGGCGAAGACGACGCGGCGGCGGTCGGTGGACGTCGCGATCGTCCCGGTCGGGGTGAACCCGACGGGGTGGTTCGTGGAAGCGCTCATGGGGTGACTCCAGTGTCGGTGTGACGTCTCTGTCGGACGGCGAAGCAGTGCTTGCCGCGGTGACGACGATCATATACGATTTCGGATACGACGCAAGGGAGCATCCATGACAGACACCGACAGCCGGTTCGCCGTCCTCGGCGCGCGCCCGGGCAAGATCGTCGCCGTCCACCTCGCCTACGCCTCTCGCGCCGACCAGCGCGGCCGCCGCCCGGCATCCCCGTCGTACTTCTTCAAGCCCTCCAGCTCGCTGGCCGCCTCGGGCGCGTCGGTCGAGCGTCCCGCCGGCACCGAGCTGCTCGCGTTCGAAGGCGAGATCGCACTCATCATCGGCACGCCCGCCCGATGGACGACGGTCGAGACCGCCTGGTCGCACGTGGCCGCGATCACCGCGGCGAACGATTTCGGCCTCTACGACCTGCGCGCGAACGACAAGGGCTCGAACGTCCGCTCGAAGGGCGGCGACGGCTACACGCCGATCGGCCCGGCACTGATCGACGCGGTCGGCATCGATCCGGCGAATCTGCGCCTGCGCACCTGGGTCAACGGCGAGCTCGCGCAGGACGACACCACCGACGGGCTCCTCTTCCCGCTCGCCCAGATCGTCGCCGACCTCTCCCAGCACTTCACCCTCGAGACCGGCGACGTCATCCTCACCGGCACGCCCGCGGGCTCGTCGGTGGTCGTTCCCGGCGACGTCGTCGAGGTACAGGTGGATGCCGGTTCGCTCTCGAGCGGACGGCTGCGCACCACCGTGGTGCAGGGCGAGCGCACCCTCGACGGTGCGATCGGCTCGCTCCCCGCCGTCGACGACCGCCAGCGCGCCGAGGCGTGGGGCTCCCCCGAGGCCGCAGGAATCCCCCCGGCTCTCACGCCCGCGCTGCGCGAGAAACTCTCCCGCGTTCCCGTCGCCGCACTCAGCGGACAGCTGCGCAAGCGCGGGCTCAACGACGTCACGATCGACGGCGTGCACCCCCTCACCGCGGGCAGCCGCTTCGTCGGCACCGCCCGGACCCTGCGCTTCCTCCCCCACCGCGAAGACCTCTTCGCCGCACGCGGCGGCGGCTACAACGCCCAGAAGCGCGCGTTCGACGCGGTCGCAGAGGGTGAGGTCCTGGTCATCGAGGCCCGCGGCGAAACCGGATCGGGGACACTGGGCGACATCCTGGCGATCCGCGCCCACGCGCGCGGCGCCGCCGCCATCGTCACCGACGGGGGCGTGCGCGATGCCGACGCCGTCGCGGCCGTCGGCATCCCGGTCTTCACCGCCGGTGCCCACCCCGCCGTCCTCGGTCGTCGCCACATCCCTTGGGAGACCGACGTCGCGATCGGCTGCGGCGGCACGACCGTCGAGCCGGGAGACATCCTCGTCGGAGACGGTGACGGCGTCGTCGTGCTGCCGCCCGCCCTCGCCGAGGAGGTTGCGACCGCTGCCCTCGCCCAGGAGGAGGAGGATGCGTGGATCGCCCGACAGGTGGCATCCGGTCACCCCGTCGACGGCCTGTTCCCGATGAACGCCGCGTGGCGTGCCCGCTATGAGAGCGAGAGGAACGGCTGATGACACCCCTGACACCCGCGACGGCTCAGAGCAAGTCGCAGCAGGCCTATCACTGGATCAAACAGCGCATCGCGTCGCAGGAGTTCACCCCCGGCTACCGCCTCGTGCTCGGCACGATCGCGGGCGAGCTCGAGATGAGCGTGGTGCCGGTACGCGAAGCGATCCGTCAGCTCGAAGCCGAGGGTCTCGTGATGTTCGAGCGCAACGTCGGCGCGCGGGTATCGATGGTGGACGACACGGCCTACCGCTTCAGCATGCAGTCGCTCAGCATCCTCGAAGGGGCGGCGACGGCCCTCTCGGCGCGCGCGCTCAGCGTCGAAGACGTGCGCCGTGCACGTCGGGTCAACGAGATGATGGTCGAGACACTCGAGCACTTCGACCCCCGCGCCTTCACCGCGCTGAACCAGGAGTTCCACGCGATCCTGTTCGAGAAGTGCGCCAACCCGCGCATGCTCGAGCTGGTGCAGGCCGAGTGGGCGCGACTCGGGCATCTGCGCGACTCGACGTTCAGCTTCGTCCCCGGTCGCGCCGCCGAATCGGTGCGCGAGCACGAGAACATCCTCGTACTCATCGAGACCGGTGCCCCGCTCGCCGAGATCGAGAAGGCATCGCGCCGCCACCGCTCGGCGACCCTCGACGCCTACATGATCCACGAGCACCCCGACGAAGCGCTCGGCCTCCCCGCCTTCTGACTCGTCGCCTTGCGGCATCCGCCCCCTCCCACGAAGGAGCTCCCATGACCATTGCACCCACCACCGCCCGCCGCGTTCCGGCGGATCTGCCCGAGCACATCCAGCACTACATCGGTGGCCGCTTCGTCGACTCGGCCGACGGCGACACGTTCGACGTGCTCGATCCCGTGACCAACCAGACCTACCTGAAGGCCGCCGCGGGAAAGAAGGCCGATATCGACCTCGCGGTCGCCGCCGCACGAACGGCGTTCACCGAAGGTCCCTGGCCGCGCATGCAGGCCCGCGAGCGCTCGCGCGTGCTGCACCGCATCGCCGACATCGTCGAATCACGCGACGCGCGCCTCGCCGAGTGGGAGAGCTTCGATTCGGGCCTGCCGATCACCCAGGCGCTCGGCCAGGCGCGTCGCGCGGCGGAGAACTTCCGCTTCTTCGCCGACCTGATCGTCGCGCAGACCGACGACGCCTTCAAGGTGCCCGGCCGTCAGCTCAACTACGTGAACCGCAAGCCCATCGGCGTCGCCGGCCTCATCACGCCCTGGAACACGCCGTTCATGCTCGAGTCGTGGAAGCTGGGACCTGCGCTGGCCACCGGCAACACCGTGGTGCTCAAGCCTGCGGAGTTCACGCCCCTGTCAGCGTCCCTCTGGGCGGGAATCTTCGAGGAGGCGGGCCTTCCCGAGGGGGTGTTCAACCTCGTCAACGGTCTCGGCGAGGATGCCGGCGACGCACTCGTGAAGCACCCGGATGTGCCGCTGATCTCCTTCACCGGCGAGAGCAGCACCGGCCAGCTCATCTTCGCGAACGCCGCGCCGTTCCTGAAAGGGCTCTCGATGGAGCTAGGCGGCAAGAGTCCCGCCGTCGTGTTCGCCGACGCCGACCTCGACGCGGCGATCGACGCGACCATCTTCGGCGTGTTCTCGCTCAACGGCGAGCGCTGCACCGCGGGCAGCCGCATCCTCGTGCAGCGCGAGATCTACGACGAGTTCGTCGAACGGTACGCGGCGCAGGCCGACCGCGTGAAGGTCGGCTACCCCGATGACCCCGCGACCGAGGTCGGCGCCCTCGTGCACCCGGAGCACTTCGCGAAGGTGATGTCGTACGTCGAGCTCGGCAAGAGCGAGGGACGGCTCGTGGCCGGCGGCGGCCGCCCCGAGGACTTCGCCGAAGGCAACTTCGTGCGCCCCACCGTGTTCGCCGACGTCGCCCCCGACGCGCGCATCTTCCAGGAGGAGATCTTCGGCCCCGTCGTCGCGATCACCCCGTTCGACACCGACGAGGAGGCCCTGGCCCTCGCCAACGACACCACGTACGGTCTGGCCGCCTACGTCTGGACCAGCGATCTGAAGCGCGCGCACAACTTCGCCCAGAGCGTCGAGGCCGGCATGGTGTGGCTGAACTCCAACAACGTCCGCGACCTGCGCACACCCTTCGGCGGCGTCAAGGCGTCGGGCCTCGGCCACGAGGGCGGCTACCGCTCCATCGATTTCTACACCGACCAGCAGGCCGTGCACATCACGCTCGGCCCCGCCCACAACCCCACCTTCGGCAAGGGAGCCTGAGATGACAGACCGCAGCCAGATGATCCGAACCTCCTCGGGATTCTTCGTCTCGCAGGAGGCGCCGATCCACGCGGACAATCCCATCCCGACGCCCTCTGTCGCCGCCCCCGACATCCTGCGCTGCGCGTACATGGAGCTCGTGGTGACCGACCTCGCGGCATCCCGCGAGTTCTACGTGGACATCCTCGGGCTGCACGTCACCGAGGAGGACGACGAGACTATCTATCTCCGTTCGACCGAGGAGTTCATCCACCACAACCTCGTCCTGCGTTCGGGCCCGATCGCCGCCGTCGCCGCCTTCTCGTACCGCGTGCGGTCGGCGGAGGATCTCGACAAGGCGGTGGCCTTCTATTCGGAGCTCGGATGCCGCGTCGAGCGCCGACCCGACGGGTTCACGAAGGGCATCGGCGACTCGGTGCGGGTGGAGGATCCGCTGGGCTTCCCGTACGAGTTCTTCTTCGAGACCCAGCACGTGGAGCGCCTGTCGTGGCGCTACGACCTCTACTCCCCCGGCGAGCTCGTGCGCCTCGACCACTTCAACCAGATCACGCCCGACGTGCCGCGCGCGGTCGGTTTCATGCAGTCCCTCGGCTTCCGCGTCACCGAGGACATCCAGGACGAGGCGGGCATCGTCTACGCCGCCTGGATGCGCCGCAAGCCCACGGTGCACGACACCGCCATGACCGGCGGAGACGGACCCCGCATGCATCACGTGTGCTTCGCGACGCACGAGAAGCACAACATTCTGGCCATCTGCGACAAGCTCGGAGCCCTGCGCCGCTCGGATTCCATCGAGCGCGGCCCCGGTCGGCACGGCGTCTCCAACGCGTTCTACCTGTACCTGCGCGACCCCGACGGTCACCGCGTCGAGATCTACACGCAGGACTACTACACCGGCGATCCCGACAACCCGGTGGTCACCTGGGACGTGCACGACAACCAGCGACGCGACTGGTGGGGAAACCCCGTCGTCCCGTCCTGGTACACCGACGGATCCGTGGTTCTCGATCTGGACGGCAATCCGCAGCCCGTGCGCGCCCGTACCGACGCGAGCGAGATGGCGGTCACGATCGGCGCGGACGGCTTCAGCTACACCCGCGCCCCCGAAGAGGTGGGCGCCGGGGAGTTCAAGCTCGGCAACCAGCTCTGACCACCCNCCCCCCGGCATCCACTCCCCCCCCCCCCCCGCACCCTCCTGCGTCCCGCCCGCCGTGTCCCACTTTCGGCTGTCACAGCACCCCGCAGCCGACAGGAAGTGGGACACACACCGGCGGAAGTGGGACACGGACCGCGAACCAGAAGCTGAGAGGAGCAGACACATGCTCAGCGACGCACAGATCGACGCCATCGCGGCGGAACTCGCCGAGGCAGACCGCACCCACAGCGTGATCCCGCGCATCACCGCGCGGTATCCGGATGCCGGGGTGGAGGACTCCTACGCGATCCAGGGCCGCTGGCGCGACACGCAGATCGCCGCGGGGCGCACCCTCGTGGGGCGCAAGATCGGTCTCACCTCGAAGGCGATGCAGCAGGCGACGGGCATCAGTGAGCCGGACTACGGGGTCATGTTCGACGACACCGTCTACCGCTCGGGCGCGGAGATCCCCGTGGATCACTTCTCGAACGTGCGCATCGAGGTCGAACTGGCCTTCGTGCTGAAAACACCGCTGGAGGGTCCCGACTGCACGCGGGAGGACGCCCTCGCCGCGATCGACTATGCCGTCGCCGCCCTCGAGGTGCTGAACTCGCACATCGAGCTGGAGGGGCGGACCATCGTCGACACCATCAGCGACAACGCGGCCTACGGCGCCATGGTGCTGGGCGACGTGCACATGAGCCCCGAAGAGATCGATCTGCGCTGGGTGCCGGGCGTGCTCAGCCGCAACGGAGAGATCGAGGAGACAGGCGTCGCCGCCGGCGTGCTGGGCCACCCCGCGACCGGCGTCGCGTGGCTCGCCAACAAGTTCCACCAGCACGGCGCGCGCCTGGAGGCGGGCGAGATCATCCTGGCAGGATCGTTCACACGGCCCGTGTGGGTGCAGCGCGGCGACACGGTGCGCTGCGACTTCGGACAGATGGGGGTGATCGAGTGTCGTTTCGTCTGAGGGCGACCCTTCGCGACCGGCTGGGGGCGGCATCGCGCCCCCTCGTCGGCGGCTGGGTCTGCACCGGCTCACCGCTGGTCGCGGAGATCATGGCGGGATCGGGGCTCGACTGGCTTCTGGTCGACATGGAACACGGCCCCAACACGCTCGACACGGTTCTCGCTCAGCTGCAGGCGATCGACGGGTCCGGCGCGACCCCGGTCGTGCGCGTGCCGATCGGCGATGCCGTCACGATCAAACAGGTGCTCGACCTCGGCGCGCAGAATATCCTCGTGCCCATGGTCTCCACCGCCGACGAGGCGCGCGCCGTCGTCGCCGCCACGCGCTATCCCCCGCGCGGTCGGCGCGGCGTGGGCTCGGCGTTGGCGCGCTCGGCTCGATGGAACCGGGTCGAGGACTACCTGGCGAACGCCGACGCCTCCGTGTCGGTCTTCGTGCAGATCGAGAACGCCGAGGGCGTCGATGCGGCGGCCGAGATCGCCGCCGTCGAGGGCATCGACGGCGTGTTCGTCGGTCCGAGCGACCTCGCCGCCTCGCTCGGACTTCTGGGGCAGCAGACGCACCCCGACGTGGTCGACGCGGTGCGACGCACCTTCGCCGCCGTGCGCGCGGCGGGTCTTCCCGTCGGGGTGAACGCGTTCGACCCGCAGCTCGCGCAGACCTACCTCGACGACGGGGCCGCCTTCCTTCTGGTGGGCGCCGACGTGGCGCTGCTGGCCCGCGGGTCGGAGGCCCTCGCGGCGCGATGGGTGACGGAGCACGACGACACCGCGCGCGACTCCTACTGACACGGGGCGCCGCGCGTCGAAACGCGTCGAGCTGCTGTCAACCCCCGCGCGGCCGGCGCGGCGCCATGCCACCCTGTGAGCATGCAGAGGATCGTCACCGCCCGCATCGAGCTCGACGTCACCGACCCCGCCGACCTCGTGTTCGCCGTGGCCGCATCCCGGGCGTATGCCCCGGCATCCGAGTCCCTCGACGTGCGCGTCGACGGCTCACCCGTGCCGGTGCGAGAACTCGCCGACGCACACGGAGGTCGCCTCCACCGGGTGGAGGCTCCGATCGGCCGCCTGCGACTGGACTACGCGGTGACCATCGACGGCGCGGCCACGCCGCTGGATGCGGACGAGGCGGAACTGCTCGTCTACGGCCGCCCCAGCCGCTACGCGGAGTCCGACGCACTCGCGCCGACGGCCGCGGCCGAGTTCGGCGGCATCACCGATTCGAGCGACCTGCTGACGGGCGTGTCGTCGTGGGTGGGCACCGAGCTGTCGTACGTCAGCGGCTCGAGCCTGCCGACCGACGGCGCCGTCCGCACGCTCCTGGCCCGCCGCGGCGTCTGCCGCGATTACGCCCACCTGTGCGTCGCCCTTCTGCGCGCGGGCGGGGTACCCGCACGACTGGTCGCGGTGTACGCGCCGGGACTCGACCCCATGGACTTCCACGCCGTCGCCGAAGCATGGGTCGACGGCGCCTGGCGCGTCGTCGACGCCACCACCCTGGCACCCCGCGACACGCTCGTTCGCATCGCGACGGGCCGGGATGCCGCGGATACCGCCTTCCTCAACATCCTTCGCGGACGTGCCGACCTCGTAGACCTGCAGGTGACCGCGACCGCCGACACCCTTCCCGACGACGACCTGGATCGGCTGATCAGCATCTCCTGACCGCGCGAGTCAACCAGTTGACACCAGTGATGTCAACTGGTTGACTCTGGCTATGGCCGCCCGTCTCACCGTCACCCTCCACGAGCTCGTCGGCGGACTGGATCTGTTCGCGGACGCCTGGTTGCGCGACAGACACGGCGTGACCTTCAACCTGTTCGAGATCCTGGCGACCCTCTCCGAGCGGGCGCCGATCGACATCACCGGGCTCGCACGCTGCCTGCGCGTGACGAAGGCCGCGGTCAGCAAGCGCGTCCCGGCCCTGGTCGCCGACGGGTGGCTGCGCACCACCGCGGGCGAGGGGCGCCGCATCCTTCTGGAGCTGACCCCGAAGGGCGTCGAGCTGGTGCGCGTGGCCGGCGGCGAGCTCGATGCCGAGTTCGCCCAGATGCTCGCCGATCCGCGCCTGGATCCGGTCTCCTCCGGCACCGGCATCACCCCCGCCGCGCTCAACGCCCATCTGTCGGCGCTCACCGACATCGTCCTCGCGAAAGGTCGCACGCCATGAACCGCCGCCTGCTCGTCATCGTCGGCACTCCCCTGCCCGATACCCTCACCCACGCGCTCGCGGAGAGCTACGTGTCGAGTGCCCGCGCCGCCGGCGCCGAGGTGCGCCTGATCGATCTCGCCCACGACCCCATTCCCGACCATCCCCGCACGCGCGACCAGCTGCGCGCGCCGCGCGTCGGCCGCACCGACGATCTGCCGCTCGATCCGGACGTCGCCCGGTACCTGGACGACCTGTTCTGGGCCGATCACATTGCGATCTTCCATCCGCAGTGGTGGGGCACCGTACCGGCAGCTCTGAAGGCGTTCATCGACCGTGTCTTCCTCTCGAACGCGACGTTCCGCTATCGCGAACGCTCTGCCCTGTCCGACCGTCTCCTCGCCGGTCGCACGGCACGCATCGTCATGACGATGGACTCTCCTCGGTTCTGGAACCGCCTCGTCTACCGCGGCGCCGCCGAAGCATCGCTCTCCCGGGCGACTCTCGGCTACTGCGGCGTGCGCACGGTGGGCATCGCACGCTTCACGCCCGTGCGCTTCAGCGATGACACTGCCCGCCGCGGCTGGATCGAGCGCGTGGCGCGGCACGGCAACACCGACGCCGCATCACCCCGCCGCGCGCGGCGCCCCTCGACCGACGACACCTCTCGCCCAGCTCGGGCGGCGCGGGTGAAGACCCTGTAACAAAGCGTCGCCCGGCGAGGCCCGGCACCGCGCCAGCGGGGAAGATGGATGTCGCGGCATCCGCGCACACGATTCGGCGCGCCGCTCATCCCACCCGGAGGTCTCCATGCCGCGCCCCATCCTGCGCACCGCCCTTGCCGCCACCGCGGCCGCTCTCGCCCTCGTCCTCGCCGGCTGCGCCGGAGGGACGTCGACTCCGGCGGGTGGGGCGTCCGACTCCGCCGGCACGGATGTCGGCTACATCACCCCCGGAAAGCTCACGTTCGCCACGGGCGAGACGGCGTACGAGCCGTACGTCTACGGCGACGACCCGGCATCCGGGAAGGGCTTCGAAGCAGCGGTCGCGTACGCCGTTGCCGATCAGCTCGGCTTCGCCAAGGACGATGTCGTCTGGGTGCGGACGTCGTTCGAGTCGGCGATCGCGCCCGGACCGAAGAACTTCGACATCAACATCCAGCAGTACACGATCACCGACGAGCGCAAGCAGGCCGTCGACTTCTCGACGCCCTACTACGAAGCGAGCCAGTCGGTCGTCGCGATCAAGGGCGGAAAGGCCCAGGGCATCACCGACATCGCGGGGCTCAAGGGGCTCGCGATCGGAGCGATGACCGGCTCGACGAGCGCCGCCACGCTCGAGAAGGCGATCGCCCCGACCACCGCGCCGTCGCTCTACAACTCCAACGAAGACGCCGTCGCCGCGCTCAAGGCCGGCCAGATCGACGCGATCGTGCTCGACACGCCCACCGCGTACGTCGCGGTCAACGCCCCCTACATCGACAACTCGTTCGTGGTCGGCGAACTGCCCGCCGCCGGCGTCCCCGACCAGTGGGGACTGCTGCTGGCGAAGGACTCGCCGCTGACGGCGAAGGTGAGCGCTGCCGTCGACGCACTGCGCCAGAACGGCACCCTCGACGAGCTGAAGAAGCAGTGGCTGTCGGTGCTGACCGAGGGCGTGCCGCAGCTGAAGTGACCCGCTCGGGTAACGTCGGTCCGTGACCATTCACTCCCCCAGCGCACTCGAGCTCGAGCGTCGCGCGTTCCGCCGCGGGCGGCAGCGGCGCTCGGTGCTCGTCGCGATCGCCTCGAGCCTCGTGTTCGCCGCGATCGTCTGGGCAAGCGTCATCAACACGCCCGGATGGGCGAGCGTGCAGCAGGCGTTCTTCGACCCGCAGATCGCGCTGCAGTCACTGCCGAAGATCTGGGACGGCTTCCTCATCAATCTGCAGGTGCTGGGCCTCTCGCTCGTCACCGTGTCGGCCGTTGCCCTTCTGATCGCGGTGCTGCGCACCGCGCGCGGGCCGGTGCTGTTTCCGCTGCGCGTCCTCGCGGCGGCCTACACCGATCTCTTCCGCGGTCTGCCGTTCATCATCGTGCTCTACCTGATCGGCTTCGGCGTGCCGACGATCATGAACACGCGGATCCCCGTCGTGATGCTCGGCGTCGTGGCGGTCACGCTCACCTATTCCTCGTACGTGGCCGAGGTGCTGCGCGCGGGCATCGAGGCGGTGCACCCGTCGCAGCGGCTGGCGGCCCGCGCCCTGGGCCTCGGCTACGTGCAGACCCTCCGGCGGGTCGTGCTGCCGCAGGCTGTCCGCAAGGTGACGCCGCCCCTCATGAACGACTTCATCTCGATGCAGAAGGACGTGGGACTCATCTCGATCCTCGGCGCGATCGACGCCATCGCCGCCGCCCGCTCGTCGGCGTCGTTGAGCTACAACTTCACGCCGTACGTCGTCGCCGGCATCCTGTTCATCCTGCTGGCCATCCCGACGATCCGCCTGACCGACTGGTACACCGCTCGACTGCGCGAGCGCGAGCAGCAGGGGTCGATCCTGTGAGCGGGCACGCCGCGGCATCCGGCACTTCCGTCCTGCGCGCCGACGAGCTCTGGAAGTCGTTCGGCGAGCGCGACGTCCTGCGCGGCGTCTCCGTCTCGTTGGCCGCGCACGAGGTGGTGGCCCTCATCGGCTCGTCCGGGTCGGGCAAGTCGACACTGCTGCGCTGCCTGGGACTTCTGGAACCCATCGACGACGGGCGCATCTGGCTCGGCGACCTCGACATCTCCGACCCCCGCGTCGACGGCAACCGCGTGCGCGCACGCCTGGGGGCCGTCTTCCAGAGCTACAACCTGTTCCCCCACCTGTCGGTGCTCGACAACGTCACGCTCGCCTCGCGCGTCGTGCATCGGATGCCGCGGGCACAGGCCGAAGAGCGCGCGCACGATCTGCTCGCACGCGTGGGCCTCGCGGAGTTCGCGGCGGCACACCCCGACCGTCTCTCCGGCGGCCAGCAGCAGCGGGCGGCGATCGTGCGGGCGATCGCGACCGATCCCGAAGTGCTGCTTCTGGACGAGATCACCTCCGCGCTCGACCCCGAGCTCGTGGGCGAGGTGCTGGAACTCGTGCGCGCTCTGGCCGCGGAGGGAACGACGATCCTGATGGCGACGCACGAGATGGCCTTCGCCCGTGACGTGGCCGACCGGGTCGTCTTCCTCGACGACGGCGTCATCGTCGAGGAAGGCGCCGCGGCATCCGTGTTCGCCGCGCCGCAGCACCCGCGGACGCAGGCGTTCCTGTCACGCTTCTCCGGCTGACGGTCGGCGGGCCTCACGCGCGGCCCAGCGCGGCGCACGAACTCCGCAGAATCGCACGAACTCCGCACGGATGCCGAGAAAACGTGCGGAGTTCGTCACTCTCTGCGGAGCACGGTGGCTGCGCGCTCAGCGGGCGGCGCGGATGAGCTGCGTCGAGTGGTCGAGATGCGCGCGGACGGCCGCTCCCCCGTCGCGGGGCAGCGCGTCGAGGTAGGCGCGATGCTCGGCGGCGAGCGCACCCGGCGCGTAGTGGGGACGCACATGCGTCAGCAGCAGCAGCACCTCCGACTCGAGCGCCGCGTGTGCCTGGGCGATACGAGGGCTGTCGGCGACCTCGACGATCGCGCGATGGACAGCGGCGTGCGCGCGGATCGTCGCGGGCCAGTCGGCGCGGGCCTCGGCATCGGCGAGGTCATCGATCGCGGCCTCGATCGTCGCGCGCGTCGCAGGCGACCACACCGAGCCCTGCGCCTCGGTGATGAGTCGCACGGCCTCGGTCTCCAGCGCCGCCCGCAGCTGCTGGAGTCCCCGCAGATCGTCGTCGTCGAGCGCCGAGACCCGGGCGCCGGCGTAGGGGACGAGCTGGACGAGGCGCTCGGCGCCGAGCGCCGCCAGAGCCGCCCGCACGGTATGCCGCGAGACATCGTGCGCCCGGGCGATCTCCTCCTCGCGCAGCGGCGCGCCCGGTGCCAGCGCTCCGCTCAGGATCTCGCCGCGCAGCGCGTCGGCGACGCGCACGTCCGCCGTCGGCCGCGGCGAACCGTCACGCCGGCGCGGAGACACCGTCGCTCCGCGCGCGCACCGGGGCGGCGACCAGCGCGAGCCCCACCCCGATGACGATGAGCCCGGCCACCGAGACGGCGGAGAGCTGCTCGTGCAAGACCACGAGGCCGAGCACCGTGGCCGCGAGCGGCTCGGCGAGCGTGAGGGTCGAGACGGTCGCCGGGCTCAGACCGCGAAGCCCCGCGCCGAACAGGAGATAGGCGATCGTGACCGTGACGACGCCGAGCCACAGGGCGAGCGCCGCGCCGTTGGCCGTCCCGAGCCACGCGGTCGAGGTCGACAGCAGCACGGGCAGGCTCAGCACCGCGGCGGTTCCGAACACGGCACCCATCGCCGCCGGCGCCGTCCACCCGCGGTCGAGCAGCATCTTGCTGGCGATCGCGTAGAGCGCGTACGACGCGCCGGCGCCCACCGAGGCGGCAACGCCCAGGGCGCTGGCCGGCGCGGCGGCGCCGTCGCCGACCACGCCCGACACCAGCACGACACCGACGATCGCGACGGTCGTCGCCAGGCTCCACCGCAGGCTCGGCCGTCGTCGGCGCAGCACGCTGTCGAGAACGCCGGTGACGATGGGCGCCGAGCCGAGCGCCACGACCGTGCCGACGGCGACACCGTTGAGACCGGTTCCCGAGAAGAACGTCGGTTGGTACGCGAGCACCCCCGCGGCACCGACGAGCACGATGACGAACGTGGAGACCGTCTGGCGGGCGGGGCGGGTCTCGACGTGCGGCGCAGCGGTGCGCCGTGACCGCGCCACGAGGGCGATGGCGATGGCGATGGCGCCCAGCAGCCCACCCCCGATGAGCACGCGCGCCGCGCCGATCGAGAGGGCATCGGCGTCCACGTCGGCGAGCGCCCGCGATGTGCCCGTCGTGGCGAAGCAGAGTGCCGCAACGAGGACGGCGGCGATGGAGAGGGGTCGACTCACAGGAACATTGTTACACAATCAGATTGTCGTGGTACGTGTTCACCGCGCACGCATAGCCGCCGGTCGTACGCTGAGGCCACGCCTCCCATCGATGCTCTGCTGACGACCTGGCGCGCCGACCCCGTGACGCTCGCGGCCCTGGCCGGCGCGGCGCTTCTCTACGCCCTCGGGGTGCGACGCGCTCGGCAGCGCGGCACCCCGTGGCCGCCCCATCGCACGGTGCTCTTCTTCACCCTCGGGCTCGGCTCATACGCCGTGGTGGAACTCGGCTTCCTCGGCACCTGGTCGGCCGAGCTCCGCTGGGCGTTCGTCGCCCGCATCGCGCTGCTGCTCATGGCCGTCCCGGGTCTCATCTCCCTCGGCCGTCCGCTCGATCTGCTGCGCGCGGGCCTGTCGGATGCCGGTCGCCAGCGCCTGGACGCCGTGCTCGACGGTCGCGTGTTCCGGGTCCTCGGCAACGCGATGTTCGCCACGATCTTCGTCGCGGCGATCTTCTGCGTGTTCCTCACGCCGCTCGCGGGAGTTCTCCGCACCTCGCCCGTGATCGGCGAGGCGCTCGGGCTCGTCTCGCTCGTGGTCGGGCTGCTGCTCGTGGTGCCCCTGATGGCACTCACCGGCATCCACACCAGCACGTTCCTCGCGGTCGAGTTCCTGCTGGCCTTCGTGGAACTCGTCATCGACTCCATCCCCGGCATCCTCCTGCGCCTGAACGACATGGTCGTCGACGGCGTGGCAGCCGCCGCGGGTGCGGCGTGGTGGCCGAATCCGCTGCACGATCAGCACCTCGCCGGCGATCTGCTCTGGTTCATCGCCGAGGTCGCCGACGTGCCGATCCTGATCATCCTGCTGGTGCGGTGGGGACGCCGCGACCGCGTCGAAGCCGCCGGCTACGACGCCCTCACCGACGAAGAGCACGACGCGCTCGTCCAGGAGCACCTGCGCGGCGCGCGCGGCTGACGCGCCCTCTCCGCGCGGACGGATGCCGCGGCATCCGCGCGCCGCCGGCGATCAGGCCCGAATGCTGCGCTCGGCCGCCTCGACGACGTTGGTCATGAGCAGGGCGACGGTCATCGGCCCGACGCCGCCCGGGTTCGGCGACAGCCACCCGGCGACCTCCTCCACGCCCGGCGCGATGTCGCCGTAGACCTTCGCCTTGCCGGTCTCGGGGTCGCTCTCGCGGGTCACGCCGACGTCGAGCACGGCGGCGCCGGGCTTCACGTCCTCCGGGCGCACGAGGTGCTTGACGCCCGCGGCGCCGACGATCACGTCGGCCTGGCGCAGGTACGACGGCAGGTCGCGCGTGCCGGTGTGCGTGAGGGTGACCGTCGCGTTGACGGCGCGACGGGTCAGCAGCAGGCCGATCGAGCGGCCGATCGTGACCCCGCGGCCGACGACCACGACATGCGTGCCCGCGAGGGTGAAGCCGTTGCGCTCCAGCAGCTCGATCACGGCGCGCGGCGTGCACGGCAGCGGCGAGGTGATCTCGTCGTTGACGTTCAGCACGAGCTTGCCGAGGTTGGTCGGGTGCAGGCCGTCGGCATCCTTGGCCGGATCGATCCGCTCCAGGATGCGATCCGTGTCGAGGTGACGCGGCAGCGGCAGCTGCACGATGTAGCCGTGGCAGGTCGGGTCGGCGTTGAGGCGGTCGATCTCGGCCTCGACGTCGGCTTGCGTGGCGTCGGCCGGCAGCTCGACCTGAATCGAGTTCATGCCGATCGCCTCGGACTCACGGTGCTTCATCCCGACGTACAGCTGCGATGCCGGGTCGGCCCCCACCAGCACCGTGGCGATGCCCGGTGTGACGCCGTGCGCCTTCAGTTTCGCGACGCGCTCGGCGAGCTCCGCCTTGATGGCCGCGGCCGTCGCGCGGCCGTCGAGCTTCTGTGCCGTCATGTTCTCTCCTCAGAAATCGTCCCGCGAGACACCACTCCCGCCCCGAGACACACGTCGCCAGACGGTTTCTCGGTGCGAAGGTGGTGTCTCGCAGACAGGGGATGCCGGGATGGCGAGCCGTTACTGGGCGAGGCCGGGGTACAGCGGGAAAGCGGCGGTCAGCGCGGCCACGCGCGTGCGCAGCGACTCGACATCCGCGTCCGGCAGCAGCGCGAGCGCGATGATGTCGGCGACCTCGGTGAACTCCGCGTCACCGAAGCCACGGGTCGCGAGCGCCGGGGTACCGATGCGCAGTCCCGACGTCACCATGGGCGGACGCGGGTCGTTGGGCACCGCGTTGCGGTTGACCGTGATGTGGATCTCGTGCAGCAGGTCTTCGGCTTGCTTGCCGTCGATCGCCGCGTCGCGGAGGTCGACGAGCACGAGGTGCACGTCGGTGCCGCCCGAGCGCACCGAGATCCCGGCATCCTTCACGTCCTGCTGCGACAGCCGGTCGGCGAGGATCGCCGCGCCGCGGATGACGCGCTCCTGACGCTCGCGGAACTCGGGGGTCGCGGCGAGCTTGAACGCCGTGGCCTTCGCGGCGATCACGTGCATGAGCGGGCCGCCCTGCTGGCCGGGGAAGACCGCCGAGTTGATCTTCTTGGCGATGTCGGCGTCGTTGGTCAGGATGAAGCCCGAGCGCGGTCCGCCGATGGTCTTGTGCACGGTGGAGCTCACCACGTGCGCGTGCGGCACCGGGGAGGGGTGCAGGCCCGCGGCGACGAGCCCGGCGAAGTGCGCCATGTCGACCCACAGCAACGCACCGACCTTGTCGGCGATGGCCCGGAAGCGCGCGAAGTCGAGCTGGCGCGGATAGGCCGACCAGCCGGCGATGATGACCTTCGGCTGGTGCTCGACGGCGAGGCGCTCGACCTCGTCCATGTCGATCGTCGACGTCTCCGGGTCGACACCGTAGGCGACGATGTTGTACAGCCGGCCGGAGAAGTTGATCTTCATGCCGTGCGTCAGATGCCCGCCGTGATCCAGCGACAGACCCAGCAGCGTGTCGCCCGGGCGAGCGATCGCGTGCAGCACGGCAGCGTTGGCGGAGGCCCCCGAGTGGGGCTGGACGTTCGCGAACTCGGCGCCGAACAGCGCCTTGGCGCGCTGGATGGCGAGCTCTTCGGCGACGTCCACCTCTTCGCACCCGCCGTAGTAGCGACGGCCGGGGTACCCCTCGGCGTACTTGTTCGTCAGCACCGAGCCCTGCGACTGCAGCACCGAGACGGGAACGAAGTTCTCCGAGGCGATCATCTCGAGGTAGCCGCGCTGACGCTCGAGCTCGCGCTCGAGCACCTGGGCGATCTCGGGGTCGACCTCGGCGAGCGGGGCGTTGAAGTACGGATCGGTCATGACGGTCTCCTGCCATTCGTCGGGTGGATGCCGGTGTGCGCCGGGCGCACGCCGATGAATCAAACGAAGGCCGGCCCAGGCGTGCGGTCGATTGCCGTGTTCGCCGCTCCCCGATGGTGACCCACCTCAACGCCAGTCGCGACAGTGCGAGCATATCGGATGCGACGCCGCAGGCACACGGCTAGGCTGGCGTTGCCAGATTTGTTAAGACTCCTAACACAAACGGAGTACCCCCTGGCCCCGGTCCCGGCCGCCACGCAGAATGGAGCCACCGTGTCGCAGCCCTCCCTCGTCCCCGCACCCGCGCACCTGACCGTCGGCGACGGCCGCGCGTTCGCCCTGGCAGGCGACGTCGCGCTCGTGATGGCGACGGATGCCGAGGCCCTCTCCGACGCCGCCGCCGAGCTGCGCCGGCTGATCGCTGCGCGCACCGGCATCCATCTGCCTCCCCCGACACCCGCAGACGGCGGGCGGCGAAAGATCCGACTGAGCCTCGACCACGACGGCCGCGCCGAGTCGTATCGGCTGCGCAGCGACGTCGACGCCGTGCACGTGGCGGGTGCGGATGCCGCGGGCCTCTTCTACGGCGTGCAGACTCTCGCGCAGGCGATCACGGCGGACGCCTCGGGCTGGGGCGTTCCGGAGATGGAGATCGAGGACGCACCCCGGTTCGCGTACCGCGGCGTCATGCTCGACGTCGCCCGTCACTTCCTCGACGTCGCGACGGTGTGCGGCTACATCGACCGCGCCGCGGGCTTGAAGTTCAACGTTCTGCATCTGCACCTCACCGACGACCAGGGATGGCGCATCGAGATGCACTCCCGCCGCCGGCTCACGGAGAGGGCAGCCACGAGCTCGGTCGGCGCCGACGGCGGTGGCTTCTACACCCACGACGACTACCGCGCCATCGTCGCGTACGCCGGCCGCCGCCACATGGTCGTCGTGCCCGAGATCGACGGCCCCAGCCACACCCACGCCGTCTCCCTCGCCTACCCCGAGCTGTGCGCGCCGCCGGTGATCAGCGCGCAGCTGCAGCAGCAGGCGGAGCAGGACGGCACCGACCTGCCGGTCAGCGGTGTCGCCTATGAAGGCATCGGGGTGGGTTTCTCGTCGTTGCGCATCCGCGACGAGCAGACGTACACCTTCCTCGCAGACGTCCTCACCGAGCTGGCGGCGCTGACACCCGGTCCGTACCTGCACATCGGCGGCGACGAGGCGTTGGGGACGGATGCCGATGACTACGACCACTACATCGAGCGCGTCTCACGGCTCGTGGTCGAGACCGGCAAGACCGCCATCGCCTGGCATGAGGCCGGAGTCTCGGGCAGGGTCGCGGAAGGAACCGTCGGTCAGTACTGGGGCTTCGTGTCGCCGACGGACGGCATGGACGAGAAGACCCGGGGCTTCGTCCGTCGCGGCGGGCGGGTCATCCTCTCGCCCGCCGATGCGATCTACCTCGATATGAAGTTCGACCCCGACTCACCGCTCGGGCTGACGTGGGCACGCGGGGTCACGAGTGCCCGTCGCGCCTACGAGTGGGAGCCGACCGCCGTCATCGACGGCATCGACGAGACGCAGATCCTCGGCGTGGAGGCGCCGCTGTGGAGCGAGACCGCTCGGACGCCTGCCGACATCGACGCGCTCGCATTCCCGCGCATCGCCGCCGCCGCGGAAGCGGCGTGGTCCCCGGCATGGGAAAGCCTCCCTCTGCGAACATGGGAATCGTTCCGGTCCCGCGTGGGCGGGCTCGGGCCTCTGTGGACGGCACTCGGCATCCGCTTCACCGCGCTGCCCGAGATCGAATGGACGCCGATGGAGGCGATCACCGCACGAGGGGACACCACATGACCACCGTCATCCATTCGGCCCGTCTCGTCTCTGCGGGAACGCTCACCCCCGACGCCTGGATCGCCTTCACCGATGGCGTCATCGACGGCCGCGGGACGGGCACGACGTGGCGCGCCCTGACGGCGGCCCACGTGATCGACGCCGCGGGAGGGGTGGTGACGCCCGGGTTCATCGACATCCACGGTCACGGAGGCGGGGGCGCCTCGTTCGACGACGGCGCCGCGGCGATCGCCACGGCGCGGGCGATGCACCGTGCGCACGGAACCACCCGCGCGGTGCTCTCGCTCGTCACGGCAGCGCTCGACGATCTCGCCGCCCGCGTGGCGGTGATCGCCGATCTCGTCGAGGACGATGCGACGATCCTCGGCTCGCACCTCGAAGGCCCCTTCCTCGATCCGGGCCACAAAGGGGCGCACACCCTCAGTCTCCTCCGGCCGCCGGATGCCGCCGCCGTCGGCCGGCTGCTGGAGGCGGGGCGGGGCACCGTCCGACAGGTGACTCTCGCTCCCGAGCTGCCGGGCGCGCTGGCGGCGGTGTCGCAGTTGGTGGCCGCGGGCGTCGCGGTGGCGGTCGGCCACACGAACGCCACCGAGGACGAAGCCTTCGCCGCCTTCGACGCCGGAGCGACCATCCTCACGCACGCGTTCAACGCCATGCCCGGCATCCACCACCGCGAACCCGGGCCGGTCGTCGCAGCGCTGCGTGACGAGCGGGTGACGTTGGAGATCATCGCCGACGGCGTGCATGTGCACCCGGATGTCGTGGCACTCGCGTTCGCGCAGGCCCCCGATCGGGTCGCGCTCATCACCGACGCGATGGCCGCCGCCGGTGCCGCCGACGGACACTACGAACTCGGCGGGCTCGCCGTGACGGTCACCGACGGCACCGCCCGACTCGATGAGGGGGGCGCCATCGCCGGCTCGACGCTCACCCAGGACGCCGCCCTGCGCCTGGCCGTCGGCCACGGCATCGCGCTGACGAGCGCCGTCGACGCGCTCACCCGCATTCCTGCCCGTGCCGTCGGCGTCGACGACCGGTTCGGCGTCGTCGAGAGCGGTCGTGTCGCCGACATCGTGCTGCTCGACGAGAACCTGCGGGTGCAGACCGTGTGGGTCGACGGCGTCCGCGTCTGACCGCGGGCACCGGACGAGAGAAGCGGGGCGGAGGGCGCCCCCGCACCGTCCGCCCCGCTCTACCCCCTCCACCGGTACCGCGCAGGTCCTCCCCCGAGATCCCGCGCTTCCGGTCCTGGCCACGGATCGCTCCGTTCCCCTGGCCGTTCCCGTCGGCGCTGCTCCTGAATCCCCCTGGAGAGCACACGACGGGAAGTCCTTCACCCCAAGAGAGCGCGCACCACGCGATCCATTACGCGAGTTCTGAGATTTTTCTCGAACTTTTTCCGATGACGTTGCGATCCCTCCGCCGCCATCGGCCGTTCCCCAGCCGGACCTGCGAAAATGAGACGTGTTGACGCGACCCGCGTCATAATCCGCCGCCGTGGCCGTCTCTTGGGTGAGAACGAACGACGCCCACTCCGACAGGACTCTCTCGTCATGGACACCCCCGATCAACCGCGCCGCGATCCCGCCGATATCGCCGACGCCGACCTCGTGCTGCGCACGCGCGCCGGCGACCGCCAGGCGTTCGCCGAACTGTGGCGCCGCCACTATCGGTCGGGACTGACCGTCGCCTCGTCGATCACCTCGAGCTTCGATGCCGACGACCTCGTCCAAGAGGCGTACTCACGCATCTATCAGGCGATCGCGAAGGGCGGGGGCCCGACGGGCTCGTTCCGCGCTTACCTGTTCACGAGCATCCGCAACACGGCCGCCGGGTGGGGCCGCGCCCGGCGTGAGACGGCGATCGACGAGCTCGAGGCTCTTCCCGACCCGGATGCCGACGCGCACGCGACCGACGAGGCGCTCGATCGGAGTCTCACGCACCGCGCGTTCCGGAGCCTGCCGACCCGCTGGCAGGAGGTGCTCTGGTACACCGAGATCGAGCAGATGAAGCCGGCGGAGATCGCGCCGCTGCTGGGCATGAAGGCGACGGCGGTGGCCCAGCTGGCCTTCCGCGCGCGCGAGGGACTGCGCGAGGCGTGGATCCAGGCGCATCTGCAGACCGTCGCCGACGGGTCGGACTGTCAATGGACGATCGAACGGCTCGGCGCCTATGCCCGTGACAACCTGGGCACCCGCGACCACAAGAAGCTCGAAGCGCACCTCGCCGACTGCGCGCGGTGCACGATCGTGGCCGCGGAAGCCACCGAGGTCTCGCACCGCCTCGCCCTGGTGCTGCTGCCGCTGACGATCGGCGCCGGTGCCGCCACCGCCTATCTCGCCACCCTCCAGGGTGGCGCGGCACCGCTGGTCGCGCTCGCGGCGGGCGCGTCCGGGACGATGCCGGGCGCGGTGACCGTCGGTGCGGGCTCTGCACCCGTCGTCGGCACGGCCGGCGCCGCTGGCGCGGGTGCGGGAGGCGCAGGGGGGACGGGAGGCTCGGCCGGAGCCGCCGGCGCCGCCGGGTCTGCTGCGGGCGGCGGCGGCGCGCTCGCCGGAGCCGGCGCCGTCGTCGGTCTCGTCGCCGCCGGAGTGCTCGTGGCCGGGGCCGCGGTGGCGGCAGTGATCGTCGTGCCACAGGTGGTCGCCAGCAGCGCATCCGCGCCGAGCGACGGGTCGGGTGGCGACGCAGCAGGCTCCGCGGGCGGGGGCGGCGATGCCGGCGCCGCGCTGCCGGCGAGCACACCCACGCCCAGCACGATCCCCTCTGCGACCCCCAGCTCGCTGCCGGTGCCGTCGGCGACGGCGACGGCGAAGCCCGACACGAAGCCGCAACCCGCGCCGACGCGCCGGCCTGTGACGCCTCCGACGACGGCGCCGCAGCCGACGCTCGTTCCCACCCCGACGCCGACACCCACCCCGTCACCGACACCCACTCCGACGCCGACACCCACTCCGACGCCGACTCCCACCCCGACACCGACACCGACGCCCACGCCCACCCCGACACCGACACCCACGCCGACACCGACTCCGGAACCCACACCGGTCCTTCCCGAGGGTTCACCCGCCTTCGGTCCGGCGAGTATCTCGACAGACGACGACCTGTTCGGCGCGCTAACGACGACGATCAACGGCGCACCCGGCAGCACGGTGACGGTGAAGTTCGGCGACGTTGAGCGAGCGCGGGTCACCCTGTCCGCCGAAGGCACCGCAGAGGTCACGATCGAGGGCACCGTCCTCGACTTCTGGTTCACGAAGATCTCGATTGCGTACATGGCAGGCGCCGCCGTGGGCCCGGCCACCGTTACCGACATCTGGCGCCTCGTCGGCTGACGGCCAACGTGAGCCACAGCCCCGCCGCGTAAACTGGCGGAATGTCCGAGCTGCCGCACGTCCGTCCCGCCGCGCCCGAGGCCCCGCGATCGGCCGACGGTGCCGCCGCACGTCCGGCCGGCGTGCGCCCTGCGCTGGATGCGGTGGATGTCCTCGCCTTCCTCTGCGAACTGTTCGCCTTCGTCACCCTGGCGGTCTGGGGCTTCACCGCCTGGCCGTTCCCGTGGAACATCGTGGCCGGCATCGGTGCCCCGGTGATCGCGATCCTCCTCTGGGCTCTGTTCGTCTCACCGCGCGCCGTGTTCGCCGTGCACCCGTTCGTGCGGGCGCTCGTCGAACTGCTCGTCTACGCCTCCGCGACGATCGTCTGGTGGACGAGCGGCAACGCGTGGATCGGCCTGGCGTATGCGGTGGTCGCCGTGACCGTCGGACTGGTCTCGGGTCGACGCCGACTCGCCGCGTGAGGCGCGCCCGATCATGAGCGCCGTCCTCGACCTGCTCAACGCCGAGCTCGCCGACCGCATCGACACGGATCCCGGCGCCCTCGACGCCGCCCGCGCGGACAAATCCGGCCACGCGGCCGCGGGACGTCCAGTGGCGATCGTGCACGCGGCATCCGTCGCCGACGTCCAGGCGACGATGCGCATCGCGACCGCGACGCGCACGCCCGTCGTCGTGCGCGGGGCGGGCACGGGCCTCGCGGGCGGCGCGAACGCCGGTGCCGGCGAGATCGTGCTGTCGATGCGCGGAATGGACCGGATCCTGGAGGTGCGGGCCGACGACCTACTGGCGGTGGTCGAGCCCGGCATCCTCAACGCCGACCTCAACGACGCCCTCGCCGCCCACGGTCTGTGGTGGGCGCCCGACCCCGCCAGTCGCGCCATCTCGACGGTCGGCGGCAACATCGCCACCGGCGCCGGTGGCCTGCTGTGCGCGAAGTACGGTGTCGTCCGCGACGCCGTCCTCGGGGTCGACCTCGTGCTCTCCGACGGCCGACTGCTGCACCTCGGACACCGCAGCGTCAAAGGCGTGACCGGTCTCGATCTGACGGCGCTGGTCATCGGCTCGGAGGGCACGCTGGGCGTCGTGGTCGGTGCGACGCTGAAGCTGCGGCGCCTCGTCCCGGGGCAGGCACGCACCCTCACGGCCCTCTTCCCCGATGTCCGCGCCGGCGCCGCCGCCGCGGCCGCCGTGACCGCCTCGGGCGCGCAGCCCGCGATCATGGAGCTGATGGATGCCGCGTGCCTCGCGGCCGTGCACCGCCTGCTCGAGCTGCCCGCTCCTCCGGTCGGCGCGGCGCAGCTCACCGTGCAGACCGACGGCCCCTCGGCCTCCGGAGACGCCGAGGCGATCGGCGCCGTCCTCGAGGCGGCCGGAGGCACCGTGCGTGCCGCACGGGACGACGCCGAGGCCGAGCTGCTGTGGACGATACGCCGCTCGATGCACCCCGCCATGGAGACGATGGGAACCACGCTGATCGAGGACGTGTCCGTTCCCCGCAGCGCCCTGCCCGCGATGTTCGACGAGATCGCGCGCATCGAGCGCGCCTACGGCCTCGTGATCCCGACCGTCTGCCATGCGGGCGACGGCAACCTGCACCCCAACTTCGTCTTCGAGGGCGACGAGGTGCCCGAGATCGTCTGGCGCGCGGCCGATGAGCTGTTCCGCTCGGCCCTGCGGCTCGGTGGCACCCTCACCGGCGAGCACGGGGTCGGCGTCCTCAAACGTCGCTGGCTCGTCGACGAGCTCGGCGAGGACCAGTGGCGGCTGCAGCGCCAGATCACCCGGGTGTTCGACCCCCTCGGCATCCTGAATCCGGGCAAGGTCTTCACCGACTGAGCCCGCGCGATCAGGCGACCGGAGGATAGATCTGCGCGCTCGCGACCGTCAGGCCCCGCGCACCCAGCACCATCGCGAGGATGCCGAGTGCCAGCGGCATCGCCAGGGCCACGAGCGATCCGAGCACGAAGAGTCCCATCAGATCGTCGAGACCCGTGCCCGACGCGGAGACCGCCGCGATCTGGGGCAGCGCGAACGTGACCGCCATGGCCGCGAATCCCCACGCGGGAGCCCAGTGCCACGGTCGGGGAATCACGGCGGCGCGGCCGATCGCGACGACGGCGACGAGAGCCGCGGCGGCGGTGACGGCGAGGTGCACGGCCGAGAGGATCTGCAGGCGCGGGATGTCCTGCTCGTTCGAAAGGGCGGGGATCGCCAGCTCCACGAGCGGGGGGAGGATCGCGAGCACCAGCAGCGCGGCCACGCCCGACGGGCGGCGTGCGACGATCGACCCCCGCCCGCGCAGCCCGAAGGCGAAGACGACAAGGGATGCCGCGAACAGCACGATGGCCACGATCGCGACACCCGAACCGAGACCGCCCGGCGCCACGGCCCGCACCCCCGTCGGCACCACCGCACTGGCGGCCAGCAGCGCACCGCCCCAGATCCATGCAGGAACGGGCTTTCGGACCTCGGCATCCGTCATGGCCCCGACCCTACCCCGGCTCGTCCGTCCCGTCAGGTCGCTGTCGGCGCGGCGAAGCGACAGGAGGGGACGGACGAACGCGTCAGAGGCCCTGCCAGGCCGGCTTGTTGGCGTAGGCGTAGCGATAGTAGTCGGCATGCTCCAGGCGCGACGCCGCGGCCTCGTCGACCACCACGGTCACGTGGGGGTGCAGCTGGATCGCCGACCCCGGCAGCGACGACGTCACGGGGCCTTCGACGGCGCCCGCGACGGCCGCGGCCTTGCCTTCGCCGAAGGCGAGGAGGAACAGGTGACGGGCCGACAGGATCGTTCCGAGCCCCTGCGTGATGCAGTGCATCGGCACGTCGTCGATCGAGTCGAAGAAGCGGGCGTTGTCGCGTCGGGTCTGCTCGATGAGCGTCTTCACGCGCGTCCGCGACGCGAAGGAGGACCCGGGCTCGTTGAAGCCGATGTGACCGGAGGTGCCGATCCCGAGGATCTGCAGGTCGATGCCGCCCGCGTCGGCGATGGCCCGCTCGTAGTCGTCGCCGGCGTGCGCGATGGTCGCCAGATCGCCGTTCGGCGTGTGGATGCGCTGGGGATCGAGGCCGAGCGGCTCGACCACCTCCGTCGTGATGACGGAGCGGTAGCTCTGCGGATGCCGCGGGTCGATGCCCACGTACTCGTCCAGGGCGAACCCGCGCACGCGCGAGACGTCGACGCCGGTGAGCCGGGGCCGCAGCGCCTCGTAGACGGGCAGCGGGGTCGATCCGGTCGCAAGCCCCAGCACCGCGTCCGGGCGTGCCGCGATGAGACGGACGATCTCATCGGCGACGAGCGCCCCGGCGTCGGCGGCCGAGGGGACGATGACGACTTCAGCCATGGAAAACAGCCTCCTGCTCTGATTCGGCGCCGAGGATGGCGGCGCCCAGTGCCGCCGCGGGCGATCCCGGCGGCAGCAGATCGACGCGCTCGCTGAGCCGCAGCGACCGCAGGAACGGGGATGCCGCGGCGCTGGAGTCCAGTTCGGCGAGCACGGGCCTCAGCATACGGTCGCCCAGTGCCGTGACGCCTCCCCCCAGCACGACGACATCGACATCGGTGGACAGCACGATCACCCGGACCGCCGACGCGACGCCGTATGCGAGCCCGCGGCGCAGCTCCACCGCGAGCGGATCGCCGGCGTCGGCGGCGTCGAACACGTCGCGCACGGGCAGCGCCGCGCTCCGGCCCCATCGCTCGGCGACGGCCGCGCCGCCGCTGAAGGCTTCGATGCAACCGCGCTGCCCGCAGCGGCAGACGGGTCCCGCCGGGTCGACCGAGATGTGTCCGACCTCTCCCGCGGCGCCCCGGGCGCCCCGCCAGAGTCGGCCGCGGTGCACGAACCCGGCGGCGATGCCGGTGCCGAGGTTGAGATACGCCATCGACGGCAGCGCGTCCGCGCCGCGCAGGGCGGCGGCGCCGACGGCGGCAGCCTTGACGTCGTTCTCGGCACGCACCGGAAGGCCCAGGCGCGGCCCGAGTGCGAGGGCCAGATCGAGCTCGTCGATGCCGAGGTTCACCGCATGAGCGACCACCGCGCCTCCCGGAGCGACCTGCCCCGGCATCCCGACGCCGAGCGAGGTGAAGGCCGAGGGGTGCACGCCGACGGCGGCCGCCAGCTCGTCCACGGCATCGAGGATCGTCGTGAGCACGGCATCCGGACCCCACCCGGTCGCCCGGCGCACGCGGGCGAGGATCCGCTGGTGCGCCGCGTCGGCGCCGCCCCGGTCGGAGGGCGCGACGACCACGGCGTCGGTCTTGGTGCCCCCGACGTCGAATCCGAGACGCATCAGCCCTTCACCGCTCCCGACACGAGGCCGCTGGTCATCTTGCCCTGCACGATCAGGAAGAAGACGATCACCGGAATCGCCATGAGGGTCGAGCCGGCCATGACGACGGCCCAGTCGGTCGCCTTCGTCGCCTGGACGAAGCTGCGCAGCCAGATGGGCAGCGTCTGGGCCTCGGGACGGGTCATGATCACGAGGGCGAAGATGAACTCGTTCCACGCTTGGATGAACGCGAAGATCCCGGTGGAGACCAGTCCCGGCGCGAGCAGCGGGAAGGTCACACGCCAGAAGGCCTGTCCCCTGCTGCACCCGTCGATCATGGCCGCCTCCTCGAGATCGGCGGGGATGCCGCCGACGAAACCGCGCAGCGTCCAGATCGTGAAGGGCAGCACCATGGCGATGTACACCGCCGACAGTCCGATCACGGTGTTCAGCAGGTGCCAGCCGTCGAGCACGCGGAAGGTCGAGATGATCATCGCCTCGGCCGGGATCATCTGGATCACGAGGATCGCGACGATGAAGCTCTTGCGGGAACGGAAGCGGTACCGCGAGATGGCGATGGCGGCGAGGAAGGCGAAGACCAGGGCCGCGACGACGGTGAGCACGGTGACGGCCAGCGAGATCCACAGCGCCGGCATGAACCCGCCGTCCCAGGCCGCACGGAAGCTCTGCAGCGTGAACTGGTCGGGCCAGAAGTGCGGCGTCTCGCTCTTGACGGCCGAGCCGGGCAGGAAGGAGGTATTGACCATCCAGTAGACCGGGAAGACCGAGCAGACGAAGACGACGACGGCGGCGAGGTTGAGAAGCACACGCCCGGTGGCGCGTCTCGTGCGGGCGCTCATCAGTCGTCCTCCGAGGTCAGCATGGTGCGGATGTAGTAAGCGGAGATGGCGAGCAGCACGACGACGAGGATCACCGAGATCGCCCCTCCCGAACCGAGGTCGCCGGTGGCCATCGAGACGCTGTAGATGTAGACGCCGATGGTGTTGGTATCGGCGCGGATGCCGCCGACGGTCTGCAGCGCATAGATCTGGGCGAACACGCGGAGGTCCCAGATCACCTGCAGGATGAGCAGCACGACCAGGATCGAACGGATGTAGGGCACGACGATGAAGCGGAACCGCTGCCACGCGCCCGAGCCGTCGAGGGATGCCGCCTCGAGCACCTCGTCAGGCACCTGCGAGAGCCCGGCATAGGTGGAGAACGCGACGAACGGGATCGCGCCCCAGGTGATGATGATCGCCGCGACACCGAAGAAGCTGAGGGGGTCGGACAGCCAGCTGTGGCCGATCCAGTTCTGCCCCGTGATGTGCGTCAGCGCGTAGTTGACGAGGCCGTAGGAGGTGTCGAAGATCCAGCCCCACACGATGGTGCCGGTGAGCGCGGGCATCGCCCACGCCAGCAGCAGCCCGACCGAGACGACGGTGCGCATCACGCGTCCGAGGGACTTCATCATCAGGGCTATCGCGATCCCGAGCACCATCGTCGCGGCGGCGCAGACCACCATCAGCCCGAAGCTGCGGGCCAGGACGACCCAGAACTCGGAGTCGGTCAGCACACGCACGTAGTTGTCGAACCAGACGAAGGTGGGCGGCTTGCCGAAGATCTGCTCGCGCCCGTACTTCTGGAACGACATGACGATCAGCTGCACCAGAGGCCAGCCGATGAAGACCAGCAGCATCGCCAGGGCGGGCAGCAACAGGACCAGCGGCGTGCGGTCGCGGCGCCGCCGACGCGGAGATGCCGCGGGCGCGTGAGCGGTGGTCATGCCGGCTCTCCTTTCGTGGGTGTCGGGGGCATCTCGACTCGCGGCGCCCGCTCAACGACCGGGGAGGCGATACCACCGCCGGTCGTTGAGCGAGGAGCGCAGCGACGAGTCGAAACGCAGACGAGTCGAACAGACTCAGCCGTTGAGGATGGAATCGATCTGCTCGTCGAGAGCCGTGGCGAGCGTCTTGACGTCACCGCCGGCCGCGACCTGGACGAAGAAGTCCTGCAGCAGGCCCTTCGCCTCCACGTCCGCCCACTTCGGCGAGGCCGGCGTCAGCTTCGCATTCGCAGCGGCATCCGAGATGATCTTCGCGAGCTCCGGAGTAGCCGCAGCGACCTGGCTGCCGAGGGCCTTCTTGGCGGGCACGAGGCCGGCCTTGGCCAGCAGCGTCTGGTAGTCGTCGCTGAGCATGATCTCCAGCGCGCTCTTCGCGAGCTCGGGATGGGCCGACTTCGCCGAGATGCCGATGTTGGATCCGCCGGCGAACACCTGCGCGGCGCCGCCGCTCTTGCCCGGGAGCGCGTAGTAGCCGACCGTCTTGGTGAGCGCCGTGTCGGCCTTGTTCTCGTCGGCGACGATCGACCAGTACGCCCAGCTGGGCGCCGAGAGGGTGGCCGCCTTCTCGGTGCGGAACGGAACCCAGGCCTCGGTCTCATCGCCGTCCTTCGGGGCGAGCGATGCCTTGGTCATCAGCTGCTGCACCTGCTCGATGCCCTTCACCGAGGCATCGCTGGACATCTGCGCCTCCCACTTGCCGTCCTTCTGCACGGCGATCTCGCCGCCGTTCTCCCAGATGAAGGGCAGCGCGTTGTACCAGTCCTTGCCCGGGAAGTAGACCCCCGAGACCCCCGGAAGGGCCTGCGCGAGCTTCTCGCCGTTGGCCACGTACTCGTCGAGGGTCGTGGGCACCTGCACGCCGGCGGTGGCGTACTGGGCCGTGTTGTAGAACACGATGCGGGCGCCGGAGTAGTACGGCGCGGCGTAGAGCTTGCCGTCCCACGAGCCCGCCTCCACGAAGCCGGGCAGCAGGTCGTCACCGCCGATGGCGTCCTTGATGTCGGAGATGTCCAGCAGCGCCCCGCTCGAGGTGAACGCCGGCGACTGGGTGTTGCCCATCTCGACAATGTCGGGTGTGTCGTTGGACGACAGGCTCGTGGTGAGCTTGTCGACCAGGCCCGTCCACTGCTGCTCCTCGATGACGAGCGTCGAGCCCGGGTTCTGGGCTTCGAAGGTCTTCACGAGATAGTCGCGGGCATCCTGCGGCGTGTCGGTGCCGTTCAGCCACACGCGCAGCTGGGCCGGCGCCGGAGTGCCGGAGGCGTCGTTGCCGCCCGTGTCTCCGGCCGCGCAGCCGGCGAGAACGACAGCCGAAGCGCCGAGGAGCGCGAGGGCGCCGAGCTTCTTGTTCATGGTGTCTTCCTTTGTCTCTCTTGGTGGTGTCGGGGCGCTGTGCCCCGCGGTGATGGGGTCAGGACACCCCGAGTTGTCCGGAGAGGACCATGACGGCCGCGCCGCGGAGGACGATGTCCTCCCCCTGCGCCGTCATCCGCACCTGGACGCCGTCGTGGAACGAGGCGAGCGTCCGGGCGCGCAGGGTCTCGACGGTCGCGGTCGCGAGAGTTCCGTCGAGAAGATCGGGCCGGCCGGAGAGGACGATCTCCGACAGATCGAGGACGCCCACGATCGGGGCGAGGGCGATGCCGAGACGAGCCCCGGCATCGCGCAGCACCGCGTCGCGGTCGGCGCCGGGTTCGGCCACGCGCGCCTCCAGCGCCGGAACCGACAGCCACGCCTCGAGGCAGCCGACCTTTCCGCACACGCATCGCGGGCCACCGTCCGTGCCGACGGTGACGTGACCGATCTCTCCGGCGGCGAACCGACTGCCGGCCATGGGCTGACCACCCGCGAGCAGGCCCGACCCGACGCCTCGGCCCACGCGGACCAGCAGCACGTCGTCGGCGGCTCCGCCGAAGGTGTACTCCGCCAGCACGGCCGCATTGGCGTCGTTGGCGACGAGCACCGGCAGCCCCAGGTCGGCACGCAGAGCGCCTTCCAGGTCGACGCCCTGCCATCCGAAGTTCGGCGCCGTGAGAACGACGCCGCGATCGTCCACGATGCCGGGGCTGCCGACGCCGACGCCGAGGACCGGCGCGTGCGCGTCGGCCACGAGGCCACGCGCGAGCTCCATGACGGCGCCGAGGATGTCGGCGGGGTCCGCCGGTACCGTCACGTCCCGACGCGCGACGATCTCTCCGTCGAGCGTGAGGATCGCGCCGAGGAATCGGTCGGTGCCCGAGAGGTCCAGCCCGACGATGCGGTGGCCCTCCCGATCGAGGTCGACGAGGATCGCGGGCTTTCCGGGCCCCGTCACCTCGCGCATCCCGCGCTCGGCGACATAGCCGTCGTCGATGAGTTCGGCCACCAGATCGGAGATCGTCACCCGCGTCAGACCGGTCTCACGGGAAAGGTCCGCACGACTCATGGCACCCTGGTGGAAGAGGGTCTGCAGCACGAGGGCGCGATTGTGCGCCCGCGCATGCTCCGGCAGCACCTTCGCCGCATGGCGCAACGCGCGGCCCGGCACGACGGAGCGGGCCGGCGGTGCCGCATCGACGGCGCCACGCGGGAGATCAGATCCGGACATGTTTGTTAGTAGACCTTACGAAAGCCGCATCTGCAAGCGTCGGCGCGGATTCGGAAGGACGATTTACAAAACTGTTACATTGCGCGAGCCCCGACCGGAGGAGAGAGCTTGTTGACCGCCACGACACGGATCGGCCGCATCGCCGCGATCTTGCTGACCGTCACCGCGATGGCCGGCCTCGTCGGGTGCGCACCAGACGGCGGGGCGGGCCCCACTCCCTCGGGCGGCGATACGCAGACGACGAGCCAGGCGTGCGAGACGGTGCGCGCCAGCGTCCAGGACGCCGCCGACCAGGTGCAGCGCCTCGACGCCGGCGACCCGTCGGCGGCAGTCAGCGCGTTCACCGAGGTCGCCGCCCGCCTCGACGACGCCGCGCGAGCGGTGGGCAACCGCAGCATCGCCGATCTGCTGCCGCCGCTGCGATCGGGGTTCACGTCGGCATCCGCCGACCTGTCCGCCATCGCGGGCGGCGACCTCTCGCGCCTCGAGTCGCTGCAGAGCGCTGCCGCGCAGATACAGTCGGCACTGAGCGCGTTCGCCGCCGCCTGTCCCGCTTCCTGATCCTCGACAGGAGCGCGGGCGCACCCCGATGGAGGCCTCTGACGGCGAACGAGGTGCATCCCGTACCATGGGAGGGCGCGGCCGCGCAGAACACGGGGGTGTTTAGGTGACCGATCCTGCAACGGGACGAGAGGCAGAGGGTTCGCCCGATGCCTCCTCCGCGAGCCCCCCGACCGCCGCGACCGCCGTGCTCGACGGCCCGATCGAGACGATCGACGGCGGCGCCGTTCCCCCCGCGCAGGTCCCGCCGCTGCAGTGGGCACCCGCGGAACCGCCGCGCAAGAAGAAGCGCCTCTGGCTGTGGATCGGCGTTCCCGCGGCCGTCGTCGCCGCAGGCGCCGTCACGGCCTCACTCGTCCTCATCGCCCCCGGCACCGCGATCGCGGGCGTTCCCGTCGGCTTCCTCACGGCGGGAGCGGCCACCGACGCGATCTCTCAGCGGCTGGGCGCGACCACCGTGGTTCTCGGCGAAGGAGGACCGACCGTCACGGCCGCACAGCTGGGCGCCACCGTCGATGCCCACGGCCTCGCGGACCGCGCGTTCGCTGCGCGGCCGATGTGGAACGTGACCCAGTGGTTCGGCGACGGGCTCGACGCCCCCGTCACGCTGGACGCCGACCGCGCAGAGGCCGCCCTGCGTGCGGCATTGCCCTCGGCCTTCACCGCCCCCGTGCCCGCGCAGGTGTCGTTCACCGGCACCGCGTACACCGTGACGCCGGCGGTGGCCGGCACCGGACTCGACCTCGACGCGATCGCCGCCGCGGTGCACGACGCCTTCGTCGCGGGAAAGAGCACCGTCACGGTCTCGGCCGCGAGCGTGCCGGTCGCCCCGCCCGCGACGAGCGAACGAGCCCAGTCGGCAGCCGATCAGCTCAACGGCATGCTGCAGACGATCGGCTTCTACGTCGGCGACGAGCGCACCGTACCGATCGACCCCGCAACCGCGGCGTCGTGGCTGACGGTCACTCCCGACGCGTCCGGGGCGTTCTCGATCACGGCGGATGCCGCGAAGATCCAGGCTGCCGTCGATGCACTGCCCGCGGCCGTCAACCGCGCTCCCGCCAACGGCACCGTGATCACCAACTCCGATGGAACGGTGCTGGAAACCAGCGTTCCCGGAGCCGATGGCCGCACACTCGGGGACACGAGCGCGGTGGCGAAGGAGTTCGCCGCGCAGCTCGACGCGGGCAAGGCCGCCTTCGCGCTGCCGGTGACGCTGACCCCGGCATCCACCGTCACGCTGCAGCGCCTTCTCGAGGTCAACCTCAGCGAACAGATGCTCTATCTCAAGGAGAACGGCGCCGTCGTCGACTCGTGGCCGATCTCCAGCGGCGTCGCGCAGTCTCCGACGTACACGGGCCATTTCCGCATCAACAGCCACATCCGCTCGCAGACGATGACGAGCACCGATCCGAACAACCCGTACTGGAACTACGACGTGCCCAACGTCGAGTGGGTCATGTACTTCAACGGCGATGAGGCGTTCCACGGCGTCTACTGGCACAACAACTTCGGCACGCCGCAGAGCCACGGCTGCGTGGGCATGCCGAACTACCGCGCAAAGCAGATCTACGACTGGTCGCCGACGGGAGTCGACGTCTGGATCCACGACTGACGCTCGCGACGCGTTTCGGCTCGCCGCGCACGCCGCAACGAGAACGGCCCGGGTATCACCCCGGGCCGTTCTCTCGTATCCGCCTGTGGGTCAGAGCGCGTCGATGACCGCGTTGAGCGTCTCGGAGGGGCGCATCACCGCGGAGACCTTCGCCTCGTCGGGGTGGTAGTAGCCGCCGATGTCGACCGGGTGGCCCTGCACCCCGTTCAGCTCGGCAACGATCTGCTGCTCCGCCGCGGCGAGCTTCTCGGCGACGGGCGCGAATACCGCGGCGAGCTGCGCATCCGCGGTCTGACGGGCCAGCTCCTGAGCCCAGTACAGGCCGAGGTAGAAGTGGCTGCCGCGGTTGTCGATCGTCCCGAGCGAACGGCCCGGCGAACGGTCTTCCTCGAGGAAGGTGCCGGTGGCGGCATCCAGCGTGTCGGCGAGGGTCTTCGCCTTCGCGTTGCCGGTGAACTCGGCGAGATGCTCGAAGGACGCCGCCAGCGCGAAGAACTCACCGAGCGAGTCCCACCGCAGGTAGTCCTCCTCCAGCAGCTGCTGCACGTGCTTGGGAGCCGAGCCGCCCGCGCCCGTCTCGAACAGGCCGCCGCCCGCCAGCAGCGGGACGATCGAGAGCATCTTGGCCGATGTGCCGACCTCGAGGATCGGGAACAGGTCGGTGAGGTAGTCGCGCAGCACGTTGCCGGTCACCGAGATCGTGTCCTCGCCCTTGCGCAGGCGCGCGAGCGTGTAGCGTGTCGCTTCCTCCGGAGGCAGGATCACGATGGTGATGTCGCCGGTGTCCAGCGTCGCGAGCGCCTGGTGCACCTTGCCGATGAGCTGCGCGTCGTGGGCGCGGTTGACGTCGAGCCAGAAGACGGCGGGAACGCCGGTGGCCCGCGCGCGGGTGACGGCCAGGCGCACCCAGTCCATGATCGCGATGTGCTTGGCCTGGGTCGCGCGCCAGATGTCGCCCTTCTCGACGTGGTGCTCGATGAGCACGGTGCCGGCGGAGTCCAGCACCTCGACGACACCGTCGGCGGGGATCTCGAAGGTCTTGTCGTGGCTGCCGTACTCTTCGGCGGCCTGCGCCATGAGGCCGACGTTCGGCACGGTACCGATCGTCGCCGGGTCGAGGGGGCCGTTGGCGATGACGTCGTCGATCACGGCCTGGTAGACGCCGGCGTACGACGAGTCGGGAATGACCGCGATGGTGTCGTCCTCGGCGCCGTCGACGCCCCACAGCTTGCCGCCGTTGCGCACGAGAGCGGGCATCGACGCATCGACGATGACGTCGGAGGGCACGTGCAGGTTGGTGATGCCCTTGTCGCTGTTGACGTAGCTGAGCCGCGGGCCGGTCTCGAGGTCCTGCGCGATGCGGGCCGAGATCGCCTCACCGTCGGCGAGCTCGCCGAGACCGGCGAGGATCGAGCCGAGTCCGTTGTTGCCGTTGAGGCCCGCCGCGGCGAGCTGCTCTCCGTACGCGTCGAAGACGTCGGCGAAGAACGCGCGGACGACGTGGCCGAAGATGATCGGGTCGCTGACCTTCATCATCGTGGCCTTCAGGTGCACGGAGTACAGGACGTTCTCGGCCTTGGCCTGCGCGATCGTGTCGGCGAGGAAGGCGTCGAGAGCCTTCGCGGAGAGGAACGTGGCGTCCACGACCTCGCGCGGCAGCACCTTCAGCCCTTCCTTGAGAACCCTGACCGTCCCGTCCGTGGCGGTGTGACGGATGCTCAGGACGTCGTCGTGCGCGGCGATCCAGCTCTTCTCGTTGCTCTTGAAGTCGTCGTGCCCCATGGTGGCGACGCGGGTCTTGGACCCGGCCGCGAAGGGCTTGTTGCGGTGCGGGTGCTTCTTGGCGTAGTTCTTGACCGCGAGCGGCGCGCGGCGGTCGCTGTTGCCCTCGCGCAGCACGGGGTTCACCGCGGAGCCCTTGATGCGGTCGTAGCGGGCGCGGATGTCCTTCTCCTCGACCGTGGACGCGTCGTCGGGATAGTCGGGGATGTCGTAGCCCTGCGACTGCAGTTCCGCGATCGCGGCCTTCAGCTGCGGGATGGATGCCGAGATGTTCGGCAGCTTGATGATGTTGGCCTCGGGAAGGGTAGCGAGTCCACCGAGCTCGGCCAGGGCGTCGCCGACCTGCTGCTCGGGCGCGAGGCGCTGCGGGAAAGCGGCGAGGATGCGGCCGGCCAGCGAGATGTCGCGGGTGTCGATCTCGACGCCCGCCTGCCCGGCGAAGGCCTTCACGATCGGCAGGAACGATGCCGTCGCCAGGGCCGGCGCTTCGTCGGTGTGGGTGTAGATGATGGTGGACTCGGGCACGTGTGATCTCTCCGTCGTGAGCGTCGTCGTGGGCGTCGTGGTGAGCGTCGCGGGGTCGCCTCCAGGCTATCGCATCGACGGAAACTATCTTGACGTCAAGATAATTCGCGCCCCGCTCCTCGGCATCCTCTTGCGCACGCGCAGCGCTGGGGGTTTTCTCACCATTCGGAGGGTGCCGCCCGCGCTTTCGCCCGGGGTAGCCTGAGGGCATGACCGAGCTGCGCCTCGAGGAACTGTCCGCCGCGACGATCGTCGCCGTCAACACGATGTCGCTCAAACCGGGGCAGGAGCAGTATCTCGCCCCCACCAGCTATGCCGTCGCCGGCACGGTGGCAAACCCCAGCACCGCGTGGCAGCGCGTGGTGCTCGACGGTGACGAGGTCGTCGGTTTCGTGAGCGCGAACTTCGATCCCGAGGCGCCGAGCGAGCACTTCCGCTCCGTGCTCTGGCGCATCAACGTCGACGCCGACGACCAGGGCCGCGGGGTCGGCCGGTTCGCCGTCGAGCAGCTCCTGGAAGAGGCCCGCAGCCGCGGCATGGACCACGTGCACGTGATCTACGAGGAGGGGCAGGGCGGCCCCGATGCGTTCTTCCGCAGGGTCGGGTTCACCCCCGTCGGCGAGACCGAGTTCGGCGAGGTCGTCGCCGAAGTCCGTCTGTAGGAGCAGCCGAGCCGGGCGCCAGGGAACCGCCCGATGATCCTGTTTGTTGCCAAGCTCCACAAAACTCTTGCGTCGATGACGCCGCGCGCTCTATCGTGATCACCAGCTTCGCTCGAAGCGCTTCGATACGACAGAGGAGTCGGCATGGCACGCATCGATGAGGTGGCCGCGGCCGCCGGCGTGTCGATCAGCACCGTCTCCTATGCGCTGAGCGGCAAACGCCCGATCTCTCCCGACACGCGCCGTCGGGTCGTCGATGCGGCACATCGCCTCGGCTACGCGCCGAACGCGGGGGCACGCATGCTGGCCGGACGCGTCACGCACATCTTCGCCCTGACCGAGCCGCTGCGCCGCGAGACCCACGCCCCCACCCACATGTCCTTCGTGCTGGCCGCCGCCGTGGCCGCACGTCGGCACGACTACGACATCCTCCTGCTGACCGATCAGCAGGCTTCCGAAGGAATGCACCGGGTCACCGCGTCGGGACTGGTCGACGCGATCCTCGTCCTGGACGTCGCTCCCGACGATGAGCGCGTCGCGATCGCCCGAGCGATCACGACGCCGACGGTGTTCATCGGCATCCCCGACGATCACGAGGGCATCGACTGCGTCGACCTCGACTTCGAGGCGGCCGCGCGCCTGGCGGTCGATCGAGTTGCCGATGCCGGGCACCGCCGGATCGCCCTGATCGGTCAGCCCGAGAGCACCTACCGGCTCTCCAACTTCCCCCCGCGCGTTCGCCGGGCCGTCGCCGACCGGGCCGACGAGCGCGGGCTGGCGCACACGTTCGCCACGACCGGAGAGGTCGTGACCGAGGCGGATGCCGTGCGCACCGCCGTCGGCGACGCTCTCGACGCCGGTGCCAGCGCCCTGCTGCTGCACGGTGTCGACGACATGCACGCGGCGGTTCTGGACGCCCTGACCGAGCGCGGGATCCGGGTGGGGTCTGACATCTCGATCGTCTCGATCGCGGCATCCTTCGACACCACGAAGCTGCCGATCCAGGTCGACACCATCCCCCTGATCCCCGAGGCCTCATGCGATCTCGCCGTCGACCTCGCTCTGGCGAGGATCGACGATCCGCACCGCCCGACCGGCATTCATCTCCTCGCCCCCGTCTACCGCGACGCAGGGTCGGTGACCGCCCCTCCCTCGGTGTGAACCCTCCGACCGGAAGCCCTTCCGTTCGCTCATCATCGAAGCGCTTCGATAGCCACCTCACCGCATCACACGCAACTGAAGATCGCAACTGAACACCGCAATCACAGACCGGGCCGATGACGGCCCACCGAAAGGAGTGCCGACGATGGCACGAATCACCGGGCGGGCGCGGGTACTGACCGCCGCCGCCGTTCTCACCGCCGCCGCACTGGGCGTCAGCGCCTGCTCGTCGTCCGGCGACACCGACGGTGGCAGCACCGACGGGGCCGGCCAGACCCTGAAGCTCTGGCACTACGAAGGCGCCGACAGCGCGATGGGCAAGGCGTGGGCCGAGGCCATCAACGTCTTCGAGAAGGAGACCGGAGCGAAGGTCGAGTTCGAGGAGAAGTCGTTCGAACAGATCCAGAAGACGGCGAGCCAAGTGCTCGACACCGACGCCGCCCCCGACGTCATGGAGTTCAACAAGGGCAACGCGACCGCGGGCTTCCTCGCCTCGACCGGGCTGATCAGCGATATCTCCGACGCCGTCGCACAGTACGGCTGGGCCGACAAGCTCGCACCGTCGCTGCAGACCACCGCGAAGTACACCGACAAGGGCGTCATGGGCGGCGACACCTGGTACGGCGTGCCGAACTACGGAGAGTTCGTCGGCGTCTATTACAACAAGGACGCGTTCGCTGCGGCGGGCCTGCAGATTCCGACCACCTACGACGAGTTCATCAAGGTGCTCGACGCGTTCGTGGCGAAGGGCATCACGCCGCTCGCGGAAGCAGGTGCGGAGTACCCGCTCGGTCAGCTCTGGTACCAGCTGGCGCTGGCCAAGGGCAGCCGGGATTGGGTCAACGACTACCAGCTCTACAAGAACCCGGTCGACTGGCAGGGCGCCGAGACGAGCTACGCCAGCGAGACCCTGAAGGACTACGTCGCCAAGGGCTACATCGCCAAGGACGTCTCCTCCATCAAGGCCGAGGACGCGGGAGTGTCGTTCATCAACGGCACCGCACCCATCTTCGTGTCGGGCTCGTGGTGGTACGGGCGCTTCACGGAGCAGGCAACCGGCTTCGATTGGACGATGCAGGCCTTCCCCGGCTCCACGCTCTCGCTCGGCTCCTCGGGCAACCTCTGGGTGGTGCCGCAGAACGCGAAGAACAAGGATCTCGCCTACAAGTTCATCGACATCACGATGCGACCGGAGATCCAGGCCATCATCGGCAACAACGGCGGTCTGCCCGTTGCGGCCGATCCGAAAGACATCACCGACGCCAAGAGCAAGGACCTGATCTCGACGTTCAACGGCATCCTCGGCCAGGACGGACTGTCCTTCTACCCGGACTGGCCCGCGCCCGGCTTCTACGACGTGATCGTGCAGCAGCTGCAGGGCCTCGTGACGGGCACGCAGGATGCCGCGACGACGAACGCGAACCTGGGCACGGCCTACGACGAGGGCACCGCGGACTACCGCTGAGGCCCCTGTGAGATCCGGTGGGGGCGGCTGACGGCCGCCCCCACCACCGAACGGAAAGCATCCCCATGTCGCTCACCGCACGTGCTCGCCGCACCCGCGTCATCGACGATGAACCCGCCATCCCGCAACGCGGGCGTGGGCGCGGAGCCTACTGGCTCTACCTGCTGCCGGGCTTCCTCCTGCTGCTGATCATCGTCATCGTCCCCCTCGTCTGGAACGTCTATCTCACCTTCACCAGCTGGAAGGGGGTGCGCGCACCCACGTTCATCGGGGCCGCCAACTGGATCAAGCTCGTGGGCGACGAGGCCTTCTGGACGTCGTTCCTCAACTCGGTGTGGATGGTCATCGCGATGGTGATCGTGCCCACGATCGTGGGCCTTCTCATCGCCGCTCTCCTGTTCGACGTCGTCGGACGCAAGTTCGTCGGCCGCGTCGGCAGCTTCCTGCGGGCGACCTACTACCTTCCGCAGATCCTCCCGGTCGCCGTGGCCGGCATCGTGATCGGCTGGATCGTGCGCCCCGGCAGCGACGGCGCCCTCAATCAGCTGCTCGGCGGCATCGGCATCGCCCCCTACGACTGGCTGGGACAGATGCCCTCCGCCCTGCTCGTGCTCATGGTGGTGCTGGTCTGGGTGCAGATCGGGTACCCGGTGGTGGTCTTCATGGCGGCACTGCAGCGCGTCGATCCGGAGCTGTACGAGGCGGCGGAACTCGACGGAGCCAACTGGTTCCAGCGGTTCGCCTCGATCACGGTCAGCATCATCCGTCCGGAGATCTTCGTCGTGACCCTCACCTGCACGATCGCCGCTCTCAAGGTGTTCGGCCCGGTCTACGTCATCACCCGCGGGGGACCCGCCGGAGCGACCCTCGTTCCCTCGTACTACGCCTACCAGGAGTTCTTCACGAAGCGCGACGTCGGCTACGGCGCGACGATCGCCACCGTGCTCACGATCCTCGTCGTCATCGTGTCGATCGTGTTCATCCGCGTGCAGAACTCTCTCGAACGCAAAGAAAGGGCGGGCCTGTGATGGCTGCCGGAACCGTACTCACCACGACGGCGCGCCCCCGCCGCGCGCCCTCCGGGCGACGCGGGCGCGGCGGCATGGTGACCAAGCGCGGAGTCGACTGGCTCCTGCTCGCCCTCGTCATCGTCGGCGCGCTCCTCGTGATCGCGCCCTTCTACCTCGTCCTGGTGAACTCGTTCAAATCTCCCACCGACTACGCCACCTCCGGCCCACTCGCTCTGCCGCAGGCCCTCGACTTCACCGGCATCACCACGTTCTGGGAGCGCGTCAACTTTCCGCAGAAGGTGTGGAACTCGGTGTTCATCTCGGGCATCGTCGCCGTGCTGGCCGTGCTGATCTCGATGCTCAACGCCTTCGCGATCGGCATCGGGCGCGTACGCGGACGCACCTGGATCGTGCTGCTGTTCCTGCTCGCGAACCTGCTGCCGCAGGAGGCGCTGCTGTACCCGCTGTACTACATGTTCAAATCGGTCGGCCTCTACGACAACGTGTGGTCGGTGATCATCGTCTTCACCGTCGTGCAGGCCGCGTTCGGCACCTACCTGTTGTCGTCGGTGTACGGCACGTTCCCCAAGGAAGTGCTGGAGGCGGCATCCCTGGACGGAGCCGGACGCTGGAAGATCCTCTGGCGCGTGGTCTTCCCGATCAGCCGCCCGACACTCTCGGTGCTGCTCATCTTCTTCTTCATCTGGACGTGGAACGAGTTCCTCATTCCGCTGACGTTCCTCGCGTCGAACGCGAACCAGACGGTGCCGGTGGCCATCAGCGTCCTGCAGGGTGACCGCCTCATGGATGTCACCACGACCAGCGCGTCGGCGCTGCTGGGCATCATCCCGACGCTCATCTTCTTCCTCATCTTCCAGCGCACCCTCACCCGGGGCATCACGGCAGGAGCAGTCAAGTAATGAAGTTCACCGACGGGTTCTGGCAGCTGCGACCCGGTGTCGCCGCCCTGTACGCACAGGAGGCGTACGACATCTGGCAGATCCCCGACACCGCCGACGGTCCCGGCCTGATGGTCACCGCCCCCACGGCCGTCATCGCACGACGCGGCGACGTGCTCAACCGGCCCGTGCTGACCACGACCCTCTCCTCCCCCGCCGACGGCGTCATCCGCGTACGGATCGCGCACCACACCGGCGCCCCCTGGCACGGCGGCTTCGCGCTTCCCGGCGCGGGAGGCTCGGCCGACGGCGTCGAGATCACCCCGAGCGGCGGCACGGTTCGCGCCGGCCTGCTCACGGCGCGGGTCGCCGCGGGTGCCCCCTGGGATCTCGCCTTCGAGGTCGACGGACGCCGGGTCACCGGCAGTGGCCACAAGTCGCAGGGCTACCTGCGCGTGGCGGCCGACGCGCAGGTCGACGCCGGCATCGTCGGCACCGCCCGCGCCGGACAGCGCGCCAGCGCAGCGCCCGCGTACGTGCACGAGCAGCTCGATCTCGGCGTCGGCGAGCTCGTCTACGGCCTCGGCGAGCGCTTCGGCCCGCTGGTCAAGAACGGACAGACCGTCGACATCTGGAACGCGGACGGCGGCACCTCGAGCGAGCAGGCGTACAAGAACGTGCCGTTCTACCTGACCAACCGCGGCTACGGCGTGCTGGTGAACGATCCGGGACATGTCTCGTTCGAGGTCGGCTCGGAAGCCGTCGAGCGCGTGCAGTTCTCCGTACCCGGCGAGGTGCTGGAGTACTTCGTCATCGCCGGCCCCACCCCGGCCGATGTGCTGCGCCGCTACACGGCGCTGACGGGACGCCCGCCCGTGGTGCCCGCCTGGTCGTATGGTCTGTGGCTGTCGACGAGCTTCACGACCGCCTACGACGAAGCCACGATCACCTCGTTCATCGACGAGATGGCGGCCCGAGAGCTGCCGGTGTCGGTGTTCCACTTCGACTGCTTCTGGATGCGCGAGTTCAACTGGTGCGACTTCGAGTGGGATGCGCGCGTGTTCCCCGATCCCGACGGGATGCTCGCGAGACTGCATGAGCGCGACCTGCGCGTGTGCGTCTGGATCAACCCGTACATCGCACAGCGCTCGCCGCTGTTTCGCGAGGCGGCGGATGCCGGGTACCTCGTGCGGCGCGCTGACGGCTCCATCTGGCAATGGGATCTGTGGCAGGCGGGGATGGGTCTGGTCGACTTCACGAATCCCGACGCGACGGCGTGGTACCAGGAGAAGCTGCGCGGGCTGACCGCCCAGGGCGTCGACTGCTTCAAGACCGACTTCGGCGAACGCATCCCCACCGACGTCGTGTGGGCCGACGGCAGCGACCCGCAGCGCATGCACAACCTCTACACGGAGCTGTACAACCGCGCCGTCCATGACGTGCTGGTCACGGACCGCGGCGAGGGCGACGCCGTGCTGTTCGCCCGGTCGGCGACCGCGGGCGGCCAGAGCATGCCGGTGCACTGGGGCGGCGACTCGACCTCGACCTTCACCTCGATGGCCGAGACACTGCGCGGCGGCCTGTCCCTCGCCATGAGCGGGTTCGCCTACTGGAGTCACGACATCGGCGGCTTCGAGGGGACTCCGGATGCCGCGGTGTTCAAGCGCTGGACGGCATTCGGGCTGCTCAGTTCGCACTCCCGCTTCCACGGGTCGGACTCCTACCGCGTGCCCTGGGCCTTCGACGAGGAGGCGGTGGAGGTGACCCGCCGCTTCACGCACCTGAAGATGAGACTCATGCCCTATCTGCATCAGCTCGGCGTCGATGCCGCGCGCACCGGCATCCCCCTGCTGCGTCCGATGGCCCTGGAGTTCCCGGACGACCCGGCCGTCGCCTACCTGGATCGGCAGTACATGCTCGGCCCGTCGCTGCTGGTCGCGCCGGTGATGTCCGCGAGCGGAGAGGCGGAGTTCTACCTGCCGGACGGAGAGTGGACGTCGCTGCTGAGCGGCGAGCACGTCGAGGGCGGACGGTGGCGTCGTGAGACGCACGGCTTCGATTCGCTGCCGCTGTACGTGCGCCCCGGCGCGGTGCTGCCGTGGGGCGCCCGCCACGACCGTCCCGACTACGACTACCTCGAGGGCCTCGAGCTGCGGGTGTTCCCCGGCGGCTCCGGCACCCGTGAGGTGGTCGTGACGACGCCGGACGGGCGCAGCGAGGTCTTCGAGGTCGATCTCGACACGCCGTCCGACTGACCGCTGCCGCGGCCGCGGTCGTCGTCGCCTCACCGGATGCGGAGATGAGCAACGGATGCGGATGCCGCGCGCTGCGGCATCCGCATCCGTTCACACCCTCCGCGTCTGTTCATGAGACGCAGGCTCCTCCCCTGCGGCGGGTGCGGGCGAGTTGTCCCCACTCCAGAGGGGTGCCCGGCCTCGGCGGCGCGGGCGGACGCAGACTCGACGTGTGGGGATCCGGGAGTTGGTGGAGGCGGGTGGCGGCATCGTGCATCGGCAGGCGGTACTCGATGTCGGCATCCGCCCCGCCACGTTGCGGGCGGCGATCTCGGCCGGGGAGGTCCGCCGCGTGCGCCGCTACTGGGTCGCGACGTCCGCGGCCCCGGACGCGTTGGTGCACGCCGCCGAGGTGAGCGCGCGGCTGGCCTGCGCCTCCGCGGCGCAGCACCGGGGATGGTGGATGCCGCCGGGCACGACCGGTCGGCCGCATCTGCACGTCCGCGCTCACGCGCATCGGCCGCCGCCGAGCGGTGACATCGCCCCGCCGGTCTTCCACTGGGATGCACCGATGGTGCCGGCGCACCCACACGCCCTCGTCGAGTCGGTCCCCGATGCCCTCGCGCACATCGCCGGATGCCTGTCGTACGAGGACGCGCTGGTCGTGTGGGAGTCGGCGGTGCGACTCGAGCGGCTGCCGCTGGCGGTGCTGCAGCGCTACCGCTGGAACACGCCCGCCGCGCGGCGGCTGGCCGGCGACCTCACGGGCCTCAGCGACTCGGGCATCGAGACGCTGTTCGTCTCACGGATCCGCGCGTTCGGGCTGCCCGTGCGCCAACAGGTGCTGCTGCTCGGACACCGCGTCGACGGCCTCATCGGAGACCGTCTCGTCACGCAGCTCGACGGCTACGCCTTCCACTCCTCTGCCGCCGACCGCGGCCGCGACCTGCACCACGATCGGGAACTGATCGCCCACGGCTACACGGTGCTCCGGTTCACGTACGCCGAGGTCGTGCACCAGTGGCCGCGCGTCGAGGCGGCGATCCTCCGCGCGATCGCGCAGTGCCTCCACCTCGCGCGCTGACGCAGCCGCGCCCCTTCCAGCCCAGCCCGCACCAGCCCGCACCAGAATCGGAGCACGTCACCAGAATCGGATGCCGCGCGCCGCGGCATCCGATTCTCTTGCTCATCTCCGAATCTGCGAGCGGGGAAGGCCCGCGGCGGCGTCAGACGAGCGACTGCTTCCACGCACTGTGCAGCTGCGCGAACTTGCCCGTTCCGGCGATGAGGCTGGCGGGGGTGTCGTCCTCGATGATGCGACCGTGCTCCATCACCAGCACGCGGTCGGCGATCGACACGGTCGACAGCCGGTGCGCGATGATGATCGCGGTGCGGTCGGCGAGCAGCGTCTGCAGCGCCGCCTGGATCTGCCGCTCGCTGGGGATGTCCAGCGACGCCGTCGCCTCATCGAGGATGAGAACGGCGGGGTCGGCGAGGAAGGCGCGGGCGAAGGAGATCAGCTGGCGCTGTCCCGCCGACACGCGACCGCCACGCTTGTTCACGTCGGTGTCGTACCCGTCCGGCAGCCGCTCGATGAAGGTGTCCGCGCCGACGGCACGGGCAGCCGCGCGGATCTCCTCGAACGTCGCGTTGGGCTTTCCGAGCGCGATGTTGTCGGCGACCGTGCCGCTGAACAGGTACGCCTCCTGCGTGACCATCACGATGGCGCGGCGGAGGTCCTTGGGGTGCAGCTCCCGCAGATCGACGCCATCGAGTGTCACGGCGCCTCGCGACGGGTCGTAGAACCGTGACACGAGCTTGGCGAGCGTCGACTTGCCGGCCCCGGTCGTTCCCACCAGGGCGATGGTCTGACCGGCGGGGATGTCGAGCGAGAAGTGCGGCAGAATCGTGCGCTCGTCGGAGTAGCCGAAGACGACGTCCCGGAACTCGACGTGCCCCGCGGCCTTCCACAGGTCGACCGGGCGTGCCGGGTCGGGCACGGTGGGCCGCTCCTCGAGCACACCCGAGACCTTCTCCAGCGCGGCGGTCGCCGACTGGTACGAGTTCAGGAACATCGCGACTTCCTGGAGGGGCGAGAAGAAGTTGCGGACGTACAGCACGGCGGCGAGCAGCGTTCCCACCAGCAGCGCACCGTCGACCACACGCAGCCCGCCCCACAGCAGCACACCGGCCACGGCGAAGGCCGAGACCGCCATCATCCCCGGCTCGAAGGTGCCGAACAGACGCAGCGAGCGCATGTTGACGTCGCGGTACTGACCCGACAGGTCACCGAACTCCTCGTCGTTGCGCGGCTCCTTGCGGAATGCCTTGACGGCGCGGATGCCGGTCATCGTCTCGACGAACTTGACGATGACCTTGGCGCTGACCACCCGCGACTCACGGTATGCGCGCTGCGAGTTGCGGTAGAACCAGCGCATCAGCAGGTACAGCGGAATGCCGGCGATCGCGAGGATGACGCCCGACTGCCAGTCCAGCAGCAGCAGCGCGATCAGGGTGAACGCCCCGTAGAGCACGCCGGAGACGAGCTCGTTCAGGCCCCCGTCGAGCAGCTCGCGGATGGAGTCGAGGTCGCTCGTCTGACGCGAGATGATGCGCCCCGAGGTGTACGACTCGTGGAACTCGAGACTGAGTCGCTGCGTGTGCAGGAAGATCCGGGTGCGCAGATCGAGCATGACGGCCTGCGTCAGGCGCGCGGCGACCACCGCGTACCAGCCGATGAGCGCGGCACCGCCGACGCCGGCGATGAGGTACACGGCGACGATGACGATGGTCGGCATCCAGTCGGCGTCCTGCATCGCCTGCGGCAACGCGGTGTTCAGTCCGTAGGCGATCAGGGCAGGGCCGGCCACGCGCAGCGCGGTGGAGACCACGAGCACGACGAGGGCCAGCACGAGCTGCCACCGCAGCGGATCGACGAGCGATCCCAGCAGTCGCAGCGAACGCTGGCGGATGGCGCGCGATTCGTCGCGCGTGTAGTCCGAGCGATCTTCACCGGTGGTTCCGGCGACGGATGCCGTGCTCACAGGTTTACCTCCGTCTCCCGCAGGCGGGCGTTCTCTTCTGCTTCGGCATCCTCGAGGCTCGAGATGACGTGCCGGTAGTGCTCGCTGGTGCGCAGCAGCTCGGCGTGGGTGCCGACGGCGGTGATGCGTCCCTCTTCGAGCAGCGCCACCCGGTCGGCGAGCGTGACGGTCGAGGGCCGGTGCGCGATCACGAGGGTCGTCGTGTCGGCCATCACCTCGCGCAGGGCATCCTCCACGAGCGCCTCGGTGTCGACGTCGAGCGCCGACAGCGGGTCGTCGAGCACGAGCACGGCGGGGCGCGCCGCGACCGCGCGCGCCAGCGCCAGACGCTGGCGCTGGCCGCCCGAGAGCGAGAGCCCCTCTTCGCCGATGATCGTGTCGACCCCGTCGGGCAGGTCGTCGACGAAGCCGGCCTGTGCGACGGCGAGCGCTTCACGCAGCACGCCCTCGGCCTGCGCGCTGCCCGGCACCAGGTCTTCGCGACCGAGCAGCACGTTCTCGCGCACCGTCTGGGAGAACAGCGTCGAATCCTCGAAGGCCATGCCGACGTGGGTGCGCAGCTCTTTCAGAGTGAGGTCGCGCACGTCCACGCCATCGATCGTCACCCGCCCGGCGGTGACGTCGTACAGACGTGCGGGCAGAGTGGTCAGGGTCGTCTTTCCCGATCCGGTGAGCCCGACGAGCGCCATCGTCTCGCCCGGGACGAGCGTCAGATCGATGCCGTCGAGCAGATCCCGTTCGCCATCCCCGGCATCCTGATAGCGGAAGTGCACACCCTCGAACGCGAGTGCACCGCGCGAGCTGCCCAGCGCGACGGGCGCTGCGGGATCGGTGATCGTGTTCTGTTCGTCGAACACCTCGAAGATGCGGTCGCTGGCGGTGCGGGCATCCAGCAGGAACGAGAAGAGGAAGCCGATGGACTCCATCGGCCAGCGCAGCACGGTGGCCATCGCGAAGAACGCGACGAGCTCGGCGATGCCGAGCTGGCCGAGCTGCTGCAGCACGATGCCGACACCGAGACACAGGGCGAACGCGATCTCGGGCAGCAGCACGAGCCAGAACCAGATCCAGCCGACGGCGCGCGCCTTGCTCAGCTCGGTCTCGCGGAGCGTCTCGGCTTGACGGGTGAACTTGAGCAGGGCGTGCTTTCCGCGCCCGAACGCCTTCAGCACACGGATGCCGTGGACGCTCTCCTCCACGCTGGTCGCGAGGTCGCCGGCCTGGTCCTGGCTCTGGCGCGCGAGCGTGCCGTACGTCTTCTCGAACCGATAGCCGGCGTACCAGAGCGGTGCGCAGACGATCAGGAAGGTGACGCCGAGCGCCCAGTGCCAGCGGAACAGCAGCGCCATGCCGACGAGGATCGTCAGCAGGTTGACGACGAGCAGCACGATGCCGAAGGCCATCCAGCGTCGCAGCATGCTGATGTCCTGCATCATGCGCGAGAGCAGCTGGCCCGACTGCCAGCGGTCGTGGAAGGCGACCGGCAGGCGCTGGAGGCGCTCGTAGAAGCTCGTGCGCAGGTCGTATTCGACCTTGGTCGACGGTGCGAGCACGAACCAGCGCCGCAGCCACACCATGACGGCTTCGAGAAGCCCGAGCACGAGGATGAGCGCGGCGCCCCACACGAGCTGGCTGCGATCGCCCGCGGCGCTGGCGCCCGCGGCGATCGGGCCCTGCACGAGCACTTCGAGCACGAGCGGGATAGACAGAGCGAGCAGGCTCGCCACGAGCGCGCTGACGGCGCCCAGCACGAGCCGGGGCAGGACGGATCGGGCGAAGGGGTAGAGACGCGCGAGCGCGCGCACCGTCGACAGGCGCTCGACGGGAGGGGTGAGCTCGGAGGGCGTTGAGGAGGAGGTCATGATCCTTGCGGAGGGGTGGAACGGATGCCGGGGTCACGCGGCCGGCGGAGGTGACGGGTGGGCGCACGAAGGCGCGGCAGGACGAAGAGGCCCTGTCGGAGGTAACGCGCGGCGGGACGATGCCGCCGAAGGAGGACGCGCGGCGCGTTATCCCCAACCGATTCCGGCGGCCTCGAACGCGGCCGGGGCGGCGTTCGACGGACGGAGGAAGGCGGGCTTCGTGATGACGATGGCCGTGGACATGGCTTCCTCCAAGGAGTCGGTGAACGGGGACTGCGACCCACGCGGTTTCTCACACGGGCGCGACAGCCCTCCAGCCTATGCCGCTGACTTCGCGCGGGGCAAGGGTTTTTTCACCGTGGCGCGTCAGGCGCGCGCGACCGACTCCCGCGCGAGCAGGGCGCGCTTGACCTCGAGCCCCCAGGCGAATCCGCCGAGGGCGCCGCCGGTGCGCAGCACGCGATGGCACGGCACGAACAGCGCCGGGGCGTTTCGAGCGCAGATGGATGCCGCGGCCCGCACGGCCGCGGGCCGGCCCAGCGCCGTGGCGAACTCGGCGTACGTGAGGGGATGTCCCGCAGCGATGCGTCGCAGCGTCACCCAGCCCTCGAGCTGCATCGCGGTGCCGGTCTGGGCGACGGCGACCGTGTCGATCGCCGTCAGGTCACCCGCGTAGTAGGCGTGCACGGCGGACGCGGCATCCGTGTCGCCTTCACGGATGTCCGCGGGCGCCAGAGCGATGCGTCCGACGATGGCCGCGGGATCGGCACTCCATCCGCTTGCCAGCACCCGAGCGTGATCGTCGACGAGCAGGGTGAAGGGTCCGTCGGGGGTGGGGATCGTCTGGATCGTCGCGGTCATCGGGGGCTCCGTTCGCGGGGTGCGGTGTGCCCGCGGGGCGCGCGGGACACGGTGGACGGCGCGGCGCGCCAGAGGTGAGCGGTGAGGTAGCTGCGCCACGGCGCGGTGCGGACGGCCCAGGCCTCGTACCCGCGCGGATCGGCGGGGATGCCGGCGGCTGCCGCTCCCGCGCGGACGGCGACGTCGCCGGGCAGCGTGATGTCGGGGTCGCCCAGCACGCGCATGCGCACGTAGTCGGCGGTCCAGGGGCCGATACCCGGCAGCGCCAGCAGAGCCGCGCGCTGCGCGAGACTGTCATCGCCCGGCCCCAGGTCGAGCTCGCCGGAGGCGAGCGCCGCGGCCGCGCCGGTGACCGCACGGATGCGCGCGGCAGGGCCGCGCAGCACCTCGGCGCCGTGCGCGGCGATGGCGGCCATCGTGGGGAACAGGCGGTCCAGGCCGTCGTGCGATGCCACGCGCTCCCCCAGCGCGTCGGTCAGGGCGGTCAGGGCCGTACGTGCTGCGGCGACCGTGATCTGCTGACCGATCATCGCGCGGATGAGCATCTCGTGCGGGTCGGCGGCGCCGGGCACGCGGATGCCGCCGACCGCCGTGACCAGCGGCGCGAGGGCAGGGTGCGCCGACAACGCGGCATCCACCGCCGTCGGGTCGGCGTCGAGGTCGAACAGGCGCCGCACCCGGCTGACGAGCACGGGGAGATCGCCGAGATGGGTCAGGCGCGCGTTCAGCCGCAGCTTCCCCGGCCCGTCGAGCCGGATCGCGAACCACACCGGACCACCGGGCAGACGCAGGACGCGGGCGAAGGAGTCGGCACCGGCGTCTTCGACGCCCTCGACCGCGCGGGCACGCATCCAGGCGAACAACCCGGCGGCGTCGAAGGGCGCACGGTAGGGCAGGACGAGATCGATCGTCCCGGCGGCCGGGGCGCTCATCGCGCGCGCCGCCGCCGGCCGGCGGGCACGCAGCTCGCCCGGAGTGAGGCCGAATACCTCACGGACCGTGTCGTTGAACTGGCGGACGCTGGCGAATCCGGCCGAGAAGGCGACGTCGGCGGCCGGCAGGTCGGTGGAGACGAGGAGCATCCGCGCGGTGTGCGCCCGCTGGGCACGGGCGAGGGCGAGGGGCCCCGCGCCGAGCTCTGCGGTGAGCAGACGCGTCAGATGGCGGGTGGAGTAGCCGAGGCGACGGGCGAGCCCGGGAACGCCTTCGCGCTCGACGATGCCGTCCGCGATGAGCCGCATCGCGCGCCCGGCGATGTCACCGCGCAGGTCCCACGCGGGAGAGCCGGGTGCGGCTTCCGGCAGGCACCGCTTGCAGGCGCGGTAGCCCGCCTCGTGCGCCGCCGCCGACGTGGGGTAGAAGGTGACGTTGGAAGGCTTCGGGGTGCGCGCGGGGCAGCTGGGTCGGCAGTAGATGCCGGTCGAACGGACGGCCGTGACGAACTGGCCGTCGAAGCGCACGTCGCGCGCGTCGATGGCGCGGTAGCGCTCGTCGAACGTCATCGCGGCGGTGGCGTCGACGTGTGGCATGTGTCCAGCCTGACACGGCTGCGCGGCGCACGCTCGCGGAATTCGGACACGGCAGCGCGCGGCATCCGACCGTGCCCGTGGATGCCGCGGTGCCCTCGGCGATCAGTCGCGCGCGAGGGACGGAGAGGGGGTGTCGAGCACTCGCGCCGCTTGACCCCGTCGAAGTTCGAGGTCGGCGCCGAGCTCGGTCGCGAACACCGGATGGGCGCGGATGATCTGCGCGACCACGGCGACCGGAATCACGAGCACCGTCGAGGGCACCACGGCCACGGCGGTGAGCAGCGACGGCTCACGCGTGACGGCGGCGCTTCCGACGAACTCGCCGTCACGCAGATCCCCGCAGGCGACGTCGCCGCGCACCGTGGGCACGGAGAGGCGGGCCGCGCCGTCGACCAGGTAGCCGACGGCGGAGGGGACGACACCCGCGCGATCGAGGTACTCGCCGACCGCGTACTGCTCGACACGGCACAGTTCCTGCGCGGTGGCGCGCAGCTCGCCGTCGAGATGGAGCGCCCGCGCCACCCGATCGAGCACGACCTCGCGCTGCTCACGATCGCCGGCGACGTCCGGCGCGATCTTGTCCAGAGACAGGCCTCGACGCCGCGCGGCGTACCAGAGGCGTCCGAGGAAGGCTGCCGTCGTCTCGCCCGACTGGCTGGGGGCGGCGACGGGGATGCCGACCTGATACGCGCCCGCACCACCGTACTCGACGCTGGAGGCGCACTCGGGAAGACGCATGGGCAGATCGTCGGCCACCTGGCGAAGGAGCGTCGCCACCTCGTGCGGCGGATCACTGGGCGCGAACACCACCGGCAGCGAGACGACGAACGGGCCCGCCGGCCGGCTGAGGTTTCTGAACGACGCGCCCGCCAGGGTCGCGTTGGGAATCACCTGCAGCCCTGAGCCGGTGTCGATGTGCACGGCACGCCAGTTGACCTCGACGATGCGTCCCTCGGCATCGCCCGTGTCGAGCCAGTCACCGAGCTTGAAGGGCTGCTCGAACAGCACCAGCAGGCCCGAGACGATGCCGCCGGCCGCGTTCTGCAGGGCGAGACCGATGATGATCGACGTCACACCGAGCGTGGCGACCAACCCCTCGATGTCGGCGTTCCAGACCACCTGGAACAGCACGGCGAGTCCCACCACGACCAGCAGCAACCGCACGATCTCCACGAAGATCGTGGGCACGCGCTCGCGCCACGTGCCCTCACGCGCCGTCGAGAACAAGGCGACGTTGACGCCGCTCAGCACCAGCAGGATGAGCAGGAACCCGAGCACCGTGCCGACGATGCGCACCCAGACGAGGTCCTGGTCCGACCGCGTCGCGAAGGCGAGCAGCACGACCAGTGCCGCAACGGGAACCACCGCGTTGCGCAGCAGCAGCAGAGGGCGGACGGCCGGGCTGCGGCGGCGGCGGAGCGCGCCGATGATCTCCGTGAGCACCACCAGGACGAGGGGAACGCCGATGGCGAGCGCCCCCACCCACCAGACCCACCCCTCTGCGAGCACCGACATCATGCGTCGATCCGCCAGACGGTGCTCGTGTGGCCGGAGGCGTCGACGGTGCCGACCTCGGTGAACTCCCAGAGCCCGTGCACCCGATCGTGCACGGCATCGCTCACGTAGACGCCCCCGGCATCCGCCGCCCGTCGCACGCGACTGGCCAGATCGACCGCGTCGCCCCACAGGTCGTAGGCGAGACTCGCGCGGGCGACCAGCCCGCTCGTGACCGCGCCCGTGTCCACGCCCGCGCGCAGATCCAACGCGGCGCCGGTGCGCTCGTTGAAGCGCTGCACGTGCGCGCGCATCCCCAGTGCGAAGTCGACGGCACGCCGGGCGTTGTCCACGCGTGGCACCGTGAGGCCGCAGCTGGCGAGGTATCCGCCGCGCAGGGTGCGCACCGACTCGACCCCGGCGCGCTCCGCCGCCTCGTCGAAGCCGCGCATGAGCTCGTTGAGCGCGAGGGTCTCCTGCTGTCCGTCGAGAGCGCGGCTGAAGTCGTCGAAGCCGAGCAGCTCGGCGTAGACGACGGCCACGTCCTCGTGCTGCTCCGCGATCGTCTGCTCGCCCTCGCGATAGCGGGCGGCGAGACTGTCGGGCATGAGCGTCCGCAGCAGCCGGTCGTTCTCCGCCCGCTGGCGGTCGATGAGATCCTGCTTGATCTGCAGGCCGGCGGCCATCTCGTTGAAATCACGCGACAGCTCGCCCATCTCGTCGGAGCCGCCCGCTGCGACGCGCACGCTGTAGTCGCCCCCGGCGATCCGCCGCACGGCCACGGCCAGCCGGCGGATCGGCCCGGTGAACGCCTGCGACAGCAGCAGCGAGAGCACGCTGATCGCGAGCACCAGCCCCAGGGTCGACAGCAGCAGCGTGCGGGTGAAATCGGTGATCGGCGCGAAAGCCTCCGACGTCTCCATGCGCGCGACCACGACCCAGTCCAGGCCCTCGATGTTGGCCGGGCCGTACGCCGTGATGCTCTCGCTGCCGATGTACTGGGACGAGGTCATCGTGCCGGACTGGCCGGCCAGCGCGCGGCGGACCGGCTCCTGGTCGACGTTCTGCAGAATCGCACTGTCGCCCACCGCCACGATCCGGTCGGCGTCCGCCGCCGTCGTGCCGTTGTCGATGACGCTCTGCGCGTAGGTGCCGGGGTCTTCGATGAGCTGCCGCGAGTTCGACCGCATGAGCCCGTCCGTGCCGGCGAGGTAGATCTCGCCGGTGTCGCCGAGACCCTGCGCCTGCCACTGCCCGTACCCGGTCGTCACATCGTTGATCCACGACACCGGCACCTGCAGCGCCATCGCCCCGGTGATGCCGCCCGCGTCGCCGATGGGCGACACGACCCACATGGTCGCCGCCCCTGCCGAGGGTGCCCAGGTCTCCATGTCGGTCGTCACGACGGTGTCGATCGAGTTGGTCGTCATCGCCGAGCGGAAGCCGTCGGCGAGCTTGCTGTCGCGGAAGGGACCGTCGTCGAGGTTGGTGCCGAGCGCCGGGGTGTTGTAGGCGCTGAAGACGACGTTGGCGTCGAGGTCCATGACGAGCACGTCCTGGTAGCCGACGGTCTCGACCAGGTTCGCGAAGTAGCCCTGGGCCGCAGCGTGAGCCGCGCTGTACGCGCTGCCATCACCCGGATCGGTCAGGGTGAGGGATGCCGGGCTGCCCCCGTTCTGCCGGGTGTACCAGTACTGCAGGTACGCGCCCGCCGCACTGTCGGGCACGAACGCACGGTCGGCGTACCGTTCCCCGGTCTGCTTCTCGAGCTTCGGCAGGAACTCGTCGCGGTAGAACCCCTCCAGCGCGGAGTTCTGAGCGGGAGACAGCGTCGCGCCGGCGAGCGCGTCCCACCCCGCGTTCAAGGCGACCGAGGCCTCGCGTGCGCTGGAGTTGTCGGTGGCGAGCGAGGCTTCGCGCTGGATCTCGCCGACCAGCGCGGACACCTCGCCCGTGCGCAGCTCGCGCGCGGCGGTCAGTTTGTCGACGATCGCGTCGCGCAGCGACTCCTGTCCGCTGACGTAGCCGATCGTGCCGACCACACCCGCCGAGACGATGCCGACGGCCAAGAGCATCACGAGCAGCCGCGATTGGATGCTCAACCGCCAGCGCGGCCTCGTCTGGACGCTGCCCGCCGTGCCCTCGTTCGCACCCGACATCCGCTTCCCTTCCCCAAGTGCGCTCACTCTATCGGGGCCGGTCGTCCGCCGGATGCCGCAGACCCTCTCAGTGGAAGAAGTGGCGCTCTCCGGTGAAGAACATCGTCACTCCGGCGGCGCGTGCCGCGTCGATGACCTCCTGATCGCGCACTGATCCTCCGGGCTGGACGATCGTGCGGATGCCGGCGTCGATCAACACCTGCGGGCCGTCGGCGAAGGGGAAGAACGCGTCGGATGCGGCCACCGAACCGGCGGCGCGCTCGCCCGCGCGCTCGACGGCCAGGCGGCACGAGTCGACACGGTTGACCTGTCCCATGCCGATGCCGACGGTCGCAAGCCCCTGGGCGAGCACGATCGCGTTGGACTTGACGGCGCGGCAGGCCTTCCACGCGAAGATGAGGTTCTCCATCTCCTCGGGGCTGTCCGGACGCTCACCGGAGACGAGCTCCCAGTTCTTGGCGACAGACTCGATGTCGTCGGGGAAGCGGTCGGCGTCCTGCAGCAGCAGCCCGCCGGACAGCAGCCGCACGTCCATCGGCTCCTGCCGCCAGTCGGCGGGAAGGCGGAGCACACGCAGGTTCTTCTTCAGGGCGAAGACTTCCAGTGCCTCCGGCTCGAAGTCGGGGGCGACGATGACCTCGGTGAAGATGTCGCGGAGGTTCTCCGCCATCTTCAGGGTGACCGTGCGGTTGGCCGCGATCACGCCGCCGAACGCCGAGACGGGGTCGCACTCGTGCGCGCGCAGGTGCGCCGAGGCGATGGGGTCGAGCGCGTTGGGCGCTGCGACCGCGATGCCGCACGGGTTGGCGTGCTTGATGATCGCCACCGCCGGCTTGACCATGTCGAAGGCTGCACGCAGGGCCGCGTCGGCGTCGACGTAGTTGTTGTACGACATCTCCTTGCCCTGGATCTGCGCGGCCTGCGCGATGCCGTGCGCGCCGGCGCGCGTGTAGATCGCAGCGCGCTGGTGCGAGTTCTCGCCGTAGCGCAGCGTGCTCAGCCGCTCGGCCTTGATCGTCAGGTGCTGGGGCAGATCGCCCTCCGCCTCGAGGGTCTCCTCCGCGAACCAGGTGGCGACGGCGCGGTCGTAGGCGGCCGTGTGCGCGAAGGCGCGGGCGGCGAGCTCGCGGCGCTGGGCCAGAGAGGTGCCCCCGGCACCGAGCGCCTCGATGATCGCGGGGTAGGACTCGGGCGAGACGGCGATTGCGACGTTCGCGAAGTTCTTGGCCGAGGCGCGCACCATGGCCGGCCCGCCGATGTCGATCTGTTCCACGACCGCGTCTCCCACCGCGCCGGAGGCCACGGTCTCGACGAACGGATAGAGGTTCACCACCACGAGCTCGAAGGGCAGGATGCCGAGGGCATCGAGCTGGGTCTCGTGGTCTTCGAGCCGGAGGTCGGCCAGCAGTCCCGCGTGCACGCTGGGATGCAGCGTCTTCACGCGCCCGCCCAGCGACTCCGGAAAGCCGGTGATCTCGGCGACGTCCTTGACGGCGAGGCCGGCGTCGCGCAACAGCGCCGCGGACCCGCCGGTCGACACGATCTCGACGCCCGCGGCATCCAGGGCCTGAGCGAGCGGCAGTAGGTCGGTCTTGTCGCTCACGGAGATGAGGGCCCGGCGCACGGGCACGAGGTCACGGGATCGGTAGAGGGCGGGATCGACGGCAGGACCGGCCATGCGGGGCTCCAGTGTTCGAGGTGGATCGGGTCTTCAGGACGCGGGTGCGTCGGAAGCGGCGGCGGACAGCTCGAGCTCTCCGGACGCCACCGCGCGCACGACATCGATGAGCAGGCGCCGTTCGACCGGCTTGATGCGCTCGTGCAGGCTCTGCTCGGTGTCGTCGGACAGCACGGCGACGCGCTCCTGGGCCAGGATCGGCCCGGAGTCCACACCGTTGTCGACGACGATGACACTCGCCCCGGTCTGGGTCGCACCGGCGGCGAGCGCGTCGCGAACGCCGTGCGCGCCGGGGAACTCGGGCAGATAGGCGGGGTGGGTGTTGATGATGCGGGGCGCCCAGGCGTCGACGACCGATGCCGGGAGCAGGCGCATGAGACCGCTCAGCACCACGAGGTCGGGATTCCACACCCGCAGCTGACGGTCGAGCTCCTCGCCCCACTGCTCGCGGGTCTCGAACTCGCGGAACGGCACGAGGAAGGTCGGGATGCCGAACGCTTCGGCATGGGCGAAGCCGTCTGCCTGGCGGTCCGCGCCGACGACGACGATGCGGGCAGGGAAATCGGGGTCGGCGGCGGCCTCGAGGAGGGCTCGGAGATTGGAGCCGGTGCCCGAGATGAGAACGGCGACCGTCAGCACCCGGTCAGTCTACCGGCGCAGCGGCGGGCTCTCTGGTGCGCGCCGGAGAGAACAGCGCGATCGCGGCGCCGACGGCCAGTTCGACGCCGACGCAGAACGCGAACGGACCGGGCGCCGGACCGACCGCGCCCAGGCGGCCCGGCCCGACCGCGCCCGACGCGCAGACCGCGAGCAGCGCCGCGGCCGCGGCGGCGAGCACGACGATCGCGCCGAAGACGACGAGGCGCACCGCCGTGGTCGACGTCGCCGCGGCATCCATCTCACCGGCGGACGCGAGGCGGGTGCGGGCGATCGCGCCGGCGAGGAGACCCACCGCGACGATCGCCAGTACGAGTGCGAACAGCCACGGTGAGGGGTTATCGGGGATGAGGCCGAGAGCGGGGATGCCGGGAAGGACCCCGAGAGTCGTGCCGGCCGGCGACACCGCGGTGCCGGCGCCGATCGCGAAACCCGGCCCGGCGGCGAAGGAAGCGCCCCAGACGATGAGGGTCGGCAGGTACACCAGCTGTCCGAGGGAGAGCACGGCACCGCCGAGCACATCGACGTGCGCCGCCTCGAAGAGTGCGACGATCTGCCCGCCGCGCAGCACCGCGGCCGCCGCGACGACGAGCGCGCCGACGCCGACCAGGCCGGCGACGGCGGCGGCGATTCCCCGGGCGGCGGCAGAGACGGCGCCCACCCACGGGTGGCCGCGCCGAGGATCTGCGCCGTCGATCCGGTCGCGAAGAGCGTCGATGAGACCGCCGTCTCCGCTGCGCCACGCCTCGACGACGGCGCCCACCAGGGCGGGGATGCCGAAGACCGCGGCGGGAAGCAGCAGCGCCTGCCACCCGTAGACGGCGGCGACGGGAGTGCGTGAGGTCGCCCAGAGCCCGGCGGCGATCAGCAGCGTCACGAGCGTGCCGGCGGCCACTCCCACCGCCCAGGCCCCGGAGCGGGCCGCGCGGGCGCCCGAACGTGCCGCAAACAGGGCCGTGAAGACGGCGAGCGCCAGCGGAGCCAGCGAGACGACGAACGACGCCGCCTGCGGCGCGATGCCGGCGGCGACGAGGTAGTCGTCCCCGAGCGTGATGTGCAGCGGGACGAACTGGCCGAGCTGCCAGATGCGCACGGCCGCGGGCCACAGCGCGGCCCAGTCGGCGGTGCCTCCCAGCGCCATCACCCAGAAGAGGGTGAGGGGCGCGAGGACCACGGCGACACCGACGGCCGCCGCGATGAGGGCATCGGCGGCGGCGAGGAGGAGGACGAGCAGGCGGTTCATGCGGGTTCGACCCTACCTACCCGGGTGATGAGCGGGCGCGGGGCGCGCGGGGCGCCGACGCCACGGCATCCACTACGGTTCTGGATGGAGGATCCATGCCCGCTACACCCACGTCCGCCACCCGTTCCGCCGACGCCCCGCTCGGGGCGCTCGACCGCTTCTTCGAGATCAGCCGTCGCGGCTCGACGATCGGGGGCGAGATCCGCGGCGGATTGGTCACCTTCGTCACGATGGCGTACATCGTCATCCTCAACCCGATCATCCTGTCGGGCAAGGCGGACATCGCCGGCAACGAGCTGGCGTTCTCCGCCGTGGGGGCGGCGACGGCGCTGACCGCCGGGGTCATGACGATCCTCTTCGGCCTGGTGACGCGGCTTCCGTTCGCCTTCGCGGCGGGACTCGGCATCAACGCGTTCCTCGCCTTCAGCGTCATCCACGAGGTCACCTGGCCCGAGGCGATGGCCCTCGTGATGATCAACGGCATCATCATCGTGCTGCTGGCGGCGACCGGGCTGCGCAAGCTCATCTTCGACGCCGTGCCGGTGCAGCTGAAGCTCGCCATCACCGTCGCGATCGGCCTCTTCATCGCCTTCATCGGGTTCGTCAACTCCGGCTTCGTGACCGCGACCGGATCGAACTCACCGCCGGTCGGCCTCGGCATCGGCGGCTCGGTCGCGTCGATCCCGACGCTCATGTTCGTCCTGACGCTGCTGGTGACCGGAGTGCTCGTCGCCCGCAAGGTGAAAGGCGGCATGCTGATCGGCCTCGTCGGCGGCACCGTCGTGTCGGTGATCGTGGAGGCCATCTGGCACCTCGGCTCGGCGACCGATCACCCGGGCGGATGGGGGCTCACGATCCCCGCGCTCACCGGCTCTCCGGTCAGCATCCCCGACCTGAGCCTGCTCGGCGCCGTCGACTTCGGCTTCGACATCGGCAAAGTCGGCATCGTCGCGCTGATCATGCTCGTGTTCACGCTCGTGTTCTCCAACTTCTTCGACGCGATGGGCACGATGACCGGCCTCGCGAAGGAGGCGGGTCTGGCCGACGAGAAGGGCGACTTCCCCCGCATCAAATCAGCCCTCGTGGTGGAGGGCGTCGGCGCCGTCGTGGGAGGCGCGACGTCCTCATCGTCGGCGACCGTGTTCATCGAATCGGGCTCCGGCATCGGTGAGGGCGCCCGCACGGGCCTGGCCAACATCGTGACCGGCGTGGTCTTCCTGCTCGCGATGTTCTTCACACCGCTCACCTCGATCGTTCCCACCGAAGTCGCCGCGGCGGCGCTCGTGATCGTCGGCGCCATGATGATGGCGCAGGTCAAGCACATCGACCTCAGCGACTTCAGCGTGCTGCTGCCGGTGTTCCTGACGGTGTCGGTCATGCCGATGACGTACTCGATCGCCAACGGCATCGGCGCCGGCTTCATCAGCTGGGTGGTCGTGCGTTCGCTCTCCGGCAAGGCGAGGGAGATCAGCCCGCTGCTGTGGGTGGTCGCCGCCGGCTTCCTCATCTACTTCGCCCGCGGCCCGATCGAGATGCTCCTGGGAGGCTGACCCCCTCCCCTCCCGCTCCCGCGAGCCGCTACGTACGGGGCGGGGACAGAGAGAGGGGGTGGATGCCGCGGCATCCACCCCCTCTCTCGTCGGACGTCAGAGCGTCTCGATGATCTCCCGCATGAGAGCGGCGGTCTCGGACGGGGTCTTGCCGACCTTGACGCCGGCGGCCTCGAGGGCCTCCTTCTTGGCCTGTGCTGTGCCCGCCGAGCCGGAGACGATCGCGCCGGCGTGGCCCATCGTCTTGCCCTCGGGGGCGGTGAAGCCGGCCACGTAGCCGACGACCGGCTTGGTGACGTTCGCCTTGATGAACTCCGCCGCGCGCTCCTCGGCGTCGCCGCCGATCTCGCCGATCATGACGATCGCCTTGGTCTCGGGGTCGGCTTCGAAGGCGGCGAGCGCGTCGATGTGCGTCGTGCCGATGATGGGGTCGCCGCCGATGCCGATGGCCGTGGAGAAGCCGAGGTCGCGCAGCTCGAACATCATCTGGTACGTCAGGGTGCCCGACTTCGAGACGAGACCGATGGGGCCCTTGCCGGTGATGTTCGCGGGCGTGATGCCGACGAGCGCCTCTCCGGGCGTGATGATGCCGGGGCAGTTCGGACCGATGATGCGCGTCTTGTTGCCCTTGCTCTTCGCGTACGCCCACGCCTCGGCGGTGTCGCCGACGGGCACGCCCTCGGTGATGACGACCAGGAGCGGGATCTCGGTGTCGATGGCCTCGACCATCGCGTCCTTCGTGAACGCCGGCGGCACGAAGGCGATCGAGACGTCCGCGCCGGTCGCGGCGATGGCCTCGGCGACCGAGGCGAAGACCGGCAGCTCGACCGGGTTGCCGTCCTTGTCGACGTGAGAGACCGTCGTGCCGGCCTTGCGCGCGTTGACGCCGCCGACGACGTTGGTGCCCGCCTTCAGCATCAGCGCGGTGTGCTTGGTGCCCTCACCGCCGGTGATGCCCTGGACGATGACCTTGGAGTCCTTGTTGAGGTAGATAGACATTTCTCTGCAGTCCTGTTCTCGTCGGCTCAGGCGTTGGCCAGCTCGGCGGCCTTGTCGGCGCCCTCGTCCATACCGGCGGCGAGGGTCACGAGCGGATTGTTCGCGGCGGCGAGGATGGCGCGGCCCTCCTCGACCTGGTTGCCGTCGAGGCGGACGACCAGCGGCTTGGTGGCGGTGTCGCCCAGGATCTCGAGCGCCTTGACGATGCCCTCCGCCACGGCGACGCACGAGGTGATGCCGCCGAAGACGTTGACGAACACCGACTTCACCTGCGGGTCACCGAGGATGACGTCCAGGCCCGCCGCCATGACGGTGGCCGAGGCGCCGCCGCCGATGTCGAGGAAGTTGGCGGGCTTCACACCGCCGTGGTTCTCGCCGGCGTAGGCGACGACGTCGAGGGTCGACATGACCAGGCCCGCGCCGTTGCCGATGATGCCGACCTGGCCGTCGAGCTTGACGTAGTTCAGGCCCGACGCCTTCGCCTTCGCCTCGAGCGGGTCGGCCGCGTCCTTGTCCTCGAGCTCCTCGTGCTCGGGGTGGCGCACTTCGGTGGCGTTGTCGTCGAGCGACACCTTGCCGTCGAGGGCGATGATGCTGCCCGCGGCATCCAGGATGAGGGGGTTGACCTCGACGAGGGTCGCGCCCTCACCGGTGTAGACGTTGTAGAGCTTGACGAACACATCGGCGACCTTGGGGGCCAGCTCGTCGTCGAAGCCACCGGCCTTGGCGATCTCGAGCGCCTTGGCCGTGTCGATGCCGGTCAGCGGGTCGACCTCGACCTTGGCCAGCGCCTCGGGCTTCTCGACGGCGAGCTGCTCGATCTCCATGCCGCCCTCGACCGAGCACAGGCTCAGGTACGAACGGTTGGCGCGGTCCAGCAGCACCGAGAAGTAGAACTCCTTCTCGATCTGGGCGCCGCCGGCGATCATGACGCGCTTGACGACGTGGCCCTTGATGTCCAGGCCCAGGATGGCCTTCGCGGCCTCGTACGCGTCTTCGGGAGTCTTGGCGACCTTGACGCCGCCGGCCTTGCCGCGGCCCCCGGTCTTGACCTGAGCCTTGACGACCACGACGCCGCCGAGCTTCTCGGCCGCCGCCTTCGCCTCCTCAGGAGTGTCGGCGATGATGCCGGGGAGCACCGGCACCTCGTACTTCTCGAACAGGTCTCGTGCCTGGTACTCGTACAGATCCACGTGCAATCCTTCGCTGGGCGTCAGTGGGTGTCGTGCCGAAGGGTTCTCGGTATCGGAACAAAAGTGCCGAAACAATCTCGATATCGAGAGATCGACCGATCCCCCAGCTTAGTCGACCCTCCGTGCGGATCCGACCGCGCGCCGGCGAGGTGCCGTGCGCTCGGCGGGGCGTTAGGCTCACGGGCATGACCGACGCCGCACCCACCTCCGCCCGCAACGCCGTCGTCGCCGCTGCACTGGATCTCTTCGCCGCTCAGGGCTTCGAAGCGACGTCGGTGGAGCAGATCGCGCAGGCGGCGGGAGTGTCGCGATCGACCTTCTTCCGTCAGTTCGGCGGTAAGGACGACGTCGTCTTCAGCGATCACGACGTGCTGCTCACGCACCTGCGCCAGAAGCTGACGAGCGGCGATGGCCTGGGCCGAAACCCGTGGGCGGCGGCGTGTGCGGCCTCGGTCGACGTGTTCCGCCACTTCGCCGCCGAGCCCGAACTCGCCCGTCGACGCTACGCCGTGGTGCGCCAGGTCCCGGCGCTGCGCGACCGCGAGATCGTCACGGTCTTCCAGTACGAGCGGCTGTTCGACGACTACCTGCGCTCGGCCCTCCCGGGTCTCGATCCCATCGACGCCGTGGCGTTCTCTGCCGCCGTGACGGCGGTGCACAACCACGTGCTGCGCCGTCTGCTGCGGGGCACCGAGGACATCCCCGAGTCGGTGCTGACCGACGCCTACGACGAGCTCATGCACCGCTTCGGCGTGCACCCCGACGGCGAGCAGGCGCAGAACGACGATGTCGTCGTGGCGACCTTCCCCCGTCGGATGCCGATGGCCGAGGTCGTGCGGCGCCTGCGCGACGAGCTCTGAGCGCGCGGCGTTCCGACTCGCTGCACTCGCTCGACGCCCGGAGGGCGAAGCGCCGGGTGGCGGCTCAGACGGTCTCGCCGGAGGCCACCGTCTCGGCGAGCGCGTGCACGCGCGGCAGGTGATGGGCTCCGTAGAAGTCGGCGGCCGTGAGACGCGCGGCATCCGCCTCGTGCGTGCTCTCGTGCGCCGCGACGGCGACCACCGCGAGCGCGTGCATCCAGCCACCGGCCAGGACGCCGAGGAGCATGAGGTAGGGCACGCTCACGGCGTGGGCGTCGCGCGGCGAAGAGCCGAACGCGACCATCGCCGCGGTGGCGCGGCGGGCGGCGGCCAGGGCTCGTTCGAGACGGTCGGCGGTGCGCGCGGCGACCTCGCCGCCGGCGGAGCGCAGGGCCTCGACGGTGCGTTCGATGTCGGCGAAGAGCGCCTCGGCGGTGGCCCCCTGGTTGCGGATGACCTTGCGACCGATGAGGTCGTTGGACTGGATCGCGGTGGTGCCTTCGTAGATCGGCATGATGCGGGCGTCGCGGTAGTGCTGAGCCGCACCGGTCTCCTCGATGAAGCCCATGCCCCCGTGCACCTGGATGGCGTCGCTCGTCAACGCCACGGCATCCTCCGTCGACCAGCCCTTCAGGATCGGCACGAAGAACTCGGCCATCGCGAGCACCGCGGCATCGTCGGTCTGCTCGGCACGGTCGAAGAGGTCGGCGACGTAGACGCCCAGCGCGCGCATCGCGTACACCTCGCTGCGCATCGACAGCAGCAGCCGGCGCACGTCGGGGTGCTCCGCGATCGGCGCGGTGCCCTCGCGGCCGAGGACGCGTCCCTGCACTCGATCGGCGGCATAGGCCGTGGCCTGCTGCAGCGCCCTGTCGGCGATTCCGGTCGCCTGGAACCCCATCGCGATGCGGGCGGAGTTCATCATCACGAACATGCCGGCCAGCCCCCCGCCGACCTCGCCGACGAGGTACCCGGTGGCGTCCTCGTAGGAGAGCACGCAGGTGGGGCTGCCGTGGATGCCGAGCTTGTGCTCGACCGCGACGGTCGTGACGGCGTTGCGCTCGCCGAGCGAGCCGTCGGCGTTGACGAGGTGTTTCGGAGCGACGAACAGCGACAGCCCCTTGGCTCCCTCGGGGGCACCGGGAGTGCGGGCGAGGACGAGGTGGACGATGTTCTCGGCGACGTCGTGGTCTCCCCACGTGATGAAGATCTTCTGACCGCGGATGGCGTAGGTGCCGTCGCCACGGGGCGTGGCGATCGTGCGGATGGCGCCGAGGTCGGTGCCCGCCGCCGGTTCGGTGAGGTTCATCGTGCCCGTCCACTGGCCCGAGACCAGCTTCGTCAGGTAGGTCTCACGGATCTCATCGGATGCCGCGGCATCCAGCGCGTGGATCTGCCCCGCGGTGAGCAGCCAGCACAGCGCGAACGCGGCGTTCGAGGCGTTCCAGATCTCGCCGAGGCCGGCCCGAATCGCCCCGGGGAGTCCGTCGCCGCCGGCCGAGACCGGTGCTTCGGCGCTGATCCACCCCGCCTCCACGAACGCGGCGTAGGCCTCGGCAAACCCGTCGGGCAGACGCACCTGGCCGTCGACGAGGCGAGCGCCCTCGCGATCGCCGATGCTCTGCAGCGGCGCGAGGACGGATGCCGCGAACTCACCGGCTCCGGCGATCACGTCGGCGCCGTCGGCGGCGGTGAGCTCGCCGCCGGTCGCCCGGGCGACGATGTCGAGACCGAACGCCTCGCCGAACAGGAAGGCGTAGTCGGCGGTGGGGGCCTGGTACTCAGCGGCCATGGGAACTCCTCGGATGCTCGCGGCGTCTCGGTGATCGATCCCGATGAAGAATGCGAATGAGACTGCGGACCATCATAAGTGATACTCAGTCTCATCGCGAGTCGTCGGATGCCCCCTGTCGCCCGCGTGCCCCCGCCGTCATGATGAGAGCCATGCCGTTCGACATCCCCGCACCGATGCTGGCGAAGGCCGTCAGCGCCGTTCCCGACCCTGCCCGCACCCCCGGGGGCCTCGCGTTCGAGCCGAAATGGGACGGGTTTCGCGCCCTGCTGTCGTGGGACGGCACCGACGTCGAGATCGGCTCGCGCGGCGCGAAGCCGCTCACCCGCTACTTCCCCGAACTCGTCGCCGCGTGCACCGCCCTGCTGCCCGAGCCGTGCCTGCTCGACGGGGAGATCGTCGTGGCGCTCGCCGGATCCGACGGGCGTCGGCGGCTGTCATGGGAGGCGCTGTCACAGCGCATCCACCCCGCCGCCTCCCGCATCGCCCTGCTGAGCAGTGAGACGCCCGCGATGTTCATCGCCTTCGACCTCCTCGCCCGCGGCGAGCGCGATCTCCAGCAGGAGCCGTTTTCGACGCGCCGCGCAGAACTCGAAGACCTCCTGCGGACGGTCCCCGCCCCGGTGCACGTGACGCGCACGACGGGTGACCACGACCTGGCGACGCAGTGGCTCGCCCGCTTCGAAGGCGCCGGGCTGGACGGGGTGATCGCCAAACCGCTCGCCCTGCCCTACGCGCCCGGAAAGCGGACGATGTTCAAGATCAAACACGCCCGCACGGCCGACGTCGTGCTGCTCGGCTACCGCGTGCACAAGAGCGGCCACGGTGTCGGCTCGCTGCTGCTGGGGCTGTACGACGAGAACGGCGATCTCCGCAACGTCGGCGGAGCGTCGGCCTTCAGCGATGTGCGCAGACGTGAGCTCGTCGACGAGCTGACGCCTCTCGTCGTCACGGATGCCGAGGGCACCGCCGTGACCGGACAGATCGACCGTTCGCGCTTCTCGGCGACGAAGGACACCTCGTTCGTCCGGCTGCGACCGGAGCGCGTGCTCGAGGTGCGCTACGACCAGCTCGAGGGCGCACGCTTTCGCCACACGGTGCAGTTCGAGCGGTGGCGGCCCGACCGCGACCCGCGCTCGTGCACCTTCGCCCAGCTGGAACAGGTGCGCGCATACGACCTGGCGGACGTCCTGGACTGAAACCTCGGCGCACGGATCCGACCCGCGCAGCACCGCACGGGCCGGATCCGGCTCTCCCGCCCACGCTCGCATCGGCGCCGGGTTCCGGCGGCCGGACATGCGATCCGTTGGTGCGGATGGTGAGGGGCGCTCTCCCCTCCTCCGTGATGCCGAGCCTACGGGCGCGCGAAGGACCGCTGATCGGTCGGCGACCGTGAATATCGGCATCCGTTGTTCCGGCTCGCGATCCTCGCCCTGCGGCGGCGCCGGTGCGAGGATCGGACCATGGTCCCCGCCCCGCCCGACGAGCCGTCCGCTGCGCCGTCCGAGCCCTCGGAACCCACGGTGACGCAGGAGCTCGCACTCGAACCGGTGCAGTTCATCGCGCGTACCGACGCGGTGCTGCGGCTGGGCTCGCTCATGCTCGGCGCGGGCGCGTCGTCCGCGCGGGTACGCGACAGCATGGTGCGTACCGCCGAGGCTGTCGGCATCGACGACGTGCACTGCCGGGTGGGCATGACCGACATCGTGCTCACGGCCGGGCGCGGTCAGATGTTTCGCACGCGCGTGGCGGAGGTTCCCCGTCCGACCGTCGACGCCGACCGCATGACGGCGCTCAAACGGCTGACGGCGCGTCTGCAACCGGGGACGACCCCGGTACAGCTGCAGGGGGCGCTGCGTGAGATCGAGCGCATGCCGCGGCGCTACTCGGATCTGACGCGCGTGCTCGCGGCGGCGCTGGCGTGTGCAGCCTTCGCGCTGCTGAACAACGGCGGGTGGCAGGAGTTCGTCGCCGTCGGGATCGCCGCCGCGGCCGGTCAGTGGGTGCGGATGCTCATCCATCGCCTCCGGACGAACGAGTTCCTGCTCGTGTTCGCCTCGGCGATGACGGCGCTGCTCGTCTACCTCGCCGCCGCGCAGGTGTTCGTCGCCTTCGGCGTGCCCGGCGGGCAGCACGACGCGGCACTGACCAGCGCTGTGCTCTACCTCGTTCCCGGCTTCCCGCTCGTGACCGGCGCCCTCGACCTCGCCCGCCTCGATCTGAACGCCGGCATCGCCCGGGTCACCTATGCCGTCCTGGTGCTGCTGGCGACGGGCACCGCCGTCTGGGGAGTCGCGACCGTCTTCGACGCGACCGTGACCCAGGTCGCCGCGCCCGAGTTCGCCGAGCCTCTCCTGTCGCTCGTCCGACTCGCCGCGGGCTTCGTCGGCGTGCTCGGCTTCGCCCTGCTGTTCGGCACGCCGTGGGCGATCGCGCTGACCGCATCGAGCCTGGGCGCCGTGGCGAACGTCGGGCGCCTGGCGCTCGTCGACGCCCACGTCAATCCCGCCGTCGCCGCCGCTGCCGCTGCCCTCGCCGTGGGCCTGGGCGCCTACCTGTTCGGCGACCGGCTGCGCGCCGCGCGCGTGACCCTGACCGTACCGGCCGTTCTCATCATGGTTCCGGGGGCAGCCGCGTACCGCTCGATCGCCGGCGTCATCGGCGGCGACACAGTGGCGGCGATCCAGAATGCGACGACCGCGCTGTTCGTCGTCGTGGCGCTCGCGATCGGCCTGACCGTGGCGCGCGTGCTCACCGAGCGGGAGTGGTCGCGTCCGGCCCGGTGACCGACGCGGAGGCGACGCGTCGTCTACGGTCGAGGCATGGGACTGTTCCGCGACCGCACCGTCCGCATCGACCAGCACGGCACGGACGGCGTCCACGTGCGCGCCGTGGGCAGACCGTGGAGCCTCTGGGCCGACACCTTCGGCGCCCTCGCGATCCGGGCGGTGCAGATCATCGTGGTCGTGGCCCTCGCCGCGGGGATCATCTGGGGCATCCGCCAGCTGACCGTCGTGACGATCCCGCTCGTGATCGCGCTGATCCTGGCCTCGGCGTTCGCGCCGCTCATGGCCTGGCTGCGCGGGCGCGGCATCCCCTCCCTCGTGGCGACGCTGATCACCCTGTTCGCCATCGCCCTCGTGCTCACCGCGGTGGGCTGGCTGATCGTCTGGGCGGTGCGCGACCAGTGGGACGAGCTGGCGACGCAGGCACAGGGCGGTTTCACCGATCTGATGGCCTGGGCGGGCACCCTGCCCTTCCAGATCGATCACGCCCAGATCGACGAGTGGCTGAAAGCCCTCACCGATTTCGTGACGAGCGCGCAGTTCGGCAGCGGCGCTCTCGCCGGCGTCAGCGCCGTGGCCAACTTCATCACCGGCCTGGTGCTGATGATCGTGATGCTCTTCTTCTTCCTCAAGGACGGCCCGCAGATGTGGGCGTTCCTGCTGCGGCCGTTCCGCGGTGAGCCCTACGAGCGGGCCCTGCGCGTCGGCGACAAGACGGTGACGGTGCTCGGCTCGTACGTGCGCGGTACGGCGACCGTCGCCGCCGTGGATGCCGTCGGCATCCTGATCGGCCTGCTGATCCTGCAGGTGCCGCTGGCGCTGCCGCTGGCGGTGCTGGTGTTCCTGCTCGCGTTCATCCCCATCGTCGGGGCGACCCTCGCCGGCATCCTCGCCGCGTTGGTCGCGCTCGTGGCCAACGGGTGGGTCGTGGCCCTGCTCGTGGTGGGCGTGGTCGTGCTCGTCAACCAGCTCGAGGGCAACCTGCTGCAGCCGGTGCTCATGGGACGCTCCATGCAGCTGCACGCCTTCGTCATCCTCATCGCTCTGACCGCCGGCACCGTGCTTGGCGGCATCGTCGGGGCCGTGCTCGCCGTGCCGATCACCGCGGTCGCGTGGGGCATCGTGCAGGTGTGGGACGGACCGCACACCCCCGCGCGGTGGGCGCGCCCGCACCGCCGCGAGGCGATCGCCGACGCCTGACCCGGGGCGTCAGGGGATCCAGACGACGACGCCGTTCTGTCCGCTGAGCAGCGCGGCGACCCCGGCAGCGACGGCGTTGCGGCAGCGCTCGGGCGTGAAGCTCGCCGGATCGTGGTGGGCGGCCTGACCGAGATCCTCGCCGCGGAAGCCGGCTCCGGCCCAGTCGACGGCCAGCACGTTCTGGGTCGGCTCGGCCAGTTCGCCGCCCAGGACGAGGAACGGTTGGTCGAGGTGGCTCGCGGTGACGATCGCGAGGGGGTCCACGAGGGCGTCACCCGTCGACATGACGACATCGGCGTGCATGTCGATGGCCTGCGTGATCGCGGGAATCGGATCGGCCCCGGCCCGCACCTCGCGCAGGTCGGCACCCACCTCGCGCGCCCAGGTGCGTACCGCGTCGGTCATCGTCACGGTCGCCGCCTCGTCGCCGGCCGTGAGCAGCACCACGCGCAGTCCCGCCGCCGGGCGCGCGCCGACCCACGAGCCCGGACTCGGGGTCATGGTCGCCGCCGGCGCCAGCGGGGTCGCCGGAAGGAAGCCGGGGTCCGCGGCGGCGATCAAGGTGGGCGCGGGGTGGGGCGCGTTCCAGTCCGCGGCGCACCCGCTGAGGGATGCCGCAGCGATCACCGCCGCGACGACGACGGCGGCGGTGGGGAGACGGGAGCGGGCGACACGCACTCCTCCAGCATCGCGTCGCGGGTCCGCGGCGGCGGTAGGCGGCGACCGTCGTTCCTCGAAGATTGACGCGCGAGTCAATCCCCGTTCACCGACGACGCGCACGCTCACGCCGTGACCCTTCACCGTCGTTCCCTCCGCGCCGTGCTCCTGCTCGCCGTCGCGATCGCCGCCCTCTCCCCCTTGGCCTCGGCATCCGCCGCCCTCGCGCACGGCTTCAGCTCGGTCGTGTTCGCCGACCTCTCCCGCGACGAGCAGGGACGAACCGTCGCGACCCTGCAGCTGGAGTACGACCTCCTCGTGGTCTCCGCAGCCGACACGCAGCACGACGACGCGTTCTTCCGTTCGGGCACCGCCGCCTTCGACGCCCGGGACGACACCGCGATGGCGCAGGCGGTCACGGATCATCGCGACACGGTCTCCCGCTACCTCGACGAGCGGTTCACGATCCGCACCAGCGGCGGCGATGCCGCCGGCTGCACGCTCAGCCCCCTGGACACCGTATCGATGACGGTGCAGGAGGGTGTTCCCTACGTCGTCATCCCCCGCACCCTCACCTGCCCGGCCGGAGAGGCGCACATCGTGCGCAGCACCCTGTTCGCCGACGAGGAGGGCTACGTCACGGGGACCAAGACGATCCTCACCTACGACATCGACCTGCACACGGGCTCGGCCGCGCTCGACGCCTCCACGCCTGAGTTCACCACGGCGCAGAGCACCTGGGACCGGTTCGTGGAGTTCTTCCGTCTGGGCGCGGAGCATCTGCTGACCGGCATCGACCACATCCTGTTCCTCCTCGCCCTCATCGCCGGCTCGCGAAAGCTCCGCGAGATCGTCCTCGCGGCGACCGTGTTCACGCTCGCGCATTCGGTGACCTTCATCCTGGCCGCCACGAAGCTGGTGAGCCTTCCGAGCATCATCATCGAGCCGGCGATCGCCCTGTCGATCTCGGTCGTCGCCGCCTGGTACCTGTTCCGGTTGTGGCGCAAGGGCGAGGCGGCCACGGAGCTGACCCGCGACTCCGGCCCGCTCGGCCTCGACCGGGCGGGCTGGCTGCGCCTGCTCGTCGTGTTCTGCTTCGGACTCATCCACGGCCTCGGCTTCGCCTCCGCGCTCGGGATCGACGAGCCGTGGTCATGGACGCTGCTGTGGTCGCTCCTCGTGTTCAACCTGGGCATCGAGGCGGTGCAGATCGGCCTCATCGCGATCGTGTTCCCCATCCTGGTCGTCCTGCGCCGCCGCGCGCCCCGGGTCGCCATGTGGGCCAGCGGCGCCCTCGCCGTGGCGGTGACCCTCGCCGGGCTCATCTGGTTCGTCCAGCGTGTCTTCGGCTGGGACTGACCTCGTTCTGGGCGAACCCTCAGAGTTTCGCCGGGACGTCACCGCTTCTGGGCGTGATGTTCACCGGCCTGTCACCGCGGAGGCGGATCGTCCAGATGACGCCCTCCGCGGCGCCTGCGACCGGCCCTCTGCCGCGCATCCCCCACCCACGAACGGACAGAAAATGCCGCACACCGCCGAACCGCGAGCGCCCCGCCCGGCGCGCCGGACGATCGCCTGGATCACCGCCGCCACGCTGTGCGCGACGGCCTTCGCGGGAGTCGTCGCGACTCCCGCCCTCGCCGACACCCCGACCACGCTCACCGGCGTGATCCTCGGCGTCGGCGCCGACGAGACCCAGCGCATCGTGAGCTGGTACTCCTCCGCCGACACCGCTCAGGTCGTCCAGGTCGCGCCCACCGCCTCGCTCACCGGCGGCGCGTTCCCGGCATCGGCCGTCACCTTCGCGGCCACCGGCACCGCCAACATCTCCACCAGCGGCGGCTACAACCGTCACGCCACGATCACGGGTCTGCAGGAGAACACGCAGTACTCGTACCGCGTCGGCGCCGACGGCGCCTGGTCGACCACGACGACGTTCCAGACGCACTCCTTCGAGGGCGACTTCGACTTCCTCTTCTACGGCGACCCGCAGATCGGCTCGTCGGGCGACGTGGCGAAGGACACCGCCGGGTGGGTGGACACCGTCAACGTCTCGCTGCAGTCCAACCCCGACGCCGAGCTGCTCGTGTCGGGCGGCGACCAGGTCGACAAGGCCAACACCGAGGCGCAGTGGGACGGCTTCCTCGCCCCCGCGCAACTGCGCAGCTACCCGTGGGTCGCCACCATCGGAAACCACGACGTGGGCGGCAAGGCCTACGAGCAGCACTTCTTCACGCCCAACACCGACCGCTCCGGCCAGTACTACGTCAACGGCGACCCGACCTCCAACTCGTCGGGCGGCGACTACTGGTTCATCCACAAGGACGTGCTGTTCATCGACCTCAACTCGAACAGCTACAAGACCTCGTCCGGCGGTGGCGGTGACGCCGCGCACATCCAGTACGTGACCGACGTCATCAACGCCCACGGCGCACAGGCCAAGTACACGGTGCTCGTCTACCACCACGCCATCTACTCCCCCGCCGACCACGCGCAGGATGCCGACAACAAGGTGCGCCGCGTCGACTTCCCGACGACGTTCTCCCAGCTCGGTGTCGACCTCGTGCTCCAGGGCCACGACCACAGCTACTCGCGCTCGTACGAGATCAAGAACGGGCAGAAGGCGAACGCCGACGAGAAGCCCGGCCAGAACGAGGTCTTCGAGGGCCCGGGCGGTGTCGTCTACGTCACGGCGAACTCGGCATCCGGCTCGAAGTACTACGACCTGACCACGCCCGTCCCCGGCGACAAGACGCAGGACGAGGGCAACGGCGCCGACCCGCTGAACCCGTCGAACTACTGGTACAACTCGGTGCAGAACCAGGAGCACGTGCGCACCTTCGTCAAGGTGCAGGTGCAGAAGGACGCCCTCGTCGTCCAGAACGTGCGCTCCGGCACGTGCGACGCGCCGAACGCCGCGGTCGAGCTGCGCAAGGTCGTCTGGTGCGGCCCCGCGAACGGCACGCAGGCCGCCCTTCCGGTCGGCTCCGTCCAGGACGAGGTCACCATCCACCCCAACCACGGCGACGGCCAGGACATCCAGGTCGATGTGCCCGACGCCGCTCCCGGTGAGTTCGGCTGGACCATCAACGGCCACAACGGCCTCGTCGACCTCGGCACGGCCACCGAGAAGAACAACAGCTACTTCGAGGCGACCGGTCAGATCAACCCGATCACGGTGACCGACACCCGCCGCGCCGTGGCCCCCTGGTCGATCGCAGCGAAGGTCGGCGACTTCACCGACGGCAGCAAGTCGTTCTCCGGAAAGTACCTCGGCTGGACCCCGAAGATCGTCGCCGCCGGCGGCGGCGCGGTCGCGGGTGCGCCGGTCGGCTCGGGCTACGACGGCGGCACCGGCCTGTCCGACTCGCGGGCACTCGGCTCGGCGGCCCAGGGCCACGACCGCGGCACCGCCGTGCTCGGCTCCGACCTGGATCTGAAGATCCCGGTCGAGGTCGACAAGGGCAGCTACCGCGGCACCCTCACCCTCACCGCGATCAGCAACTGATGATCACCGACAACTGAACAGCTCGTCCCGCGACCCGGGACGCGTCGACCCACCCGGTCGGTGCGTCCCGGGACGCACCCCTTTCGCGCCTCACCCGTCTCCCGTCCTCCGAAGGAATCCGATGCTCCGTTCTCTCCGACTCCGTCGCGGCTCCGCGCTGACCGCCGTGGCCCTCGCCGCGGTGGCGCTGCTGTGGCCCCTCGCGCTTCCCGCGGCATCCGCCCGCGCCGCCGCCGACGACGCCGGAAGCGCGGACGACGTGACGTGGTCGGTGCGCACGGAGTCGAACGGTTTCGGCGCGGAGCGGACGTCCTACACGTATGCGGTCGATCCCGGCCAGAGCGTCGGCGACGCGCTCGTCATCAGCAATCACGGCTCGGCAGCACTGCAGCTCGCGGTGTACGCGGCCGACGGCTACACCGGTGCCGGCGGGCAGCTCGACCTGCTCACGCCCGCGGAGAGTTCCACCGGCATCGGCGCCTGGACACGCGCGGCGGCGGCCACCGTCACCGTCGCGCCGAACGCATCCACGACGGTGCCCTTCGTGGTGTCCGTTCCCACGTCGGCGACCCCCGGCGACTACGTCGGGGGCATCGTGACCTCGCTGGGCTCCTCGGCCGACCAGGGCATCTCGGTCGACCGCCGCCTCGGCATCCGCATCGGCCTGCGCGTCTCGGGCGCACTCGCACCCTCGCTCGCGATCGAGAACCCGCAGGTGACCTGGGGTGGCACGTGGTCGCTCGACACGGGCGCCGCCACGCTCAGCTACACGCTGCACAACACCGGCAACACGACGATGGGCGCGCAGCAGAGCGCGACGATCGCAGGGCCCTTCGGCTGGTTTCCCACCGATGCCGGCGACGTCGCCCCCGAGGTGCAGATCCTTCCCGGTGAGACGCGCGACGTGCAGATCACGGTGCCCGGCGTCGCCGGCATGCTCGCCCTGATCGGCTCGGCGACGATCACCCCCATCGTGGTCGACGCGTCGGGATCCACCACGGGGCTCACCCCGGTCACGACGCAGGCGATCGGCTTCGCCGTGCCGTGGCTGCTGCTGATCATCGCGATGATCGCGATCGCGCTCGTCGCGGCCGCGCTGTGGTGGCGACGCCGCGCCGGCGCGACACGACGCCGCAACGAGGATGAGCGGGTCGCCCGCGCCGTCGCCGACGCCCTCGCGAGCGCCCAGCCGGCCCCCGCACCCGACGACACGGCCGGCGACGTGGTCGTCGGCGCGACGCCGAGCACGACCACGCTGCGCACGGTCTCCGACGAGCGCGCCTGAGGCGGGAGCGCGTCGTACGCGCTTCAGTCGCGCGCGGCGCGGCGACGAAGAAGAGCGCCGCCGCCGATCAGCGCGGCAGCGGCGGCGGCGAACACGAGCGCGCCGGTGAGCTGGTCGCCCGTCGGCGCGAGCCGACCATCGGGCGCCCGCTCGTCAACGGCACCGTCGTCCGGGCCGCCCGCAACGGTGGAGGGCGCGGGCGCAGGCGTCGCGGGCCCGCGCTCATGCGGCGGAACGACGACGGCGATCACCATCTGCGCGTTCGACGGCGACGTGCCCGACGAGTCGTCGTCCGCCGCGCGCGCGATGTCGATAGGGCCGAGGCCCGCGGCGACGACGAGGCACGCACCGACGACGACGCGTGCGATCATCCTCGTTCGCATGCCGGCGCTCTCCTGTCCCGCCACCCGAGCGGCGATCACGGGTGACGCTAGCCGTCGCCGGTGACAGAGGGGATGCCGCCGAGCGACCGGTCGGTGAACCAGATCAGTCCTTCTTTGCGCGACTGGGCTGGACGCGCGGCGGCTCGCCCGGCATCTTGGGAAACTCGGGGGGAAACGGCAGCTCGCCCAGACCCGCTTCGAGGTCGCGCTGCCACCACTCGAGCAGCACATCGATGCGTCCGGGGTTCTCCTGCAGTCCCTCCCAGGGATCCCCGACCGCCGCGAGCCGCTGCGGCACGGTCCGCACGGTGAACGCGGCCGGATCCACGCCGTCGGCCAGCTCCGCCCAGGTGATCGGCGTCGCGACCGTCGCCGACGGCAGAGCGCGCGGGCTGTAGGCACCGGCCATCGTGCGATCGCGGTTGGCCTGGTTGAAGTCGACGAAGATGCGCCGCCCGCGCTCCTCCTTCCACCAGTCGACCGTCACGGCATCCGGCAGCCGTCGTGCGAGCTCTCGCCCCGCCGCGATCACGGCATGGCGAACGTCGAGGAACTCGTGCGTCGGCTCGATGGGGCAGAACACATGGATGCCGCGATTGCCGCTGGTCTTCAGCCACGGTTCGAGCCCGGCCTCGCGCAACACGTCGCGCAGCACCGGAGCGACGGCGGCGGCATCCGCGAAATCGGTGCCCGGCTGCGGGTCGAGATCGATGCGCAGTTCGACGGGATTGTCGGTGTCGGCGGCGAGCGACGCCCACGGGTGGAACACGACGGCGTTCATCTGCACTGCCCAGACGATGGCCGCGGCCTCGTCGAGCACCACCTGAGGGTGACGGCGCCCGCTGTTGTAGGTGCACATCACCTCGTGGACGTAGTCGGGGGCACCGCGTGGCGGGTTCTTGGAGAAGAAGCGCTCGCCGTCGACGGTGTCGGGGAAGCGCTCCAGCGAGACGGGGCGGTGGCCGTTGGCCCGCAGGAACGGCTCGGCCACGGCGATCACGTACTCGGCGAGCTCCTGCTTCGTGATGCCGAGCTCCGGCCAGATCACGCGGTGCGGGCTTGAGAGCGAGACGTCCCGCCCGTCGACGTCGAGGGTGATGCGCTCCGAGGCCATGTCACGACCCTACGGCCCTGTCGCCGGGCGCGACAGAGGGTCGGCGCGGCGCGACGGGTGCGGCGGTCGGCGGTCGCGGCGGTCGGCGACCCGCCGCGGCAACGGATGCGGAGATCGGCAACGGATGCGGATCCGGATGCCGCGCGGCATCCGCATCCGGTGACTGCGTCCGATTCTGCGCGAACGATGTGTCCGGGTCCGCGGTCCGTGCCAGCGCGCGGGCGGGTCAGTCGGCGGCGAGCGCCATGACACCGGCCAGCGCGTCTCGGTCGAGCTCGATCCAGGGGCCGCCCGGGTCGACGACGATGCCGGTGAGGCCGGGCTCGGATGCCAGGGCGCGGCCGAGCTGCTCGGGCTGCACCGGCAGGGGGCTGTCGCCACGGCCGAGAGCCACGACCTCCAGCGGGTGGGAGAACACCTCCATGCGGCGCTGACCGTCGGGGGTGCGCGCCTCGGCGAGGCCCATGCGCCCCTCGGCGTCGCTGTTGCCGGCCACCCAGACGGGAAGGCGCGAGAGGGCGTCGGCGACGCGTGCGGCCGTGCTCTCATCGCGCGGCGCCGACAGCAGCGTCTTGATCTCGAACGTGGGCTCGCTCTCCTCGACGGCGCGGGCGATGAGCTCCTTCGGCAGGATGACGCGGGCGCCGGCGGTGGCGTGGTCGAGGTAGATGCCGTCGTATCCCCCGGCCACCGCGTTGCGCAGCACCTCGATGGCGGGCTGCCCGATGACCGAGGTGGCCGCCCCGCGTTCGGAGTCGACGCTGGCCTGCAGCGCGGCGCCGCCGCTGAAGGCGAGGAGGAAGCGCTTTCCCTCCACGGAGGCGATCGCGAGGTTGATCTGCTGGCCCGCAGCGATCAGCGCCTGAACGTCGCCCTGCGCCCGCAGGAACAGCTGCCCCTGCAGCGCCTGGCGCATCACGTTCATGATCTCTGTGTTCTGCGGCTCCGCCGACAGGCCCGCCAAGGCGCCTTGCAGCAGCGCGTTGTCGACCAGACCGGGCACGATCTCGCGCGGAGCCGGTGCGGTCGCCGCGGGGCGCGTCGGCGCTGCGGGCGCCGGAGCCGTCGGGTCGGCGCCGAAGGTGGAGACCGAGATGCCGACCTGCGGCACCCCCTCGGCCGCAACGGATGCCGCTTCGGCGGATTCGTCCGTCTCCGCGACGGTGTCGACGGACTCGACCTCGGATGCCGGGGCGGCATCGCCCTTGTCGGAACGGTCGCGACGCGAGAAGAGTGCCATGGGTCCGAGCCTAGCTGGGACCGCCACCGGCCCGCGGCGGGGCGGCATCCGCCTCGCGCGCTCCCTTCCGTCTCGCGCTACCGAAACACGCATCGCGCGTGCCGGATTCGACAGCGCGAACCGCCGGACTACAGCTTCTCGATCGGGGCGATCTTGATGAGCAGCTTCTTCTGCCCGGCGCGGTCGAAGCGCACGTGGGCCACGCGCTTGGCGCCTTCGCCCGTCACCTGATCGACGCGGCCTTCTCCGAAGTCCTCGTGGCGGATGCGATCGCCGGGAACCAGCTCCATGTCGCCGTTGTCGCGCACCTTCGCGGGAATGCGGTTGGCGAACTTCGCGAGGTCGCCCGCGGGCTTCTCCCGCCGCGGCAGGGGAACGAGATCGTCGCCGTAACGCGAGCCGCCCGATGCGCCCGCACCGCCGAAGCCGCCAGGCCTCCGTCCGTTGAGCGCTCGCGATCCTCCCTGACCACGCGCGTTGATGTCTCCCGGCGACTGGCGCCAGTCGATGAGCTCGTGGGGGATCTCCTGCAGGAAGCGTGAGGGCATCGCGACCGAGACCTCACCGAACTGGGCGCGGGTCATGGCGAGCGAGAGGTGCAGGCGCTTGCGGGCGCGCGTGAGCGCGACGTAGAACAGGCGGCGTTCCTCCTGCGGACCGCCCGGCTCTCCCGCGGAGATCCGGTGCGGAATGAGATCTTCTTCGACACCGGTGACGAACACGGCGTCGTATTCGAGACCCTTCGCCGTGTGCATGGTCATGAGCGATACCGAGCCCGAGGCGTCGGCGAGGTCATCGGCATCCGAGACGAGGGCCACCTCCGTGAGGAAGTCGAGGATGGTGCCGTCGGGGTTGTTGCGGGCGAACTCGCGGGTGACGGCCACGAGCTCGTCGAGGTTCTCGACGCGCGCCTCGTCCTGCGGGTCTTTCGACATGCGCAGGGCGTCGAGATAGCCGCTCTTGTTGAGGAGCAGGGTGAGGCCTTCGGCGACCGAGGTCGACGGCGGTGCCTCGCCCGAGGGGGGCAGCATGATGGCCGTCGCCTCGACGAGCACGGCGTCGAGCTGGGCGATCGCGGCCTGGATCTTGGGGCCGACTCCCAGCGCCGACGCGTTGGCGAGCGCATCGCGGAAGGTGATGTCCTGGTCGGCGGCGTAACGGGCGATCGAGGTCTCCGTGACGTCGCCGATGCCGCGGCGGGGCTTGTTCAGGATGCGGCGCACGCTCAGCTCGTCGGCGGGGTTCGCGACGGCGATGAGGTAGGCCATCGCGTCTTTGATCTCGGCGCGCTCGTAGAACTTCGTGCCGCCCATGATCTTGTACGGCACGGCGGCGCGGATGAAGATCTCCTCCAGCGCGCGGGACTGCGAGTTGGTGCGGTAGAACACGGCCATCTCGCCGTACGGCAGACCGGCGCGGTGGAGCGCCTCGACCTCGTCGGCGACGAACTGGGCCTCGTCGTGCTGCGAATACCCGGTGAAGCCGACGATCTTGTCTCCGGCGCCGACGTCGGTCCAGAGCTTCTTGTCCTTGCGGTCGAAGTTATTGCTGATGACGGCGTTGGCCGCGGTCAGGATGTTCTGCGTCGAGCGGTAGTTCTGCTCGAGCAGCACGACCTTGGCGCCGGGGTAGTCGCGCTCGAACTCGGTGATGTTGCGGATGTCCGCGCCGCGGAAGGCGTAGATCGACTGGTCGGAATCGCCGACGACGGTCAGCGACGCGCCGTCGGTCTCGTCGAGCAGGGCACCGACGTCTTCGATGGGCCGCGTGAGTTCGTGGATCAGCGCGTACTGGGCGTGGTTGGTGTCCTGGTACTCGTCGACGAGGATGTGGCGGAAGCGTCGGCGGTAGGTGTCGGCGACGTGCGGGAACGCACGGAACAGGTAGACGGTCTGCGCGATGAGGTCGTCGAAGTCGAACGCGTTCGCGCGCTGCAGCGAACGCTGGTAGTCGGCGAAGATCTCGGCGAACAGGCGCTCGGCGGGATCGCTCATGTTGGCCGTGCGCGCGAACGACTCGGCATCCGCGAGCTCGTTCTTCAGCTTCGAGATGCGCCCCTGGACGGATGCCGGGGTCAACCCGAACGCGTCGGCCTCGTACTGCTTGACGAGTCGCTTGATGAGGGCGCGCGAGTCGCCGGAATCGTAGATCGTGAAGCTCTTGGTGAAGCCGAACTGGTCGGCCTCACGGCGCAGGATGCGCACGCACGCCGAGTGGAAGGTCGAGATCCACATGCCCTGCGCGGTGTCGCCGATGAGCTGCTGCACGCGTTCGCGCATCTCGCCGGCGGCCTTGTTGGTGAAGGTGATCGCGAGGATCTGACTCGGCCACGCCTCGCGTGCGCGCAGCAGCGATGCGATGCGGCGCGTGAGCACGCTCGTCTTTCCCGAACCCGCACCGGCGACGATGAGCAGGGCCTGCCCGCGATAGGTGACGGCCTCGCGCTGCTGCGGGTTGAGACCGGCCAGCAGATCTTCGTCGAGCCGGCCTCCCGCGCCGCGCGCGGCATCCGTGGGCATGCCGACGATGACGGGCTTGATCGGGTCGCTCATAACCCGTCAAGTCTAGGTCGCGGCTCTGACACCGCATGCGGGATGCCGCGGCGACCGTCTCAGAGCAGGCGCCGCTGCGAAGCCCAGGCCGTCAGCTCGTGGCGCGACGAGAGCTGGAGCTTTCGCAGCACCGCCGAGACGTGCGTCTCGACCGTCTTGATCGAGATGAACAGCGCGCTCGCGACCTCCTTGTACGCGTAGCCGCGGGCGATGAGGCGCATCACCTCCTGTTCGCGGGCCGAGAGGCGATCGAGCTCGTCGTCAACGGCGGCGGTCTCGCCCGCGACGGCGCCGAACGCGTCGAGCACGAACCCCGCCAGACGAGGCGAGAACACGGCATCGCCCCCGGCGACGGCGTGAGCGGCGCGGCTCACTTCGGCGCCCGACGACCCCTTCGTGATGTAGCCGCGGGCGCCCGCGCGGATCACTCGCACGACGTCCTCCGCCGCGTCCGACACACTCAGCGCGAGGAACCGGGTCGGCACTCCGGCGCAAGCGCGGATCACCTCTTCGCCGCCTGTGGCCTCGTCGCCGTGCCCGCCGGGCAGATGCACGTCGAGCAGAACCACGTCCGGCCGCGTCTGGGCGATGACGCCGATCGCGGTCGGCACGTCGGCGGCCTCTCCCACGACCTCGACGGTGTCGTCGAGGTCGCTGCGCAGACCCGAGCGGAAGATGGAGTGGTCATCGACGATGACCACGCGGATGCCGTCAGCCACGGCCGTTCCCCTCGGCGCCGGCCGACCGCAGGTGCACGTCGGTGCCCTCCGGTCCCGAGGTGACCGTCGCGGTGCCCCCGAGACGCCGCATCCTCCCGATGATGGACTGCCGCACACCGAGCCGGTCGGCGGCGACGTCGTCGAGGGCGAACCCCGGCCCTCGGTCGCGGACGAAGACGTCGACGCCGTCGGAGCGTCCTTCGATGTACACCGAGACGTCGCCGCCGGCGTGACGTGCCGCATTCAGCATGGCCTCTCGAGCGGCGGCCGCGATCTCGCCGCTGGCCCGCTCGCTCGAGACCCCGGCGACGACGACGTCGATTCGCACCGGGTAGTCGAGCTCGAGCGCCGCGGCGTAATCACGGAGGTCGGTTGCCAGGTCGCTGTCGGCCGGCTGGTCGCCGTCGTAGAGCCACGCGCGCAGCTCCCGCTCCTGTGCGCGGGCGAGCCGCGCCACGTCGCTCGAAGCGCCGCCCCGGTTCTGGATGAGGGCGAGGGTCTGCAGAACGGAGTCGTGCAGGTGCGCGGCCATCTCAGCGCGCTGCTCCTCGCGGATGCGTCGATCGCGTTCACCCGTGAGTTCGCGCCACTTTCCGACGAAGGTGGACGACAGCATCGCGGCGAGTGCGGCCAGGGGCACCACGATCAGCAGGGCGTCCGCCGCCGCACCCTCGCGGAGGGCGAGGATGGTCAGTGCGAACACGGCGAGCAGGATGATCACGACCGCGGTGCGGACGATCGCCGCGTGCCCCGGTCCGCGGAGGGGGTCGCGGCGGTCGACCAGGGTCGCCCATGCGCCGGCGGCTGCGGCTGTCGCCGATGCCGCGCCGACGACGAGGGCGAGGTCTGAGCTCGCCCTCGCGCCGACGACGGCGAGCGCGGTCAGCGGCAGCAGCACGATCGCGGCGCCGCACGTGAGAATCCAGGCGACCGGCGCCGAACTCGTGGTCGGCGCGTCTCCCGCGGCGCGGGGAGCGAAGGCCCAGCACCAGGCGTAGAACAGGATGCCGGCGCCTGCGCACAGCGCCAGGACGACGAACAGCGCGCGCACGGCGCTCACGGGGGCACCGAGGTGCTGGGCGAGTCCTTCGGCGACGCCGGCGACGACGCCCTCGCGAGGGCGCACGAGCGGGGGCCGGGCCGGCGGCACCGGGCGCGGCGCGGGCGCGGCGCGCGCGGCGTCCGAGGCGGCGGCGGGCGTCATACGGCCATCCAACCATCCGCGACCTCGGCCGTCACCGCTGCGGCCGCCGAGATCAGGGCCGTCTCAGGGATTCCCCCGATGGTCGGCGCGCGTGCCGCGCCGCGAAGATCGTTGCATGACCACTCCACCCGTGGACCCGCCGCAGACCACATCGTCGACGCCGCCCCCTCCCGCCGGAAGCCGCACCGCCGCCGACAGCCGCAACACCGGCGACCGCTTCTTCTCGTGGACCTCGGGACTCGGCATGGTCCGCGGTGACGGCTGGATCGGCGGGGTGGCCGCGGGCATCGCCGCGCGCCTCCGGATCGATCCGCTGATCGTCCGCGGCATCCTCGTCGTGGTCGGCCTGTTCGGCTTTCCGGTGATCTTCCTCTACGCGCTCGCCTGGGCACTGCTGCCCGACCTCGACGGCCGGATCGTGCTGCGAGACGCTCTGCGTCGCCGGTTCGAGCCGGCCCAGGTCGGGATCCTCGGTCTGCTGATCCTCGGTCTCATCCCGCTCGGACCGGGAGTGGTCTTCGTCGGCAGGATCCCGGGATGGATGCTGAGTCCCGGGCTCGGCGGATGGTCTGCTCTGTCTGCGCTGCTGGTGACCGTCGGTCTGACTCTCGCCGTCGCGCTCCTGTTCATCATCGTGCGCGCCGCGCGTCACTCCGCGCGCTCCGCGCCTCCGGCACCCCCGCAGCAGAGGGCTTCCGCTGCGGATGCGTCGCCGGATGCGTCCGCCGCGGCGACCGGTTCGGGTCCGGTCGTCCCCGCGGACCCGCGGGGGACGGATGCCGCCGGCTTCGCGGCATCCTCCCCTGCCCTCCCCTCCCCGGCCACCGCCGCCGACTCCTCGACCGATGCCGGCACGGCCGCGTCGACACGCCCTGCACCCGACGACGACGCGTACGCCGCGTGGCGCGAGCAGCACGCCGCGTGGAAGATGCAGGACGACGCCTGGCGCCGGCAGCAGCAGGATGTCGATCGCGCCGTCCGCGAGCAGGCTCGCCGTGAGCGGCAGGAGCGCGCCACCGCGTTCGCCGCTGAAGCCGCCGAGCGCCGGAGACTGCGGCGCCTGAGTTCGCCGCGCACGCCGCTCGCGTTCGTCGGGGTCGCGCTCGGCATCGCCGTGATCGCGGGCACCGCCACGGCCATCGCCCAGCGCGATGCTCTCGGCCCCGCACGCGGACTGTTCGTCGCGGCGGTCGCGCTCGGCGTGTCGATGGTGGTCGCCGGTGTGCTGCGCCGCCGCAGCGGCTTCCTCGCGTTCGCGACCGTCGTGACGCTGCTCGGCGCGGGCGCGGCGACGGCAGTGCCCGTCGCGCAGACGCTGCACATCGGGAGCTACTGGCTGACGGTGGGCGATGGTTCTCAGCCCGGCACTTCGGCATCCGACCCGTTCGTGCAGACGTGGGGTGACCTCGTCATCGTCGCTCCAGACAACGGTGTGGACGGTTCGGTCTATGTGGAGAAGACCTCGGGTAACACGCAGATCATGGCGGAGCCACTCGAGGGATCCGTCCGAATGGAGATCGAGATCACCACGCGGGACGCCGCGGTCGATCGGGTCCGCCTCGCGGATGCCGACGGCAGATCATCCGCGCGCCTCGCCGACGACCCCGCCGTCACGAGCACCCGTCTCGCTGACGGGCGCATCCGCCTCGCCACGACCGTCGGCGCCGCCGATGCCCGCACTCACCACCGCATCGTCATCGAGCAGGACAGCGGCTTCATCTCCGTCATGCAGCCATCACCCGCAACCACGACAGGAGGATCCCGATGAGCGATTCCACACCAGACTCTGACGTGTTCCCGGCATCCGCTGCCGACGCTCTCGCGCCCGACGCGCCCGAGGCCCTGCCGCGCCCGCGCATCCGCTGGGCAGGGATCGTCTGGGGGCTCGTCTTCGCCGCCCTCGCCACCGTCGGTGCCGCTCTGACCTGGACGCCTCGGGCGCTCGAGAACCTGTCGATGATCGTCCCCCAGCTGACCGGAACGACGCTCGTCGCCGCCACGCTCATGGCGCTCGGCGCACTCGCGCTGATCTCCGGGCTGGTAGGACTGCTGCGTCACGCGCAGCGCGCGGCGACCCGGCGTCGCGCGTAGCCCCGCGCGGACGGGAGAATGGACGCATGCGCACGATCCTCAACATCGTCTGGATCATCTTCGCCGGATTCTGGTTGTTCGTCGGCTACGTGGTCGCCGGTGTGGTGCTGTGCATTCCGATCATCACGATCCCCTGGGCGATCGCCTCGTTCCGCACCGCGGGCTACGTCATCTGGCCGTTCGGGCGCACGATCGTGCCGAAGCCGACGGCGGGCGTGGGCTCGTTCCTCGGCAACGTCGTCTGGGTGATCCTCGCCGGGTGGTGGCTCGCGCTCGGGCACCTGGTCAGCGGCATCGCGCTGTGCATCACGATCATCGGCATTCCGATGGCGATCGCGGACTTCAAGATGATCCCGATCTCTCTCATGCCCCTCGGCAAAGACATCGTCTCCACGCGCCAGGGCGCGTTCGATCGGACGCTGTGACCCCGACGATCGCCCGTGTCACGCGCGGACACATATCGCAACCACAGGTCACACACCTGTCCCCGGCGGTCACGGCGGGTTAGCGTGGGGGCGTCCCCTCACCGGGGCATCGCGGCGATCCGGGCGGACCCGGGCACCGGCTCATAACCGGGTGCGTTGCGGGTTCGACTCCCGCCGTCGCGTCGACGCAGGACTTCCCCGTTCTCTCCGCCCATTCGCAGGCGCAGGGCCTACCCTCACTTCATCAGGCACACCGCATCCGTCGGCGCGAGGAGGCCCCCATGCGCAGAACCCCGATCCTGACCGTGATCGCCCTGGCGGCGCTCGCGCTCACCTCGTGCAGCTCCGGCGGCACCGATCCCGCTGCGGAGCTGCCGGGCGTCTCCCCGTCGACGCGCCCGCCGCTGCAGACGACGACGCCCGGCCCGATCGGCCCGAGCGGGCCGGCGATCGCCGTACCCCAGAGCCGCTGGGACGCCCTCGTCGCCGACCTCACGAAGCGGGGCGTGACGGGCACCCCCGCGCTCGTGTCCTCCGAAGCGGTGACGTTCAACGACGGCTCCCTCGGCTGCCCGTCTCCGGGTCAGTCCTACACGCAAGCGCAGATCGACGGCATGCGCGTGGTCGTCTCGGTCGATGGCAAGACTTACGACTACCGGTTCGGTCAGGGCGCCGAGCCCAAGCTCTGCGCCTGACCTCGCGACAGCACACGCGACGGCGCGACAGCGCACACGAAAGAAGAAGGGGTGGATGCCGCGGCATCCACCCCCTCTTCCGTCTAGCCGGGGCTACTTCTTCAGCGGCAGCAGCAGCGCCTCGTCCGCGCCGGACTGGTTGTCCATCACGACCACCATCGAGCCCAGCGGCTTCTGCGCGTCGATCTGCTTCGCGTTGAAGGTGACGTCGACGCTGGCCGAGCCGCGCTGCGGCACCGTGACGAACTGGCCGTTGCTGATCGCCGGCGCCGTCGGGTCGTACGTGGCCCACCCGTCCACCGCGTCCGACGCGTCGTTGGACGCGTGCGTCTGGGCGGTGTACGAGAACGCACCGGTGATGCCCAGATCACTCGCCCGCACCGGCATCAGCAGGGTGCTGCTGTCGGTCGGCGCCTGCGTGAGGAAGCCGGCGGCCGCCGTCTCCTTCGTCTTGGCGTTGACGATGAAGACCTCGGACAGACCGTTGGTGTCGCCGTTGCGGACCCCGCCCGAGTCGGCCGACAGGACGATCCAGTCGGGGGTGCCGTCACGGTCGCTGTCGATCACGATGTCGTACTCGTTCGCGGCCGCGTTCGACCAGCGGTGGTGCATGTTCATCGCGAACACCATGAGCGTGTCGTCGCCATCGGGGAAGGACTGCACCCCGACCGCGCGGATGTCGTACCCGGTGTCGGCCAGGGTCTTGCTGGCGTCCTGCGGGTCGGACAGGCCCCACGTGTACACGTCGGCACCGGCCGGCAGGGCGCCGGCGAGGTTGCGCAGCGTCAGCTTCTTGGTGCCGTCGGCGACCTTCTGCTTGCCGCTGAACCACGGGCCGTTCATCGTCGCGCGCACCGTGCTGTCGGCGCGGGGCACGAGCAGGTAGGGCACGCGCAGCGTGGAGTCGGACGACGTGAGCACGATGTCACCGGAGATCTCGGAGAACGCGAACTGGTCGTCGGCGCCGACCGAGCTGGGCACGTCCTTCGCGGCGGCGGCGACGATCAGCAGCACCTTCGCCGAGCCATGCGCCGGGACGGTGATCGAGCGGTTCGAGAGCAGGATGCGTGCCTTCTTCGACTGCGCCGACGGGGTCGTCGAGACGTCGTAGCGCACCGCGGTCGGCCCGTCGTTGCGCACCGTCACGGTCTTCACGCCACCGAAGCCGAGCGGCGACTCCTGGAAGCCGAAGCTGAGCGCCGACTCGCGCGCCCAACCGCTCTCCGTCCGGAACGCGTCACCCGTCGCCGTCACCGTCGTCGCCACGGCCTGAGCGGCATCGACGAGACCCACCCCGCCGAGCGTCAGGCTCTGGCCGGCGACCTTGTCGGGATCGGCGGTGGACACCACGGATGCCGCGATCTGCGGAGCCGTCCACGACGGGTGTGCTTCGGCGGACAGCGCCGCCACACCCGCCACGTGCGGGGCGGCCATCGAGGTGCCCGACAGGATCGCCGCACCGTTGCCCGAGCCGACCGCGGCCGACGAGATCGAGACGCCGGGGGCGGCCACGTCCGGGCTGATGGCGCTGTCGCCCGAGCGCGGACCCGACGAGCTGAACGACGCGTACCCGCGGAAGCCGGGGTTGGCGATCTGCGTGGCGACGAGGCTCGCCGTGGCGCCGGCGACGAAGGCGGGACCGCTCGAGGAGCGCACGCCGAGGAACGGAATCGTCAGGTCGAACGGCTCCCCGGTGTCGGCATTGGCCGTCACGACGCCTTCGAACGGCGGCAGGTCGTCGGTGTTGTTCACCATGACCACGGCCGCCGCTCCGGCCTGCTGGCCGTAGATGGCCTTGGCGACACGGGCGCACGATCCGCGGTCGACGACCGCGATCTGCTTTCCGCCCGGGACGACTCCCGCGGCGGTGAATGCCGCCGGCGAGCATCCGAGCGCGTTGTCGCCGGTGAGGCGCACGACCGTCAGATCGCCGATGCCGTCGAGCGAGGCACCGTTGGCGTTGATCGCCTCGACGGGGGTGCCGCCGACCGTGATCGTCGCGCCCGGGAAACCCTCGGCGCTGTCGACGGCCGATACCGAGATCACACCGTCACCGGTGCCCGGCGAGCCGGTCAGGTACGGGTTGTGACCCGCGTTACCGGAGGACGCGACCACGACGACACCGGCACCGACCGCGTTGGCGGCGGCCACGGCATCCGGGTCGTCGGCACGTCCGAACGACGAGCCGAGTGACATGTTCACGACGTCCATGCCGTGATCGACCGCCCAGTCGAGGGCGGGCACGACCACATCGGTCGAACCCTCGCACCCGAAGACCCGCACGGCGTACAGGTCGACCTGCGGGGCGACACCCGGTCCGACGCGGAACTGGTTCGAGGGGGTCGTGGAGTCGTACGGGCCGCGGTAAGTGGTGCCGTCGGCGAGCACGCCCGAGCCGCCCGCGGTGCCGGCGACGTGCGAGCCGTGGCCGTTGCAGTCGAGCGGGTTGTCGTCGGGGTGGGGCACCGGCTGGTAGGAGGCGCTGTTCGGGTCGGCGTTGTAATCGTCGCCGACGAGGTCGATTCCGCCCTTGATGCGCGGGGCGTCGGGACCGTACATCGTCGGGTCGGCGGGCTGGGCCGAGTTCGCCTTCGCGGCGTCGAAGGCCGCCACCGTGCCGGGACCGCCGAAGGTCGCGTGGGTGTAGTCGATGCCGGTGTCGATGATGGCGACTTTGACGTTCTGCCCCGTGTAGCCGGTGCTCTCCCACACCTGGGGGACACCGAGGAAGGGAACCGAGACGGCGTTGTCGACGGTGTACTTGCGCACGGGATGGATGGCGACGACGTTCGGCAGAGACGCGATCGCGTCGAGCTCGGCCGCCGGCACCTTCGCCTGCACGCCGTTGTACGCCGACTGCATCTCGGCCTGCACCGAGCCGCCCTTGTCCTCGATGGCCGAGCTCACCGGCTCCTGCGCATCCTTGAGGCGGTTCTTCACGTCGCCGCGCTCACCGTCGCTGAGCTCGCGGCCCTGCTCGGCTTCCACCACGGCGACGGGATCGCCCGTCATCTCGACGACGACGCTCACGAGTCCGTTGGCGTCGATGGCCGCCGACGTGAACGACGTCGAGATCTTTCCGGCGGATGCCGCGGTCAGCAACCGCGACGACGGGTCGGCGTCGTCGGCGGTCGCGGCGAATGCGGCCGTGGAGGGGAGCAGCAGTGCTATCGCACCTGCCGTGGCGAGGATGCGTCGTTGCCGTGGTCGTTGCAAGGGAAGACCGCCTTTCGTGCAGGGGGATGTGCCACATCGGGGTAGGACGCGGCTGTATGGAGGCTATGCATCCCCTGCACGAGGCGAAAGACGGATGAGAGGATCCTCATCCGAGTTCATCCGAAGGTCTATGCGATGCGCGTTCCCGGCGGCAGCGATCGCGCCGGTGTGCGCGTACGAGCCCAGGCACCCCACAGCAGCAGGCCCGCCAGCACCACCTGGACGGCGAGGCCCACGAACCAGCTCGGCACGGTCTCGTCGATGATCTGGCGCGGGGTGGGCTGCGTCGAGTCCAGGTACGTGCCCGGCGCACAATCGTCCCAGCGCTGTTCGAGCGACGGGGGCAGCTGCGCCGACCGCACCGACAGCTTCAGCGAGCCGAAGAGGTCGTCGGGGTAGCCGTACTCGGTGAACCGTGTGGGCGTGGCATCGCCGAGGATCACGAAGGGGTTGGCCGACAGCAGCCACCACACGTAGTCGAAGCGCGGCACGCGGTAGGTGCCGGTCTGCCACGGGCCGCAGACGAGCTTCTCCGGGGTGTCGCCGCAGAAGCGGGCACCGTCCTGACACAGCGGCGCTCCGTCGGGACCGGTCTCGTAGGAGCGGGTGATCGAGGTGCCTTCGCTGGAGACCGCGGCGCCGATCAGCCCGAACCCGAGCGGCGTTCCGACGGTCAGGGCGGCGACGACGAGGTAGGTCGTCGCGACCGAGAACAGCGGACGTGCGAGCAGGCCCGACAGCGCTACCCCGATCGCGGCGACGACGCCGGTCTCCACCACGAGCACGACGAGCGAGACGACCACGGTGAGCGGGTCGACGCCGCCCGCGAAGGTGGCGATCACCAGGAACGGCGCCGCCACGGCGGCGAAGGCCAGCCCGGTGATCCAGCCGGCGATGAACTTGCCGAGGAGGATCTCCCCCGTCGTGACGAGCGTCACCTGCACGGGAGCGAGCGTCGCGGCATCCCGGTCGCCGTTGATGCTGTTGCCGCTGAGGGTGGGCGAGACGAGCAGCACGAGCAGCAGGGTGACGCAGACGACGACGGAATAGATCCCGGGGCCGCTCTGACCCCAGCCGCCATAGGCGAGGTAGGCCAGCGCGGTCACGCCGATGAGCAGGAGCGCGAACACACCGAGCAGCACGTACCACGACACGGTGCGCACCCGCTGGAGCAGCTCCAGGCGGGCGATCGTCCACAGCCGCGTGGCGTTCATGAGCGCTCCCCCTCGAGGTCGAGGAACGTGTGTTCCAGAAGTCCTGTCGCCGCCGCGAACTCCGCGACCGGCAGACCCGCCCCGATGAGGGCGGCGAGGGCGGATGCCGCGTCGTCGTCGCTTGCGAACGAGACCAGCAGGTCGCGGCGGTCGATCGGGACGAGCGCGGCGTCCAGGCCCAGCGTCTGGGCGACCGGCAGCACCGCCGCCGTCGCATCACGGCCGGCGAGGCGGATGCGCCACGTGCGCAGACGCGTCGCCGCCGCCGCGACCCGCTCACTGCTCACCGTCGCGCCGTCGACGAGGAACACCGCCTCGTCCACGACCTCCTCGAGCTCGGAGAGGATGTGGCTGGAGATGAGGATCGTGCGCCCCTCGGCGGCGAGGCGGCGCAGCAGCACGCGCAGGTCGATGCGTGCTTGCGGGTCCAGGCCCGAGGCCGGCTCGTCCAGCAGCAGCACGCGGGGATCGTGCACGAGGGCGCGCGCGAGGCCGAGGCGCTGCTTCTGTCCGCGCGACAGCACGCGTGCCGGCGCATCGGACAGCGTCCCGAGCCCCACCTCGTCGAGCAGCCGCGCGGCGCCCGCCTGGGCCGCCGCGGCGTCCAGACCGTAGAGGCGGCCGGTCATGACGAGCGTCTCGCGGGCGGTGAGGGTCGGCCACGCGCCGAGGGCGTCGGGCATCCAGCCGAGCAGCGCGCGGGCGGCGGCGGGCTCGGCGAGCGGGTCGACGCCGCCGATGCGGATCGAACCGGCATCCGGCGCGAGCAGCGAAGCCAGCATGAGCATGAGCGTGGTCTTGCCCGAGCCGTTCGGGCCGACGAGCCCGGTGACGGCGCCCGCCCGCGCCTCCAACGAGACATCGCGCACGGCCTGCACGTGTCCGAACGACCGGCGCACTCCGGTGACGACGATGCCGGGGAGGGTCATGCCCTCACCCTATGCGAGAGCTGTGTCGCAGCTGCGAAGCGCACGGTGAACACTCAGCGGCCGAACGGAGGGCCGGTCAGCCGAAGGACGCCACCCCGAGGTCGGCATGGTCGACGAAGACACCGTCGATCCCGGCATCCCGGAGGACCGCCCACTCCGCACGGTAGTCGCCGAAGGCGGCGTCGTCCTCACCGCGGCGGAACGCGGGCGTCAGGAAGGTGTTCTCGGGACGACACGTCCAGGTGAACACGGCAAGCCCCGCCGCGTGCGCCTCGGCGACCAGCTCGGCTCCCCCCGGCGGCGACGCGCTCAGCAGCATCGCCTTGTCGACGCTGATGCCGTCCACCTCCGGCGCCAGCCGTGCCAGCCCGGCGGCGCTGACCTGGTCGCGATACGGTGTCGCCGCCTCACCGTGGGCCGCGACGAGATCGAACGGCGCACCGTCGGCCTCGACGAGGTAGACGTACGTCGCGGGGATGCCGCGCGCACGCAGCTGTCGCAGGACGGTCAGTTCGAACGACTCCACGAACAGCGGGTGCGCTCCCTCGGCCCACCCCGCGTCGCGCAGCTCGGCGGCGACCAGCGCCGCGACATCGAAGCCCCGCGCCCCGAAGAAGGTGGCGTGCTTGATCTCCAGCACGATGCCGATGTCGCGCCCCTGTTCACGTGAGGCTGTCGCGACGAGATCGAGCAGGTCGCGCAACCGCAGCGGCGGTTCCGTGTCATCGAAGGCCGCACTGCCGGGGCGCAGGTGCGGCAGTCGCTCGCGACAGCGCAGCGTCGACAGCTCCGCCCAGGTGAAGTCCTCGGTGAACCAGCCCGTCTGCGGGACGCCATCGACCGGCTTCGTCGTGCGACGGTCCGCGAACTCCGGACGGTCGGCGACGTCGGTCGTCCCCGAGATCTCGTTCTCGTGCCGGACGACGGCCACGGCATCCTTCGTGAAGACGACATCGGGCTCGACGGCATCCACTCCCATCGCCAGCGCCAGCTCATACGACGAGCGGGTGTGCTCGGGGCGGTATCCGGGGGCGCCGCGATGACCGATCACCAGCGGGCGGGCACGAGGCATGGGCCCAGGCTACCGATCGAGGCCCGTCTGAGCGCCTTCACAGCAGCAGCACAGCCGGCGCCTGACGATGCGGCGCAGCCGTCCGATAGCCTGTTATCCACAGCACCTCGCTGTGCACCCGACCGGTGCACCCTAGGGAGTGGAAAGAGACCATGGCCTCCGGCAACTTCGCATTCAACAACCCGGCGTTCCAAGAGCAGCGCCCCGGCCTCACGCCGCCTGCCGCACCGCAGCCCGGCGCCCCGACCGCCTACGCCGCGACGTCGCACCAGGTGACGGATGCCGCGGTGAACGCCCAGCTCGAGGGCGCGTTCGCCGCCCCTGCCGCCGCGTCGCACCAGACCGGCCGCATGACCGTCGAGGACACCGTCGCCAAGACGGTGGGCCTGTTCGCGATCCTCCTCGTCACGGCCGTCATCGGCTGGGTGTGGACGCTCGGCGGCGCCTTCTCGCCCACCGACGTGGCGCGCACATCGCAGATCACGATCGTGCCGTGGATCCTCGGCATGCTCGGCGGCTTCGTCCTCGCGATGGTCGTCTCCTTCACCTCCCGCAAGAAGGTCCGCCCGGCGCTGATCTTCGGCTATGCGGCCTTCGAGGGCCTGTTCGTCGGCGGCATCTCGGCCTACTTCGAGTTCATCTGGCCCGGCATCGTCATGCAGGCCACGATCGCCACCTTCGCCGTCGTCGGTGTGACCCTCGCCCTGTTCGCGAGCGGCAAGGTGCGCGCGAGCGCCCGCGCCAACAAGATCTTCCTGATCGCGATGGTCGGCTATCTCGTCTTCGGCCTCATCAACCTGGTGCTGATGTGGACGGGCATCGCGCCCGGCGCCTTCGGCCTGTACAGCGCGAAGATCGCCGGCATTCCGATCGGCCTGATCATCGGTGTGCTCGTGGTCATCATGGCCGCCTACTCGCTCGTGCAGGACTTCGACCAGATCCAGCAGGGCGTCCGCAACGGCGCGCCCCGCGAGTTCGGCTGGCTTGGCGGCTTCGGCATCATGGTGACGGTCGTCTGGCTCTACATCGAGATCCTGCGCATGATCGCGATCCTGCGCGGCAACAACTGACACACAGCGCACCCGCGCACGAAGGGCCCGTCCGGATCGCCGGACGGGCCCTTCGTCATGCGGGGATCACTCCCACTCGATGGTTCCCGGGGGCTTCGACGTGACGTCGAGCACGACCCGGTTGACCTCGCGGACCTCATTGGTGATGCGGTTGCTGATCTTGGACAGCACGTCGTAGGGCAGGCGCGTCCAGTCGGCGGTCATGGCGTCTTCGCTGGAGACCGGGCGCAGCACGATCGGATGTCCGTACGTGCGACCGTCTCCCTGCACACCGACGGAGCGCACGTCGGCCAGCAGCACGACGGGGCACTGCCAGATCTCCCCGTCGAGGCCGGCCTTGGTCAGCTCCTCGCGGGCGATGGCGTCGGCGTCACGCAGAATCTCGAGACGGTCAGCGGTGACCTCGCCCACGATGCGGATGCCGAGGCCGGGCCCCGGAAAGGGCTGACGCCCGACGATCGCTTCGGGAAGGCCGAGTTCACGGCCGATGGCGCGCACCTCGTCCTTGAACAGCGTGCGCAGCGGCTCGACGAGCTCGAACTGCAGATCCTCCGGAAGCCCGCCGACGTTGTGGTGGCTCTTGATGTTGGCCGTGCCGGCTCCGCCGCCGGATTCGACCACGTCGGGGTAGAGCGTGCCCTGCACGAGGAAGCGGATCGGCTCGCCCTCGGCGGCCGCCTCGGCGACCAGGTCGGCCTGCACCTTCTCGAAGGCCCGGATGAACTCCCGGCCGATGATCTTGCGCTTCTGCTCGGGGTCGCTGACACCGGCCAGCGCGTTCAGGAACGTGTCGCGCGCGTCGACGGTGATCAGGCGCACACCGGTGGAGGCCACGTAGTCGTTCTCGACCTGCTCGCGCTCGCCCTTGCGCAGCAGCCCGTGGTCGACGAACACGGCGACGAGCTGGTCGCCGACGGCCTTGTGCACGAGCGCCGTCGACACGGCCGAGTCCACCCCGCCCGACAGCGCGGACAGCACGCGACCGGTGCCGACCTGTGCGCGGATGCGATCGACCTGCTCGGCAATGACGTTGCCGCTGTTCCAGTCGGCCGCAAGGCCGGCCGCCTTGTGGAGGAAGTTGACCAACACGTCCTGGCCGTAGTCGGAGTGCTTGACCTCGGGGTGCCACTGCACGCCGTAGAAGCACTTCTCGGCGTTGCCGAAGGCGGCCACCGGTGTCGCGGCGGTCGAAGCGAGCACCTCGAAGCCGGCCGGTGCCGTGGCGACCTGGTCGCCGTGGCTCATCCAGACGTTCTGCTCGGCCGGCTGACCGCCGAGGAGCACTCCGCCGTCGTTCACGACGACGGCATCCGTCGCGCCGTACTCGCGCAGGCCCGTGTTGGCGACCTCGCCGCCGAGCTGCTGGGCCATCACCTGGAAGCCGTAGCAGATGCCGAGCGTCGGCACGCCGAGCTGCAGCACGCCGGGATCGAGCGAGGGCGCCCCGGGCTCGTAGACCGACGACGGCCCACCGGACAGGATGATCGCGACGGGGTTCTTGGCCTCGACCTCGGCGGCGGTGACGGTGTGCGGCACGAGCTCGCTGTACACACCGGCCTCACGCACCCGACGCGCGATGAGCTGCGCGTACTGGGCTCCGAAATCGACGACGAGGACGGGACGCTGAGCGGTCTCGGTCTGGGTGGTCACCGGCTGCCTTCCGTGGCGGGGATCGAGGCGGAGGATTCGTCGGCTTCGCGCTGGGCGAGGTAGGCCCGCACCTCGCGCGCGACGCGCGCCTCCATGAAGAACGACAGCAGCGGCACGATGCCGCCGAGCGCGAGCACGATGAAGCGCACGAAGCCCCAGCGCATGAGGCTCCAGACGCGGAAGCACGCGAAGAGGTAGACGACGTAGAACCAGCCGTGCGCGATGAGGATGCCGGTGGAGAGGTTGATCGCTCCCCCGGTGAGGTCGGCGCCGCCGTCGAGGGCAACGGGGTGCAGCCACAGCGCTCCCCCGGACCCGCCCGCGAACAGCTCGTAGCCGAACGCGTACTTCACGATCATCTCGGCGCACAGCGACAGGAGCATCACACCCGTGATCACCGAGGCGATCTGGTAGAACCTGAGCGCCCCGCGGATCGCCGGAAAACTGGCGAGTTTGGGCTGAGGCATGCCGTCAAGTCTAGTCGGCGTGCGCGGCCGCTCCGGCGGCCTGCGCCTCCTCCAGCGCCTCGACCTCCTTCTCCCACGCGTCGCGTGCGAGCCGGTACCACATGTAGAACGCGAAGCCCGCGAAGATGGCCCATTCGACGGCGTAGAAGATGTTCAGCCAGTTGACGCTGGAGCCCTCCGCCGGCGCCGGCGAGTCGATCGCGACGAGCCCGCCCACGAGGGGTTCGCCGGCGTCGGCGACGAGGTAGGAGCGGTACACCGACAGCTCCTCGGTGTCATGCCACCAGCTCAGCAGCGCGGCCGGCGACATCCGCGTCATCTCGGTGTCCGCGGCCCCGCGCGGGGGCGCGACGGGACCCTCGTCGGCGATCAGCCGACCGGTGAGCGTGAGCGCGCCGCCGGGGTCGGCGTTGAGAGTGGATGCCGCGGCATCCGCGACCGCACGGTCGGCGCTCCAGCCAACGGCGACGGCCAGGGAGGTCGGCGTCGCCGCGTCGGTGCGCAGCTGCCCGGTGACCCAGTACCCCTGCTGACCGTCGTTGAAGCGCGAGGAGACCACGAGGAAATCGCCGGGGACGAACGATCCGGCGACCTCGACACGCTGACCGACCAGCGGCTCGGGCAGGTAGGCGCCGGGCGCGGTCACGTCGGCGATCGGGCGCACCTGTTCGGTGGCGCCGGGCGCCGGCGGCGAGGTGTCGATGGCGCGGCCCAGCTGCCACTGGCCGAGCCAGGCGAACACCGCCGCGACGACGAGGGCGAACACGAGCATGCCGAGCCACCAGGGGCGCAGCATGACCTCGCGCAGCGTCGGCGGGAACGGCTCCGCGGTCATCGACCTGCCATGTAGGGCGCGACGACGACCTCGACGCGCTGGAACTCCTTGAGGTCGGAGTACCCGGTGGTGGCCATCGACTTCTTCAGCGCGCCGATGAGGTTCGCGGTGCCGTCGGCGACCGGGGCGGGGCCGTAGAGGATCTCCTCCAGCGGCGCGACCTGCCCGACCTCCACGCGCTTGCCGCGCGGCAGCTTCGGGTGGTGCGCCTCGGGGCCCCAGTGGTAACCGCGGCCGGGCGCGTCGGTCGCGCGCGCGAGCGCGACGCCCAGCATGACGGCATCCGCGCCCATCGCCAGCGCCTTGACGATGTCGCCCGACGTGCCGACGCCACCGTCGGCGATGACGTGCACGTAGCGGCCTCCCGACTCGTCGAGGTAGTCGCGGCGCGCGCCGGCGACGTCGGCGACGGCCGTCGCCATCGGTGCATGGATGCCGAGGGTCGCACGGGTCGTCGAGGCCGCCCCGCCGCCGAAGCCGACGAGCACTCCGGCCGCGCCGGTGCGCATGAGATGCAGCGCCGCGGTGTAGGTGGAGGCGCCGCCGACGATGACGGGCACGTCGAGGTCGTAGATGAACTTCTTGAGGTTCAGGGGCGCGTCGACGCTCGAGACGTGCTCGGCCGACACCGTGGTCCCGCGGATGACGAAGAGGTCGACACCGGCGGCGACGACGGTCTCGTACAGCTCCTGCGTGCGCTGAGGCGTGAGGGATCCGGCGACCGTGACCCCCGCCTCGCGGATCTCGGCGAGGCGGTCGCGCACGAGCTCGGGCTTGATGGGCTCGGCGTACAGCTCCTGCATCCGACGGGTCGCCTCCGATGCCGGCAGAGAGGCGATCTCGGCGAGCAGCGGTTCGGGGTCGTCATAGCGGGTCCACACGCCCTCGAGGTCGAGCACGCCGAGTCCGCCGAGCTGGCCGAGCATGACGGCGGTACGCGGACTCATGACGGAGTCCATCGGCGCCCCCAGCACCGGGATCTCGAAGCCGAAGGCATCGATCGACCAGGCGGTCGAGACGTCTTCGGGGTTGCGGGTGCGCCGCGAAGGCACGACCGCGATGTCGTCGAACGCGTAGGCACGGCGGGCGCGCTTGGCGCGGCCGAGCTCGATCTCCATGGTCACCCCCTCAGCCTACTCGCGGAGCCCGCCCTCACCCTCCGGCGTCGGCGCGGCAGGATGGGAGCACCGGGAGAAGGGATGCCATGTCGGAACGCATCATCGTCGTGGGCGGCGGAGTCATGGGGTTGGCGACCGCGTGGCAGCTGGTGCGCCGCGGCGAGCGCCCGATCGTGCTGGAGCGGTTCGCCCGCGGCCACCACGAGGGCGCCTCGCACGGCGAGACCCGCAACTTCAACAATGCGTACGGCGACGCCCACTACCTCGACCTGCTCGTCCGCGCGCGCGAGGGCTGGGACGCGCTCGGCACGGTGGAGGGCGAACCGCTGCTGCGACTGCACGGGCTCGTCTCGCACGGGTCGGGACTCGCGCTCGGCAGTGCGACGGCGCGCGATCTGCCGGCGATCGCGAGCGAGCTGGCTTCCCGCGGCATCCCGGCGGAGATCCTCGACGGCGCGACGGCCGGCCGGCGCTGGCCGGGGATGCGCTTCGAGGACACGGTGCTGTTCTCGCCCGACGCCGGCGTCGCCCGGGCGGCGGCGACCCTGCGCGAGCTCGAGCGCCGCATCGTCGCCGGCGGCGGCGAGGTGCGGTGGAACACGCGGGTGCGCGCGGTCGCGGTCGCGCCCGATGCCGACGGCGCGACCGTGGTGACGGACGCCGAGACGCTGCGCGCCGACGTGCTCGTCGTGACCGTGGGCGCCTGGACCTCGGGGCTTCTCGCCGACCTCGGCATCCCCCTCCCGCCGCTGCGGGTGACGGAGGAGACGCCGGCGCATTTCACGGCGACCTCCACGGACCCCTGGCCCTCGTTCAACCATTTCGTCGCTCCGGGCTCGCAGCCGGCGAACGTCTACGGCATGCCGACGCCCGGCGAGGGCGTGAAGGTCGGCTTCCACGGCATCGGCGACGAGGTCGATCCCGACCGGCGCCCGCACCGGCCGGTGCTCCAGCGCGAGCTGCGCGACTACGTCCGCGAGTGGTTCCCCGGCCTCGACGCCGACACCGCCGTGCCGATCTCCTGCACCTATACGACGACACCGACCGAGGCGTTCGTGCTCGACCGGGTCGGACCGGTGGTGGTGGGCGCCGGATTCTCGGGGCAGGGCTTCAAGTTCGCGCCGGGGGTGGGGGCCACCCTCGCGGATCTCGTGCTCGATGCCGACGCGCGCGCGGCCGAGCCGTTCCGTCTGCCGGGCGCCTGACCGACGACCGCGGGCGCGCCCCTATCGCGCCCGCGGCACCCGGGTCTCGTCCCAGACCGGCTCATCGGACTCGACGACCCGACCGTCCGCGCCGAAGACCAGGAAGCGATCGAAGGAACGCGCGAACCAGCGATCGTGCGTGACCGCCAGCACCGTGCCCTCGAACCGGCCGAGCGCCTCTTCGAGCGCCTCCGCCGACACGAGGTCGAGGTTGTCGGTGGGCTCGTCCAGCAGCAGCAGCGTCGCGCCCGACAGCTCCAGCAGCAGCACCTGGAAGCGCGCCTGCTGCCCGCCCGACAGGCTGTCGAAGCCCTGCTCCGCCTGACGGACCAGGCCGTAGCGGTCGAGCGCCGAGCTGGCGGCATCGCGCGGCATCCCGGATCTGCGGTCGTCGCCGCGGTGGAGGATGTCGAGGAGCGAGCGCCCGACGTACTCGGGATGGCGGTGCGTCTGGGCGAACCACCCGGGCCGCACACGGGCGCCGAGCACCGCGCGCCCGCTGTGGGCGACCGGCTCGAGCGCGGCGCCGACCTCGGTGACGTGGCCGAGGAGAGCGTCGGGATCGGTGCCGCCGCGAGCCAGCAGCCGCAGGAAGTGGGACTTGCCCGACCCGTTCGAGCCGAGCACGGCGATGCGATCGCCGAACCAGACCTCCAGGTCGAACGGCTTCATCAAGCCCGTCAGCTCCAGCTGCTCGGCGACGACCGCGCGCTTGCCGGTGCGCGCTCCGCGCAGGCGCAGATCGAGGTTCTGCGCGGGCGGACGCTCTTCGGGCGGGCCGGCGTCTTCGAAACGACGAAGCCGAGTCTGGGCGGCACGGTAACGGGAGGCGAACTCGTCACTGGCGGCCGCCTTCGCCTTCATGTCGGCGACGAACCGCTGCAGTTTGAGGTGCTGCTCATCCCACCGGCGGCGCAGCTCGTCGAGTCGGGCCATCCGGTCTTCGCGCGCGGCGTGATAGCCGTCGAAGCCGCCGCCGTGCACCCAGGCACTGCTGCCCGCGCCGCCCGGCTCCAACGTCACGATGCGGTCGGCGGCACGCGCCAGCAGCTCGCGGTCGTGGGACACGAGCAGCACGGTCTTCGGGGTCTCGCGCAGACGCTCTTCGAGCCAGCGCTTGCCGGGCACATCGAGGTAGTTGTCGGGCTCGTCGAGCAGCAGCACCTCGTCGGGTCCGCGCAGCAACGCTTCGAGCGCGAGACGCTTCTGCTCGCCGCCCGAGAGGCTGGTCAACGCGCGGAAGCGGGCACGGGCGAAGGGGATGCCGAGAGCCGCGATCGTGCAGGTGTCCCAGACGGTCTCGTACTCGTAGCCGCCCGCCTCGGCGTAGTCCGCGAGGGCACTCGCGTAGCGCATCTGCGTGTCGAGATCGTCGCGGTCGATGATGGCGGCCTCGGCATCCTCGAGCTCGCGTGCGGCGGCACCGACGCGCGCCGGGGCGACCGAGACGAGCAGATCGTGGATGGACTGCTCCGCCGTGCCGTGACCGACGAACTGGTCCATGACACCCAGTCCGCCGTCGATCGTGACGACGCCGGACTGCGGGGCGAGCTCACCGCGAATGAGGCGCAGGAGCGTGGTCTTGCCGGCCCCGTTGGGGCCGATGAGGGCCGTCGTCTTGCCGTCGGCCACCCGGAACGTCACCTCGTCGAGAAGCGGTCGGCCGTCCGGCAGCACGAAGGAGACGGCGGCGATGTCGATGTAGCCCACAGCGGGTCCTTCCGCCCTCGCCGCGGTGCGGGCGCAGAGCCGACCAGCCTAACCGGTCGCGGCCCGCCCGCGCGAACCGGTCACGCCGCTCCGGCGCGAGCCCGGTTCACGAACCCCGCAGAAGGTGACGAACTCCGCACCCGATAACGCGACTGGGTGCGGAGTTCGTGCGAATCTGCGGAGTTCGTGACACCACGGATGCCGCGGCCGCGGATGCGGCGGGCCGCGCTCAGCGCTTGTAGTTGGGCGCCTCGACGACGATCTGCACGTCGTGCGGGTGGCTCTCCTTGAGCCCGGCCGCGGTGATGCGGACGAACTTGCCGCGCGCCTTCAGCTCCTCGATGGTGCGGGCGCCGACGTAGAACATCGACTGCCGCAGGCCGCCGACGAGCTGGTAGGCCACGGCCGACACCGGGCCGCGATAGGCCACCTGACCCTCGATGCCCTCGGGGATCAGCTTGTCGTCGCTCGGGATGTCCGCTTGGAAGTAGCGGTCCTTCGAGTACGACGTCTTCTTGCCGCGGGTCTGCATCGCCCCGAGCGATCCCATGCCGCGGTAGAGCTTGAACTGCTTTCCGCCCTGGAAGACGATCTCACCCGGCGACTCGTCCGTGCCGGCCAGGAGCGATCCCAGCATGACGGTGTCGGCACCGGCGACGAGCGCCTTCGCGATGTCACCCGAGTACTGCAGACCGCCGTCGGCGATGACCGGGATGTCAGCCTCACGCGCCGCCTGGTAGGCCTCCCAGATCGCGGTGACCTGGGGCACGCCGACGCCCGCGACGATGCGGGTGGTGCAGATCGAACCCGGGCCGACGCCGACCTTGACGGCATCCACGCCCGCCTCGATGAGCGCCTGTGCGCCCTCCCGGGTCGCGACGTTGCCGCCGATGACGTCGATGTGCGCGAACGACTCATCGGCCTTGAGGCGACGGACCATGTCGATGACACCCTGAGACTGCCCGTTGGCGGTATCGACGACGATGACGTCGACACCCGCGTCGCGCAGGGCCTCGGCGCGCTCCCACGCGTCGCCGAAGAAGCCGATCGCCGCACCGACGCGCAGGCGCCCCTGGTCGTCCTTCGTCGCCAGCGGGTACTTCTCGCTCTTGTCGAAGTCCTTGATCGTGATGAGGCCCGCCAGCTTGCCGTCATCGTCGATGAGCGGCAGCTTCTCGACGCGGTGCTGCGCGAACAGGGCGATGACCTCGTTGGCGCCGATGCCGACGCGACCGGTCACGAGGCCCTCGCTGGTCATGACGTCGCGAACCTTCGTCGTCTGGCGCTCGAAGCCCGAGACGAAGCGCATGTCGCGGTTGGTGATGATGCCCAGCAGTCGCCCCTCGTCGTCGACAACGGGAAGACCCGAGATGCGGTACTGGCCGCAGAGCGTGTCGACCTCTTCGATCGTCGCGTCCGGAGTGGTCGTGATCGGGTCGGTGATCATGCCCGACTCGCTGCGCTTGACCTGGTCGACCATCGCGGCCTGCTCGGCGATGGCGAGATTGCGATGCAGGATGCCGAGTCCACCCTCGCGAGCCATGGCGATGGCCATCCGCGCCTCGCTGACGGTGTCCATCGCCGCCGACAGCAGCGGGGTGGCGACCGTGATGCGGCGGGTGACCCGCGACGACGTGTCGGCCTCGGAGGGGATGACGTCGGTGTGCCCCGGCAGCAGGAGCACGTCGTCATAGGTCAATCCGACGAAACCGAACGGGTCGTTGTGCTCCACGTGCTCTCCTGTGTCTGGCATGTGCGGCGCGCGCGGGTCGCGTGTGTATCGCGCGCGCGAAAGGCGGGTGTACCGATTGTAAGTCGCGGCGACCTCCGCGCATTCCGCGGATACTCCCGGCCCGTCCGGCGCGCGGCTCGCCCCGGACATCTCGATACGTTCACGTGAACGTTTCGCCTCTTGACGCGGGGCGGCATCTGAGGGAGCGTTTCTCCACGCGACGATGCGCACCCCGACGAAGCTCCAACGACGGAGCGACGACGTTCTTGTGCGAAACACGCGCGACACATCCGGGTCGTAGCCTCGACCCACCAACGAGCGACCGTCCGGATGGCCGCCGTCGATTTCAGAGTGGAGTGCCATGCTCGTGTCCTCAGCGAGACTCGGGGTCCATCCGCGACGACGAGTCGCCCTCCTCGTCTCCCTTCTGTTCGCCGCGATCACGCTGCTGGCGGTGCTGCTGCCGGCACAGCCCGCTGCAGCCGCTGCGGCATCGTGCTCCGCCGATGCGTCCACGGCGTGCGTGCAGGGCACGATCCGCCAGAGCGACGGCTCACCCGCGGTGGGTGTGGGACTGACGATCTCCGGCCCCGGCGTCGGCGCCAGCCCGACCACGACGACCGACAGCGCCGGACGGTGGGTGTTCGCCGTCACGAAGGACGGCACCTACACGGTGAAGGTGGATGCCGCGACTCTTGTCCAGGGCCAGTACCTCGACGGCGCCGACTCGCGCGAGGTCAGCGTGACGCTGCACTCCGACGTCTCGGCGATCTTCAAGCTCTCCGACAGCCCGGACGGCGCCGCCGCCAGCGCGAGCGCGTTCGACTGGCCGCGGTTCTGGCAGCAAGCGGTGCAGGGCATCCGCCTGGGCCTGCTTCTGGCACTCGCCTCGCTGGGGCTGTCGCTCATCTTCGGCACCACCGGCCTCAGCAACTTCGCCCACGGCGAGCTCGTCACCATCGGCGGTGTGCTCGCCTGGTTCCTCACCTCCCTCACCGGCAACCTCTGGCTCGGCGGCGGCCTCGCCGTCGTCGTGATGGCGGCGCTGGGATGGGTGCAGGATGCCGCGCTGTGGAAGCCGTTGCGGCGGCGCCGGCTGAGCCTGACCCAGATGATGATCGTGTCGATCGGCCTGTCGATCGCCCTGCAGTACGTCGTGCAGCTGTGGATCGGCGCGGGAACGGTGCGCATCGACAAGTCGAACCCGGCGACGGTGACGATCCTCGGCGTCACCCTGACCATCCAGTCGTACGTCGCGATGGGAATCGCGATCGTCGCCATCGCGGCGGTCGGGCTCGGCCTGATGTACACGCGCTTCGGTCGCGCCACGCGCGCGGTCTCCGACAACCCGGCGCTGGCCTCGGCATCCGGCATCGACGTCGACAAGGTGATCCGTGGCGTGTGGATCCTCGCCTCGGGCCTCGCGGGCTTGGCCGGCGTGCTGCTCGGCCTCGTCCTCAACGGCATCGGCTGGGAGACCGGCGGACAACTGCTGCTGCTGCTGTTCGCAGCCGTCACCCTCGGCGGGCTCGGCACCGCGTTCGGCGCGTTCGCCGGTGCGATGGTCATCGGCCTCATCGTCGAACTCACGAACATCTGGCTGCCGGGCGATCTGAAGTACGCCACGGCGCTCGCACTGCTCATCGTCATCCTGCTGTTCCGGCCGCAGGGCATCTTCGGCCGCGCCGAGCGAGTCGGCTAAGGAGAGGGCCATGGACTTCTGGATCACGCTGCTGCAGCAGCTCACCGAGACCGCGATCGCGCCGATCACCGCCGCGTACGTCATCGCGGCGATCGGCCTCAACATCCACTTCGGATACACGGGGCTCATGAACATGGGGCAGGCGGGCTTCATGCTCCTCGGCGCCTACGGGTTCGCGATCACCGTCATCAACGGCGGCGGCTTCTGGTTGGGGGTTCTCGTCGCGATCGTGGCGTGTGTCGTCTTCGCCTTCGTGCTCGGCATCCCGACCCTGCGACTGCGCGGCGACTACCTCGCGATCGTCACGATCTGTGCGGCCGAGATCGTGCGCATGGTCGGACGCCTGTCCGCTCTCGCCGACGTGACCGGCGGGTCGACGGGCCTCGTCGGACCCGAATACCGCGGGGCGTTCACGAGCCTGTCGATCCTGCCTCCGGGCACCACGCAGATCCTGTGGTTCTCCTACCCCAACACCGACCCGGGGTCGGGCAACGACTGGTGGACGCGCCTGGTCGCGTGGACCCTCGTCGCCATCGCCCTGCTGTTCACCTGGCTGGCCATGCGCAGCCCGTGGGGTCGCGTGCTCAAGGGCATCCGCGAGGACGAGGACGCCGTACGCAGCCTCGGCAAGAGCTCGTACTCCTACAAGATGCAGGCGCTCATCATCGGCGGGGTGCTCGGCGGCATCGCCGGCATCCTGGTGGTGCTGCCGGCCTCCGTGCAGCCCGACGGCTTCGGCCGCCCGCTCACGTTCAACCTGTGGACGATCATGCTGCTGGGCGGCGCCGCCACGATCTTCGGCCCGCTGCTCGGATCGATCATCTTCTTCGTCGTGCGCATCGCGATCGTGCAGATCGCCGGCGAGTACATCCCGGCGTCGATCCTCAACACGCAGCAGACGCAGTGGCTGTCGTGGGTGCTGATCGGCATCGCTCTCATGCTGCTGGTGATCTTCCGACCACAGGGCATCCTCGGCAATAAGAAGGAGTTGAGCTTCAATGCCTGACCAGACCGCCGACCGCGCCGTTCCGGTCTCGCAGGAGCCCGGCGCAATCACACAGGCCATCCGCTCCACGCTGCTGAACGTCGCGGAGACGCCCGGCTCGGCCAAGCCCGATCCCATCCTCGTGGTCGACAACATCGTGCGACGCTTCGGCGGGATGACGGCCGTCGACGTCGACCACCTCGAGGTGCAGCGCGGCGCGATCACGGCGCTGATCGGCCCGAACGGCGCCGGCAAGACCACGTTCTTCAACCTCATCACCGGCTTCGACAAGCCGTCGTCGGCGAAGAAGCTCTTCGGGGGGCCTTCGCCGGCCGAGGCTGCCAAGTGGTCGTTCGACGGACGCACGCTCGGCAACACCGCGGCATCCAAGGTGGCCCGTGCCGGCATGGTGCGCACGTTCCAGCTGACGAAGGCACTGTCGCGCATGACGGTGCTCGACAACATGCTGATCGGCGCGAAGGACAACCCCGGTGAGAACCTGGCGGTCGGCCTCGTCAAGCCGCTGTGGGGCGGCGCCGAGAAGGCGAACATCGCCAAAGCCGAGGAGCTGCTGCAGCGCTTCAAGCTCGACACCAAGCGCGACGACATGGCCGGAAGCCTCTCCGGCGGGCAGAAGAAGCTTCTCGAGATGGCTCGGGCCCTGATGAGCGATCCGAAGATGATCATGCTCGACGAGCCCATGGCCGGCGTCAACCCCGCGCTCACGCAGAGCCTGCTCGAGCACATCCAGGCGCTGCGCAACGACGGCACGACCGTGCTGTTCGTCGAGCACGACATGCACATGGTGCGCCACATCTCCGACTGGGTGGTCGTCATGGCCCAGGGCGAGGTCGTCGCCGAGGGCGATCCGGAGCGCGTCATGAAGAACCCGGCCGTGATCGACGCCTACTTGGGCGCGTATCACGACACCGATCTCGGCGACGATGCCGCCGTGAACACGGGCCTCATCACCCAGATCGAGGCCGAGGTCGAAGCCGAGGCCGAGCAGGAGGACGACCACAAATGAGCATGCCATCCGCCGCGGCTGCGCCCGAGGCACCGACGGCGACGCCGGTCGTCAAGGCCGACAGCCTCGTCGCCGGCTACCTGCCGGGCGTCAACATCCTCAACGACTGCACCCTAGAGGCGTTTCCGGGTGAGCTCGTCGGAATCATCGGCCCCAACGGCGCCGGCAAGTCGACGCTGCTGAAGGCCCTCTTCGGCCTCGTCAACGTCCGCTCCGGCGCCGTGACGCTGGAGGGCGAGGACATCACCAACCAGAAGGCCAACCAGCTGGTGCAGGCGGGGATCGGCTTCGTTCCCCAGACGAACAACGTCTTCCCCTCCCTGACGATCGAGGAGAACATGCAGATGGGCATGTTCTTGCGACCCAAGGAGTTCCAGAGCCGCGTCGCCGAGATCTGGGAGCTCTTTCCCGTGCTGGGCGAGCGTCGCAAGCAGCGCGCCGGATCGCTCTCCGGCGGCGAGCGCCAGTCGGTCGCCATGGCGCGCGCCCTCATGATGAAGCCGAAGGTGCTCCTGCTGGACGAGCCCAGCGCGGGCCTGTCCCCCGTTCGCCAGGACGAGACGTTCATCCGCACGCGGGAGATCAACAAGACCGGTGTGACCATCATCATGGTGGAGCAGAACGCCCGTCGCTGCCTGCAGATCTGCGACCGCGCGTACGTCCTCGACCAGGGCCGCAATGCCTACGAGGGCGCGGGACGCGAACTCGCGAAGGACCCGAAGGTCATCGAGCTGTACCTCGGCACGCTCGCCGCGGATGTCGAGGCGTCGCACTCGGACTGACCGCTCAGGGACAGAAGGGGCCTCGCCGTCTCGGCGAGGCCCCTTCTGCATGCGCGCGGCTTTCGATGCGGAGATGCGCAACGGATGCGGACGCCGAACGGCACGGCATCCGCGTCCGTTGACCGCGTCCGCATCTGTTGACGGCGCTGGCGACGGGAGAACGGATGCCGCGGCGGGCATATTCACCCGCCGGCTGCGCGCCGAGACACGAAGAAGGGGCGGATGCCGCGGCATCCGCCCCTTCTGTCGTGCGCAGGTGTCAGTTCACGGAGCCCTGGATGGACTTCTGGAAGACGGGAGTGTTGTTCGCGTCGAACTTGTAGATGCCGATGTAGGCGCTCGACGGGTCGTTCTGGGAGTTGAACGGACCAATGCCCGCCTTACCCGTGTAGGTGATGTCCTTGCCGCTCTTGATGAGCGCGAGGCACGAGGCGTAGTCGGAGCACTTCTCACCGTTGGTGGTGCCCGAGACCGCGGCGAGGTTCGCCTGGATCGTCGGACCGTCGGTGCCCTTGCCCTTCTCGGCGGCCAGTGCCGCGAGCACGATGGCGTCGTAGGACTCGGGAGCGTACGAGAAGTCCTTCAGGTCGGCGTTCGCGCTCTTCTTGTAGAAGTCCACGAGGCGCTGCTTGAACTCGGGGTCGGGCTGGGCGCCGGGAATGGTGCCCTGGGCGCCGGTGAGCGTGCCCGCCTCGAAGTCCTTGCTGTAGTCGGCCGTGTTGCCGTCGACGAGGTACGTCTTCGACAGATCCCAGCCCTGAGCCTTCAGCTCGGGGACGATCTGCTTGGTCTCGTCGAAGGCGAGGATCACGATCGCGTCGGGCTTGGCCGCCAGAGCCGCCGACACCTCGGAGGAGAAGGTCTTCTGACCGGGAGCGAACTCCTGGCCCTTGCCCTTGGCGCCGTAGACGACTTCGCCGCCCGCCTTGGTGACGGTGTCTTCGACGACATCGCGCAGGCCGGTGCCGTACGCGTCGTTGAAGACGATGAACGCGACCTTCTGGACGCCGTCACCGATGACGAGGTTGCCCAGCGCCGAGCCCTGCACCGTGTCCGGCGGAGCGGTGCGGAAGTAGTAGCTGGAGTAACCGGAGAGCTCGGTCGCGGTGTTCGCGGGCGAGATCTGCACCTTGCACTTCGAGACGATGGTGTCGACGAAGTTGAGGCTGACGCTCGAGGACTCGGCACCGAGCACGACCTGCGCGTCGGAGGAGGCGATCTGCGCAGCCGAGGCGGTGGAGACCGACAGGTCCGACGAGGCGCCGGAGTCGGTGATCGGGCCGACCTTGATCGGCTGGCCGAGCACGCCGCCGGCGGCGTCGATGTCTTCGACGGCGAGGCCGTAGCCGGCCTCGGCGGGCGGGTTGAGGTAGGCCAGCGAACCGGTCTGCGGCAGGATCGTCGCGAGAGTGAACGGTCCGGTCGAGGGCGTGCCGGGCGTGCAGGCGGCGGCAGGGTCCGCCGACCCCGTCGAGGTTGCCGTGGGAGCCGACGTGGTGCCGCCTCCGCCCGAGCTGGAGCACCCTGCGAGGGCGAGCGACGCGGCGCCCGCGAGCGCAAACGCGGCGATGAGCGCCTTGTTGCGATGAACCATGGGTTCTTCCCTTTCTTCGATGACATCGCGCGGCGCACGGGCTCCGCGGTCTGGCTTGAACGCTAAACCTGCTGTGTCACCAGGATGTTTCGCGCACGCATCGAAGAGAAGCACCGCGACGCAATCGTTATGAACGTCGCGCGGGCGCCGCTCACGTCGTCGAGACGTTCTCAGACCAGATCGGCGACGTCCGAGACGTTTCGGGCCCGCCGCGACGACACCACGGAATCGACGCTCAGCACGACCAGCGCGACCCACACCAGCGCGAACCCGATCCAGCGTTCGAGCGGCATCGGCTCGTGCAGGATCCACGCGCCGGTGATGAACTGCAGGATGGGGGCCACGAACTGCAGCAAGCCGATCACGGTGAGCGGCGCCCGTCGCGCACCCGCAGCGAACAGCAGCAGCGGAACAGCGGTGACGACGCCGGCAAGGGTGACGAGAACGGTGTGCCCGGCGCCCTGGGTGCCGAAGACGAGGCCGGTGGTGGCGGCGACCACGACCAGCTGGATGAGGGCGATCGGGGTGAGCCAGAGAGATTCCAGGGTGAGGCCGCTGATCGCATCGACCCGAGGACCGATCTGCTTCTTCACGAGACCGTAGGTGCCGAAGCTCGCCGCCAGGGTCAGCGCGATCCACGGGAACGATCCGTAGGCGACGATGATGACGATCACGGCCAGTCCCGCGAACCCGATCGCGATCCACTGCGCCAGCCGCAGACGCTCCTTCAGCACGATCACGCCCAGCAGCACGGTCACGATCGGGTTGATGAAGTACCCGAGGCTCCCCTCGATGACGTGCCCGGTGAGGATGCCGATCAGGAACACCTGCCAGTTCACATAGATCAGCAGGCCCGCGATGATCGTCCAGAACACGAGCCGTCGATCGCGCAGGATCGCGATGAGCTTGCCCCACGTGCGGGTGAGCGTCAGCAGGATCGCGCAGAACGCGAGGGAGAAGAGAATGCGCCAGACGACGATCTCCCACGGCCCGATGGGCGCCAGCAGCAGGAAGTAGAGGGGCATGAATCCCCAGAGGAAGTACGCCGCGAAGGCGGAGATCCCCCCGCGCCGCTCTTCACGTGCGGTCTCGGCGGGTGTCATGAGAGAAAGCCTACGACGGTCGTGACATGTTCGGACCGACGGATGCCGAGGCATCCTGCCGTTGGTCGTCGTTCCTCCGCCAATCCGCGTTAACGACGATGGCCCCCGGGCTACCCCGGGGGCCATCGTCGTGTGCGATCGTCAGCGGACGACGACCGCCAGAACGTCGCGGGCCGACAGGACGAGGAACTCGTCGCCGCCGAACTTCACCTCGGTGCCGCCGTACTTGCTGTAGATGACGCGGTCACCGACGGCGACGTCGAGCGGCACGCGGTTGCCGTTGTCGTCGATGCGGCCGGGGCCCACGGCCACGACCTCGCCCTCCTGGGGCTTCTCCTTGGCGGTGTCAGGGATGACGAGGCCACTGGACGTGACCTGCTCAGCCTCGACCTGCTTGATGACGATGCGGTCCTCGAGCGGCTTGATGGAAACCGACACGGTCTACCTCTTTCTTGCTGGGCGTGATGCTTCAAGACTCGTTAGCACCCACAGGGGTGGAGTGCTAACAGAAGTCTAGAGCGCGGCTGGCACTCGTGCAACGCGAGTGCCAACTCTGCGAGACCGTCACCCCCCTGTTACATGAATCATGTTTCACTTACCATCGGACCTGCGCTCCCACGACCGGGACGACCGGGCAACGGTGCCCGGACGATGGCGGGAGCGGGATCGGAGTCGACCGATGACCACCCCCGACCTCACGACGGATCACCCCGCTCATCGGCGGCGACGCGCGCTGGCCGCGGCCCTGACGGCGGCGGCCCTGGCTGTCGGCGCCCTCCTGGCCGCACCGGCCACGAGCCCCGCTGCGGCGGCGACGGGGTCGTGGACGACCGAGTCGATCGCGGGCATGAGCGTGCGGCTCTACACGCCGGCGAGCGCCGCGACCCTGGGCAACGGCCGCGCGCTGATGATCAGCCTGCACGGGTGCGTGCAGACGGCGTCGACCCTGCAGACCGCCGGCAACTGGGCCGCGACGGCGGAGCAGTACGGCATGGTCGTCGCCCTTCCCGACGCCCCGGGCGGGGGTGTGGTGCTCGGATGCTGGGACTACTACGACGGCAACCATTCGCGCACCGCACCCGCCCGCCATGACGACAACCTGTTGGCGCTGGTGTCGGCGCTCACCGGCCGCGCGGCGCTCGGCATCGACCCGGCGCAGGTGTACCTCTCGGGCCTGTCCTCCGGCGGCGGCGAGACCATGGTGATGGGGTGCCTCGCCCCCGACGTGTTCGCCGGCATCGGCATCAATGCCGGACCGACCGTCGGCACGACGTCGGGACAGATCGGCAGCGTCGCCGTCTCGCAGGCTCAGGGCACGGCCACGTGCCGCACCTTCGCCGGCTCGGCATCCGCATCGTTCTCGAGCCAGCTCACCTCGGTGATCTACGGATCGAATGACACCACGGTCGCGACGGGCTACAACACTCTCAACGCGCAGATCATGGCCGGCATCTACGGCGCCGGGTCGTCGTCGACGTTCTCGATGGCGGGGCTGGCCGGCACCAACACGGCGGGGTCGGGCACGATGTACGCGGATGCCGCGGGTCCGCGCGTCTCGCTCATCCAGAACACCGGCCTCGGTCACAACTGGCCGGCCGGCGGCGGGCCGGGCGGCTCGTACGTCTCGACCAACAGCATCGACTACCCCGCGTACGTGACCGGCTTCTTCTTCGCGCACAACCGGCGGGTCGACCGCGCGGCGACACCGAGTCCGACGCCGACGCCCACGCCGACGCCGACGGCCACGCCGACCGCGAGCCCCAGCCCGACGCCGACCGCACCGGGCGCGACGTGCGTGAGCGCGACCAATGCCGCCCACAAGGCCGCGGGCCGGGCGACCAGCTACGGCGTCAATCCCTACAACCCGTATTACGCGGTGGGCAGCCTGGACTACCTGGGGCAGGGGGATGCGACCGTGACGAGTCTGCAGCAGACGTCGGCATCGCGCTGGACGAAGGTGAGCGGGTGCTGAGCAGCCCCGCATAGGCTGGCGGGATGGAACGCGCCGAGCTCACCGCCCTGCTCACCCCCGAGGGGCTGCGGCTGGCCGATGAGCTCGGTGCCATCGACTCCGCCGACGAGGTGGCGCGCACCGTGTCACGGCTGCGGGCGCAGGGGCTGTCGCCCGAGCTCGTCTCGGCCGCCGTCGGCCAGGCGCGGCTGCGGACGCGGGCGCGCGCGAAGTTCGGGGCGTTCGCCGACCGCATGCTGTTCACGCGGGCGGGTCTCGAACAGGCCACACGGCTGTCGGTGGGCGCCCGCCACGCGGGCCGGTTCCGCGACGCCGGAGTGCACCGCGTCGCCGACCTCGGCTGCGGCATCGGCGGGGATGCGCTCGCGTTCGCCGGGATCGGCCTCGACGTGCTCGCGGTCGACGCCGACGAGACCACGGCCGCCCTGGCCGCGTACAACCTCGCCCCGTTCGGCGAGTCCGCGACCGTGCGCCATGCCCGCGCCGAGGAGGTCGCCCTCGACGGCGTCGAGGCGGTGTGGCTCGATCCGGCCCGACGCACGGCCGGCCATACCGAAACGGTGCGGGTCGCCGCGGGCGACTGGTCGCCGCCGCTGGAATGGGTCTTCGCGCTGGCGCAGCGGATGCCCGCGGGCATCAAACTCGGACCGGCCTTCGACCGGGCACAGATCCCCGCGGATGCGGAGGCGCAGTGGATCAGCGTCGACGGGTCGACGATCGAGCTCGTGGTCTGGACCGGAACGCTCGCTCGCGACGGTGTTCGCCGCTCGGCCCTCGTCGTCCGCTCCGACAGCGCCGCCGAGCTGACCGCTGCGTCCGATGCCGAGGATGCCGAGACACGGCCGCTCGGCGCCTTCGTCCACGAGCCGGAGGGCGCTGTCATCCGTGCGCGCCTCATCGGCGAGGTGGCTCGCCGCCTCGACGCCGGAATGCTCGCCCCCGGCATCGCCTACCTGACCTCCGATGCCGAGATCACGAGCCCCTTCGTGCAGTCCTTCCGCATCCTGGAGGAGCTGCCCTCGGATGTGAAGGCGCTCCGGCGCGCCCTGCGCGAGCGGGAGATCGGAACGCTGGAGATCAAGAAGCGCGGCGTCGACGTCGACCCCGCCATCCTTCGCACCCAGCTGAAGCTGACCGGTCCGCGCGCCGCGACGCTCATCCTCACGCGTGCGGGGACCTCACGCGTCGCGCTGCTCGCCGAGCGCGTCACCCGCTGACGCCGATCGCGCCGGCGCGGCGCCGTCAGCCGAACAGCGGCCCCTGGGTCGACGCCCACCACAGCCAGCCCGCGCTGTAGGCGAGCGACAGCAGGCTCAGGCACAGCGCCCAGACCGCGACGGCCCGACTCTCCCAGGGACGGCGCAGCGCGACCACGGCGAGCACCGCGGCCAGGATGCCGATGAGCACGCCCCAGCCGACGACCAGCGAGACGATCAGTGCCACGACGGCGAGGGCGAGAGCCCACGAGGCGCTGCGAGGCAGCACCGGCGGCGTCGGCGCCCAGCGCACGTCAGGTTCGGGTGTCCACGACCCCGTGGTCGCGGCATCCGGCTCCACCGGCGCGCCGACCGCAACCGGCACCGGCTCGGTGAGTTCGCGCTGGAAGCCGCCGCGATGCGCTCCGGGCAGGGCCGCCGTGCCCGCGGGCGCGACGTCGGCCGATGGCGCCTCCAGACGGGCGTCGATGCGCGGCGGCGGAACGTCGTCGGGCGCCGTGTCGGGGCGGTCGTCGCTCATCCCGTGGCCTCCCCGGCGACCTGGATCTCGGTCACCGGCAACGTCGAGTCGGCACCGAAGGCGAGGCTCGAGGGAGCGCGTCCACTCGCGATCAGCTCCGACGCGAGCGCGGCGATCATGGCCCCGTTGTCGGTGCACAGGCTCAGCGGCGGGATGCGCACGGCGACTCCCGCTTCGGCCGCGCGCGCCAGCGCGACCTCGCGCAGGCGCCGGTTGGCGATGACGCCGCCCCCGAGCAGCAGGCGCGGCACGCCGTGCTGCGCGCACGCATCGAGTGCTTTGGTGACGAGCACATCGACGACGGCTTCGCGGAAGGATGCCGCGACATCTCCCACCGCGACCTGCTGCCCCGAGGCCTCGGCCTGCTCGACCCAGCGCGCCACGGCCGTCTTCAGACCGGAGAAGGAGAAGTCGTAGCGGTGCGCCGCCATGTCGGAGGCGCGCGACAGCCCGCGCGGGAAGTGGATGGCGGCCGGGTCGCCGCCCGCCGCGGCGCGGTCGATCTCCGGTCCGCCGGGGTAGGGCAGTCCGAGAATCCGGGCGATCTTGTCGAAGGCCTCACCGGCGGCGTCGTCGAGGGTCTCGCCGAGAAGCTCCACATCGCTCACGAGATCGCGGACGAGCAGCAGCGAGGTGTGTCCGCCGCTGACCAGCAGCGCGACGGTGGGGTAGTCGACGTCCTCGCCGGTGAGCAGATCGGCGGCGATGTGCCCGACGAGGTGGTTGACGGCGTACAGCGGCTTGTCGAGGCCGACGGCGAGCGCTTTGGCGGCGCCGATGCCGACCATGAGCGCTCCGGCGAGACCGGGCCCGCTCGTGACGGCGACGGCATCCACGTCGGTGAGGGCGATGCCGGCCTCGGCCACGGCCGCGTCGATCGCCGGCTGCAGAGCTTCGAGGTGCGCGCGGGCGGCGACCTCGGGCACGACCCCGCCGAAGCGGGCGTGCTCGTCCATCGAGCTCGAGATGGTGTTGCTGAGCAGGGTGCGTCCCCGGACGATGCCGATGCCGGTCTCGTCACAGCTGGTCTCGATGCCGAGCACAAGCGGTTCACGAACGGTCATGAGCACACTCCCCCGGTCTGCGTCTGCGCGTGCCGCTCGGCGGCCCAAGCGACGAGGTCGAGCTTCATGACGACGGCATCCACGTCGTCGGGCTGGTAGTAGCGGGGGCGACGCGCGATCTCGAGGAACCCCTCTGAGACGTACAGTGCGGCGGCGGTCGGGTTGTCGGCACGCACCTCGAGGAACACCTCGCGCGCCCCGCGCTGTCGCGCTGCCTCCAGGAGCGCCCGCAGCAGGGTCCGCCCCCGCCCGCGGCCCCGCGCGGACGCGGCGACGGTGATCGTCTGGATGTCGGCATCGGCGGCGCGCGCGACGGCGCGCACCCCGCCGTATGCGAGCAACCGCCCCGCCTCCACGTCGACCAGGTAGTGCGCGTGGGGTGAGAGCAGCTCTTCGCGCATCATCGGCTCGCTCCACGCGTCGGTCGGAAACGACGCGCGTTCGAGGTCCATGATCTCCGCGAGGTCGTCGACGGTGGCGGCGCGCAGCGTCATGCGCGCCCCTCGACGCCCGGGCGGGCGACGCTCTTGGGCAGCGTGACGTCAGGCGCGCGCAGGTAGAGCGGCTCCGGACCGGCGAGCTCGCGTCCCGCGGCGACGGCGCGGGACGCGACGACGGCGAGCATGGCCGCGCTGATCGTCGTCACCTCGACGCGGTCCGCCTCGTGTGCGGACAGCACCGCGTCGATCTCGGTGCGCAGGGCGAGGGCTGGTCCCGTCGCGCGGATCGGAAGACCGTCGGCATCCATGCCCTCGTAGACCGAGTACGCGACCTCACGCCGGCGGGCGTCGGTCACGACGGCGAATCGGCGTGCGGGCGCGTACGGATCGGCGAGGGCATCGTCGAGGAGGATCGCCAGGGCTGCCGCGTCGTGACTGGGCACGGCGACGACCGGAAGGTTCCGCGCGAGAGCGAAGGCGCGCGCGGCGGCGATACCCACACGCAGCCCCGTGAAGGGGCCCGGCCCCATGCCGGCGGCGACGTGTGTGAGGCTGACCGGCTCTGCCGCCCCGGTCTGTCCGATCGGGCCCCGGGCCGCGTCGGCGAGCGCGTCGCGCAGGAGGTCGCCGATGACTTCGGCGTGGCCGAGCGGGTTGTCGCTGGTGCGGTCGGCGCGGACCGCGCCGTCGGGATCGACGACGCCGACGGCGGTGCCGAGCGAGGTGTCGATGCCGAGGATCACCCCTCCAGGGTAATCGGGGTGAGCGCGCGCCGGAGCGCTCACCCGTGGCGAGTGATGCGGACCAGCCGTGGTGCGGCGTCCTCCATCGCGGCCATGTGGGGACCGGCGGTGCCGCAGGCGTTGTCGACGCCGGTGCCGCTCCAGCCCCGGTCGATCTCGACCTCCCACCAGCGGTCGGCGACGGCGTCCGCGAACGGTGCCGCCCATTCGGCGACGACGACGGCGTGGGCGAAGTCGATGTCGAGGTCATCGAGCTCGCCGTCGGTTCCGAGGCGGTAGGCGTCGACGTGCACGAGTGAGGGGCCGTCGGCGAGCGAGGGGTGCGTGCGGGCGATGACGAACGTCGGACTCTGCACGCGGCCGCGAACCCCGAGCTCGGCGGCGATGCCGCGCGTCAACGTCGTCTTTCCGGCGCCCAACGGACCGGTGAGCACGACGAGGTCACCGGCGTGCAGCGCGCGACCGAAAGCCCGGCCGAGCTCTTCCATCTCTGCGGGCGACGCGATCTCGCGCTGCCCGACGAACTCATCCAATCCGTTCATGCGATCACCGTTTCGTCTTCTTCCCACCCCGCTGCAACGCCGCCCGCGGGTCGCGGATTCCCGCAGGACGCGGGCGCAGCGCGCATCGGTGAGCGGTCACACCGCGCCTTCGCGCCGCGGCACGCGCGGACCGATGCGGGTGACGATCTCGTAGTTGATGGTGCCCGCGGCATCCGCCCACACCTCCACCGGCGGCGCGCCCAGCGTCGGATCGCCGAAGAGGACCGCCTCCTCGCCCACGGCGACCGGGTGGTCGCCGACGTCGACGACGAACTGGTCCATCGCGATGCGGCCGGCAACGGGGAAGACCTCCCCGCCGATGCGGACGGCGCCGCCGCCGGAGGCTGCGCGCGGCACACCGTCGGCATACCCGGCGGGGATCAGCGCGAGCGTGGTCGCCTGCGTCGTGCGGTAGGCGTAGCCGTACGAGACGCCCTGGCCGGCCGGCACGCGCCGCACGGCCGCGACCGCAGCGCGCAGGGTCATCGCCGGCCGCAGGCCCAGATCGGCGGAGGTGCGGTCGGCGAACGGCGACAGCCCGTAGATCGCGATACCGAGCCGCACGCACCCGAAGCGCGACTCGGGCAGGGCGATGGCCGCGTGCGAGGCGGCGATGTGCCGCAGCTGCGGAGCGAGACCGTGGGATGCCGCGAGCGCGAGCCCGTCCGTGAAGCGTTCGATCGCGGCGCGGTCGTCGGCGGAGGACGTGTTGGAGAGATGGCTGAAGATGCCCACGACCCGCAGGCGCCCGATGCGCTCGAGGCGGGCCGCTTCGGCGAAGGCGACCGCGTAGTCGCCGGGGGCGAGTCCGTTGCGGCCGAGACCCGTCTCGATCTTCAGGTGCACGCCCACGGGGCGATCCCCCGTCGCCGCCGCGGCGGCGGCCTGCAGTTGATCGAGGCTGGAGACGCCGAGCTCGACGCCACGGGAGGCGGCTTCGGCGAAGCGGGCTCCGGGTGCGTGCAGCCAGGCGACGAGGGGGGCATCGATGCCGGCACGGCGCAGGGCCAGCGCCTCGTCGATGTCGGAGACGCCGATGCGGCGCGCACCGCCCTCCAGCGCCGCGCGGGCCGCCCGCACGGCGCCGTGCCCGTACCCGTCCGCCTTGACGACGGCGATGATCTCGGATGCCGTGAGCTGTCGCAGATGCCGCACGTTCGCGGTGATCGCGGAGGTGTCGATGACGGCTTCGCGCAGCACGCCCTCGGGGAGTCTGCTCATGCGCTCTCCTGCGACTCGGCGATGACGTACGCGGTCGCCAGGCCCGCGTCGTGACTGAGGGACAGGTGGAGGGCGCCGATGCCGCGCGCGGCGACGGTCGCCGCCGTCTCGCCCGTGAGTGCGAAGACGGGCCGACCCGACGGCTCGCTCGCGACCTCGATGTCGGTCCAGTGCACGCCGTCCGACCCGCCGAGAGCCTTGATCAGCGCTTCCTTGGCGGCGTAGCGGGCGGCCAGCGAGTGCGGTCGGAGGGCGCGCTCCGTCGGCGCGAAGAGCCGCTCGAGCAGCCGAGGCGTGCGCTGCAGCGACCGCTCGAAGCGCGGGATGTCGACGAGGTCGACGCCGATTCCGATGATCACGGCATCCACCCCCTCCGCACGCGCGCCCCCGCCAGCCTACCTGCGGCGGCGATTACTCGACGGTGACGGACTTCGCGAGGTTGCGCGGCTGGTCGACGTCCAGGCCCTTCGCGGTGGCGAGGCCCATGGCGAAGATGTGCAGCGGCACGACGGCCAGGAGCGGCTCGAACAGGGGGCCGGCCAGCGGGATGCGCAGCACCTCGTCGGCGAACGGCAGCACGGCGGCGTCGCCCTCTTCGGCGACGGCGATGACGCGGGCGCCTCGGGCGCGGATCTCCTGGATGTTGGAGACGACCTTCTTGTGCAGCTCCGCCGATTCGCGCGGAGAGGGCACGATGACGAAAACCGGCTGACCGGGTTCGATCAGGGCGATCGGGCCGTGCTTGAGCTCGCCGGCGGCGAAGCCCTCCGCGTGGATGTAGCTGATCTCCTTGAGCTTGAGCGCACCCTCCAGAGCGATCGGGTAGCCCACGTGGCGCCCCAGGAACAGCACCGACTGGGTGTCGGCCATCCAGTGGGAGAACTGCTCGATGTGCGTCTGCTCCTCCGCGAGCACCCGCTGGATCTTGGCGGGGATCGCCTCGAGCTCGCGCACGTGCGTCGCCTGTTCGGCCACGGGGATCGTGCCGCGAAGACGCGCGACGTGTAGGGCCAGCAGGTACAGCGCGGTGATCTGGGCGACGAAGGCCTTCGTGGAGGCGACGGCCACCTCGGGCCCTGCGTGCGTGTAGATCACGGCATCCGACTCGCGCGGGATGGTCGCTCCCTGCGTGTTGCAGATCGACAGCGTCTTGGCGCCCTGCTCGCGGGCGTACTTGACGGCCATCAGGGTGTCCATGGTCTCACCCGACTGGCTGATCGAGACGACCAGCGTGTCCTCGCCGATGACCGGGTCGCGGTAGCGGAACTCGTGCGCGAGCTCCACATCGACGGGGATGCGGGTCCACTGCTCCAGCGCGTACTTGCCGGTCTGCCCGGCGTAGGCGGCGGTGCCGCACGCGATCACGACGATGCGACGGATGCCGGTGAACAGCTCGTCCAGCCCCTCGAGCTCGGGAATGGTCACGGTGCCGTCGTGCAGGCGTCCACGGATGGTGTTCGCGACCGCGTCGGGCTCCTCGGAGACCTCCTTGGCCATGAACGAGGACCAGCCGCCCTTCTCGGCCGCCGACGCGTCCCAGACGACCTCGAACGGCTCGACCTCGACGGGGGCGCCGGTGAAGTCAGTCACCTCGACGCCGGCGGGCGTGATCGCGACGATCTCGTCCTGACCGATCGCGAGGGCGTGGCGGGTGTGCTCGACGAAGGCGGCGACGTCGGAGCCGAGGAAGTTCTCTCCCTCACCGAGACCGATGACGAGGGGGGAGTTGCGGCGGGCGCCGACGACCAGCCCGGGCTGATCGCGGTGCATCGCCAGGAGGGTGAAAGCGCCCTCCAGACGGGCCACGACGGTGCGGAAGGCGGCGACGAGATCGCCGGAGGCCTGATACTCGCGGCCGAGGAGGACCGCGGCGACCTCCGTGTCGGTCTCGGAGCGGAACGTGTACCCGTCGCTGAGCAGCTCGGCCTTCAGCTCCGAGAAGTTCTCGATGATGCCGTTGTGGATGACGGCGAGCTTGTCGTCGTCGGCGAGGTGGGGGTGCGCGTTGGCGTCGGTCGGACCCCCGTGGGTGGCCCACCGCGTGTGACCGATGCCGGTCGTGCCGTCGGGCATCGGGTGGGCGGCGAGATCGTCGCGCAGCACCTGCAGCTTGCCCGCGCGCTTGCGCATGTCGAGGTCACCGCCGCCGTCGATCACGGCGATGCCGGCCGAGTCGTAGCCGCGGTACTCGAGGCGGGCGAGCCCGGACAGGAGGATGGCCTGGCTGTCGCGAGGACCTACGTAACCGACGATTCCACACATAGGGTCAATGCTAGGTGCGGGCATTTGCTCGGAGCCCTGACAAACGCCGTGAATTCGGCGGACGCCGCCGTCAGAGCTTGCGCAGGCGCACCGACTCCACCGCGTGCGCCGCCGCCTTCTTCAGCACGAGAGTGGCGCGGTGGCGGGTGGGCGCGACGTTCTCGCGGAGGTTGGGCAGGTTGATCTCGTTCCAGTAGCCGAGGGCCGTTGTGACGGCCTCCTCGTCGGAGAGGTCGGCGAACACGTTGAAGAACGAGCTCGGGTTGCTGAACGCCCCCCGGCGGAGGGCGAGGAAGCGGTCGACGTACCACTGCGCGATGTCGGCTTCGTCGGCATCCACGTAGATCGAGAAGTCGAAGAGGTCGCTGACGGCGACGTCGTGAGGCGACGGCGGGGGCGAGAGCACGTTCAGGCCCTCGACGATGACGACGTCGGGGCGACGGACCGTGACATGCGCATCGGGGACGATGTCGTACCGGACGTGCGAGTAGAACGGGGCGCGCACCTCCGCGGCGCCGGATTTGACCTCGGTGAGAAAGCTGACCAGTGCGCGGCGGTCGTACGACTCCGGAAAGCCCTTGCGCTCCATGAGGCCGCGGCGCTCGAGCTCCGCGTTCGAGTAGAGGAAGCCGTCGGTGGTGACCAGTTCCACCCGGGGCGTTCCCGGCCACCGGCTCATCAACTCGCGCAGCAGCCGTGCGATGGTGGACTTTCCGACCGCGACCGACCCGGCGACGGCGACCACGAACGGCGTGGTCGAGTCGGCTTCGCCGAGGAAGGCGGCGGTCTCGGCGCCGAGGCGCTGGGTGTTCTCGGCGTAGGTGCTCAGCAGCCGGCTCAGCGGCAGATAGACCTCGCGCACCTCGGTGAGATCCAGCCGATCGCCGATACCGCGCAGCTGCACGACCTCGGTCTCGGTGAGCGGAGCGGGGATGCCGGCAGCCAGGCGTGCCCAGTCTGCGCGCCCGATCTCGCGGTACAGCGAGTCGATCGTCGTCTCGTCTTCGGTGGACATCGGGCCCACTCTATCTGTGGATACGCTGAACCCATGCGTCTCGGAGTCCTCGATATCGGCTCGAACACCGTCCACCTGCTCGTCGCCGATGTCCATCCCGGCGGGCGTCCGCAGGCCACGACGAGCCAGCGCACGGTGCTGCGTCTCATGCGCTATCTCGAGCCCGACGGCGCGATCAGCGAGGCGGGTGTGGAGGCGCTCGTGGATGCCGTCGCGCAGGCCCGCGCCGTCGCCCAGGCGGAGAACGTCGTCGAGCTGCTGGCGACCGCGACCAGCGCGGTGCGCGAGGCCACGAACGGGGCCGACGTGATCGCGCGGATCGAGGCGACCCTCGGCCAGGAACTGCAGGTGCTGGGCGGCGAGTCGGAGGCGCGGTTCACGTTTCTCGCGGTGCGCCGCTGGTTCGGCTGGTCGGCGGGGCAGATCCTGCTCTTCGACATCGGCGGCGGATCGCTGGAGATCGCCGCCGGCGCGGACGAGCTGCCCGACGTGGCCGCATCGGTCCCTCTCGGCGCGGGAAGGACGACGGTGGAGTTCCTTCCCCACGACCCGCCCGGCGAAGACGCCGTGGAGGTGCTGCGCGAGCACGCGCGGGGTGTGCTCGCGCCCGTCGCCGCGCGCATGTCCGGTCAGCCGCGACCGAACCACGTCGTCGGCTCCTCGAAGGCCATCCGGTCGCTGGCCAAGCTCGCCGGCTATCCCGTTCCGGGGTGGAGCGGCAGCGAGCGAATGCTGCTTCCCCGCGGAGCGCTGGGCTCGTGGATTCCGCGGCTGGCACGTATCCCGGCATCCGCCCGTCAGGAGCTGCCCGGCATCACCGCCGACCGCACCTTCCAGATCGTCGCGGCCGCCGTGGTGCTGCACACGGCCATGACGGCGCTCGACGTCGACGAACTCGAGGTGAGCCCCTGGGCGCTGCGCGAAGGCGTGCTGCTGCGGTACATCGAGTCGCTGAGCTGGCAGGAACCGGCCTGAGCGTCGCCGTCGCCGGCCGGTCGAGGGGAGCAGCCCCTCCGTCGGGGGGGGTGCGTCGGGGGGAACGCTGACGGAGGGGCCGCGCACCCCAGTCGTCATGCCCGCAGAGCCCCGATCCTGTCGGGTCAGGGCTCGGGGATGGGTAGTGAGTGCAGGCTCAGGCTAGGGCGCCGCGCAAGCGAAGCGCCAGAGCGCCGGCAACGTTTTACCGGCGCGTAATCTGGGGCGATCGCCGCCTCAGCCGCGGACGATGTCGGCGAGCTCTTCGGCGATGCGCTGCGCATCGTCCTGCGAGGCGGCCTCGACCATGACGCGCACCATCGGCTCGGTTCCCGAGGGGCGCAGCAGCACCCGCCCGCTGTCGCCGAGAGCCGCTTCGGCGACCTGCACACCGGCGAGGACGTCGGCGTCGGTCGCGCGGGAGCGCTCGACCCCGCGCACGTTGATCAGCACCTGGGGGAAGACGGTCATGACCGACGCCAACTCGGCCAGCGAACGCCCCGTCCGCGCCATCTCGGCGCACAGGTGCAGCCCGGTGAGCACACCGTCGCCGGTCGTGGCGTAGCGGCTCATGATGACGTGGCCGCTCTGCTCGCCGCCGAGGGAGAAGCCGCCCTCGTTCATCCGCTCGAGCACGTACCGGTCACCGACCGCGGTCTGCTCGACGGTGATGCCCTGGGCGGCCATCGCGCGGTGCAGGCCGAGGTTGCTCATGACGGTCGCCACCAGCGTGTCGTTCTTGAGGCGCCCGTCGCGCTTCATCGCGACCGCGAGGATCGCCATGATCTGGTCGCCGTCGATCACGCGCCCGTCGGCGTCGACCGCGAGGCACCGGTCGGCGTCGCCGTCGTGGGCGATGCCGACGTCGGCGCCCGTGCGCACGACCTCCGCCGACAGCTTCTCGAGGTGCGTCGACCCGTAGCCGTCGTTGATGTTGACGCCGTCGGGATCGGCACCGATGACCGTCACCTTCGCCCCGGCGTTGCGGAACGTCTCGGGCGAGACACCGGATGCCGCGCCGTGCGCGCAGTCGAGGACGACGTGCAGCCCGTCCAAGCGGTGCGGCAGGGACGCGAGCAGGTGGATCGCGTAGCGGTCCTCGGCATCCGAGAAGCGCACCACCCGCCCGACGTCGCCGCCGGTGGGACGCAGCTTCTCACCCGCCATCGCCTCTTCGATGCGTCGCTCGACCTCGTCGGGGAGCTTGACGCCGCCGCGGGCGAAGATCTTGATGCCGTTGTCGGGGGCAGGGTTGTGCGATGCCGAGATCATGACGCCGAAGTCGGCGTCGATGTCGCCGATCAGGTAGGCAGCCGCCGGCGTGGGCAGCGTTCCGGCGTCGAGGACGTCGACGCCCGACGAGGCGAGCCCCGCTTCGACGGCTGCCGACAGGAACTGACCGGACACGCGAGGGTCACGTGCGATGACAGCGGTGAGCCGCTTGCCCGCGGCCTTTCGCGCCTCGGCGATACGGCCCTGGCCCAGGACGACGGCAGTCGCCTGGGCCAGGGTGAGCGCGAGGTCGGCGGTGAGGGGGCCGTTGGCCAGGCCCCGCACACCGTCCGTCCCGAACAGCGCCATGAAGCTTTAGCGCTTCGAGTACTGCGGAGCCTTGCGGGCCTTCTTGAGACCGGCCTTCTTGCGCTCCTTGACGCGGGCGTCGCGCGAGAGGAAGCCGGCCTTCTTGAGGGTCGGGCGGTTGTTCTCGGCGTCGATCTCGTTCAGCGCGCGGGCGATGCCCAGGCGCAGCGCACCGGCCTGACCCGAGGGGCCGCCGCCGGAGATGCGGGCGATGACGTCGTACCCGCCGGCGAGGTCGAGCACCGTGAACGGGTCGTTGATGAGCTGCTGGTGCAGCTTGTTGGGGAAGTAGTCCTCGAGCGTGCGGCCGTTCACCGTGATGGTGCCGGAGCCGGGGATGAGGCGGACGCGCGCGATGGCCTGCTTGCGGCGGCCGACGGCGGCACCGGGAACCGACAGCACCGGGCGGGGCGCGGCAGCGGCCTCGACCGGAGCGCTCTCGGTGGTGTAGCTCTCCGCGTTGTCGAGGGTGTTCTCTTCGATGGAGTCAGCGATCTTCGCCATGAGTTGTCCTTATATCTCTCGGCGCGCTTACTGAGCGACCTGGCCGAAGGTGTACGGGGTGGGCTGCTGGGCCGCGTGCGGGTGCTCGGCGCCCACGTAGACCTTCAGCTTCGACAGCTGCTGGCGACCCAGGCTGTTCTTGGGGAGCATGCCGCGGATCGCCTTCTCGACGGCGCGGACCGGGTTCTTCTCGAGGAGCTCGGCGTACGAGGTGGCCGTGAGCCCGCCCGGGTAGCCCGAGTGGCGGTAGGCCATCTTCTTCTGGAGCTTCTGACCCGTGAGGGCGACCTTCTCGGCGTTGACGACGATGACGAAGTCACCGGTGTCCATGTGGTTCGCGAAGGTGGGCTTGTGCTTGCCGCGGAGGATGGCGGCGGCGTGCGAGGCGAGGCGTCCGAGAACGACGTCGGTCGCGTCGATGACGACCCACTCGCGGGTCACTTCACCGGCCTTGGGGGTGTAGGTGCGCGTCACAGTAGTGCTGCTTTCTTGATTCGAACGGAGAGGTTCGTGAATCCCGCTCCGGGGTGGTTCGCTGCGCGGGTACGAGATCCGCGGAGGGGAACACGCCAGTGGAGGGCTCACGTTCGTGGCGTCGGCCGCAGGCAGCACGAGCACCAAAGGGAAAGTCTACGCTACGCGGTCATCACCGCCAAACCCGTCGAGACGACGCGGTCAAGGCGACTCGATACGTGCCGTGAAAAAGGGCGACCGAGGAGCCGAAGGGATACTCCGGCTCCTCGGTCGCGGCGGCCGCACGCGGGGGGTCGGCGACCGCCAACCGGTCGTGTGGGGACACTACCGGGGGTTGGGGGGACAGGCTCTGCAGGCGAAGCTCACCGTTCCTGTGTTGTCGGTACCAGACTACCGGGATCAGGCCGTCTCCACCGCAGGCGGAGCCGGAGAAACGACCGTCTCGTCGAGGCCGGCGGCGAACTGCTTGATCCACGGCCGCAGCTCGGGCCCGAGGTCGTCGCGGTCGCAGGCGAGCTGCAGGATCGCCTTGATGTAGTCGACCCGGTCGCCGGTGTCGTAGCGGCGTCCGCTGAAGACGACACCGTACACGCCGGGCCCGTCCGAATCGGCCGCGAGTTCACGGAGGGCATCGGTGAGCTGGATCTCGCCGCCCTTGCCGGGCTCGGTGTGCGCGAGCACTCCGAACACCTCCGGACCCAGCACGTAGCGGCCGATGACAGCGAGGTTGGAGGGGGCATCCTCGCGGGCGGGCTTCTCGACGAGGTCGAGGATGCGGACCGAACCGTCGTCGCCGCGAGCCCCGACGGTGGCGACGCCGTAGAGATGGACCTGTTCGGGATCGACCTCCATGAGCGCGACGACGGCACCGCCGGTGCGCTCGTGGACCGCGAGCATGGTCGGAAGGAGCGGGTCGCGCTCATCGATGAGGTCGTCGCCGAGCATGACGACGAACGAGGAGTCGCCGACATACGAGGCCGCTCGCGACACGGCGTGCCCGAGCCCCCGCGGTTCGCCCTGGCGGGTGATGTGGATGTCGGCGAGCTGCGACGAGTGGGCGACCTTGCCGAGCTTGGCGGTGTCGCCCTTCGTCGTCAGCGCCGTCTCGAGCTCGGGGACCGAGTCGAAGTGGTTGGCGATGTTGTTCTTGTTGCGGCCGACGATGATGAGCACGTCGCGGATGCCGGCGGCCACCGCCTCTTCGACGACGTACTGGATGGCCGGCTTGTCGACGACGGGCAGCATCTCTTTGGGCATCGCCTTGGTGGCGGGAAGGAACCTCGTGCCGAGACCCGCAGCGGGGATGACGGCCTTGTAGCGAATGGACATGCGATCTCCTGCGGGGCGTGAAGGGGGGTCTGCTCCGAGGCGTCCGAGGACGCGCGCGTAGGGCGAGCATAGCGCCCGCAGAGGATCGCTCTGTGTCGGCCGGGCGACGGCCAGATGACGTGCCGACTCAGGCGGGGGCAGCGATCAGGGTCGCCGGCAGGGTCGACTCGAGCACGACGTCGCGCCCGTCCTGATAGAGGAGCGTTCGTCCCGCGAAGGGCCGCATGGGCATGACCGCGCGAGGCAGCTCACCGGCCGATGCGACGCGCACGTGGAGGTCTCCCCCGGCATCCGTGGAGATGTCGATCCGTGCCGCGCGCGCACCGGAGTGCTTGACCGCGTTGACGAGGGCCTCGTTGACGACTTCCGAGACGATGGGGGCGGCCTCGGCACCGTCCACGGCCGACGCCGCGGCGTCGTCGATGCGGGTCTCCAGCACCATGATCGGCTCCCACCCCGCCAGCATCCGCCGCAAGGCGCCCACCGTCTCGATCTCCGACGTCGGCACGGGCACGAGCACCTCGTCGAGCGCCCGGTCGGTCTCGACACGGAACTGGGCGATGTCATCGGCCGTCGGCGGATTCTCGTCGACGCGAGCGGCGAAGATCACGCAGCGCCCCTGCACGCGCCCGTGGAGGGTGGATGCCGCGTGCAGCAACGGAGCCTGCGCTCGCCGCACGCGGTCGGCGAAGTCACCCGCCGCACGGGCGAGCTCTCGGGTGGCATCGGCCTCGTCGGTGCGCGCCCAGCGATACGTGTCGATCGCGAGGGAGAGCACGATCGCCGCGAGCGGCATGGCGAACGCCGGGATGATCATCAGCGCCCCGGTCGCCGGGAGCAGGAGACGTCCCACGACGGCGGACGTCATTCCCGCCAACGTCCACACGAGGAGGAAGATCACGCCTCGGCCACGTCGGCTGTGATTCGGCACCGCGCGCAGCACGGCGCCGGCAGCCAGATCGAGCAGGAAGACGGCGACGCCGGCGATGACGACATCGGAGACGTCTCCCACCGTCAGCAGATACGGCGCAGCCATGAGCAGGTAGAGCGCCCCGACCCACAGCAGCGGCGTCGGCTGGAGCCGCTCGAGCCCGTGACGGTGCCGAGCGGCGCGAGACCGCGGCGCCCACAGCGCGGGAACCGGCGCACTGGCGGCGGCCATCTCCTCCAGGCGGTGGCTCGCGGCGCGCACGCGTTCGGAGAAGTCGCGCACGGCGTCGAAGTCGATCACCCGCGCCAGCATGGCGTCGCGCTCGGCACGAAGCTCCGCGACGAGGCCCCGGATGACCAGACGTGCGTCACGATCGTCGGTGACGACCTGCTCGGTTGCGGCATCCAAGCGGCCCAGAGCGTGGGCAAGACGGTCGGCGGTCGCACGGGTCTGCTGGTACTGGGTGGTGATGATCGCGACGAGGGTGAACAGACCGAAAGCCACGATGACATTGGTGCCGATGCGCGCCGCCCACACGCCGCCGGAGCGGCCGTTGTAGAGGAGGTGGATGAACGTCTCGTTGAGGATCGGACGCGCGGTCGCGACGAGCAGCAGCGTGACGGTGACCAGGAGCGCACGAGAGCGGTGATCGCGCATTCGCCGTTCGGCGGCAGCCACGGCGAGAACGGGAAGGGCGAGGACGACCCAGCTGAGCACAGCCGCGGCAATGCCTTGCACATAGCCGTCACGGGTGCCCTCGACGATGGCGACGAGCAGAAGCGCCGAAACGGGCAGCGACACGACCGCGCTCCAGCGCGTGAAGAAGCGGCCACTTCCGGCGGTGTCCCAGTACGCTGACACCACGTTGATCGCGCGCGGCTCCCGCCGGGCCATTAGCTCAACCCCACCATTCCTACCCCCAAGTAGTAGTCAGTGTAACCATTCGTCTACATGGAGGGGAGAGGGAATTCCTTATAATCCGCCCGTATTCTCGTCGCGACGGGGCGACCCGGTAGAAGGGAAGCCCGATGACGAAAGAGGCCGGTTCTCCCCCACTCGGTGGGCGTCTCGCGACGACCTGGCAGACGCGACTGACGGGGTGGGGTCGAAGTGCCCGGGCGTGGTTGTCAGCGTACGTGATCGCGCTCGCGCTGATCGCATTCTGGCCCGTTCCCGTCGACTCCGGGGCCGGGCCACTGCTGCGAGCGGTGACGCGGCTCTTCCCGCTGCTGACCTACGCGCGGATCGAGTTCGGCGCGAACATCCTGCTGTTCGTGCCGCTGGGTTTCCTTCTGACGCTGATTCTCGCGCGCGATCGGTGGCTGGTGATGCCGATCGCGTTCCTCACGACCGTCACGATCGAGACCGGCCAGGCCATCGCGCTGGCCGCGCGCACGCCGAGCGTGCTCGACATCGTCGCCAACACGGCGGGGGCCTGCCTCGGCATCGTGCTCGCCGTCTTCGCGGAGACGCTCGCCCGAGCGCGGACCGAACCTCCGACGACCTGAGCACCGGCCCAGCGCGGAGGGATGCGGTCGCCCTGCGCCAGCCCCCCGGCAGGGGCAGGGCGACCGCCTTCCATTGGTGACATCTGGGGTTCGTCACCGCATGGGGATGGGGCACGCCCATCATCGACCACCCGAGGCGGCTCATGGGGCTAGATGAGAGGAATCTCACCCATCGCGGTCTCGCGCTCGGCTCCCCCGTGCGCGAGATAGGCGCGCACGGCATCGACTCTGGCATTGCGTGCGGGGTCGGACCCCACGCCGAGCACGGCGTACGCCGCCCGCAGGTGCGCTTCGACCGAGCGGGGCGAAAGGGCGAGTCGCCGGGCGATCGCCGTGTTGCTGAGACCCTCGGCGACGAGGGAGAGCACCTCGCGCTGGCGGGCGCTGAGGCGGCACAGCGGGCTCTCGCGCCATTCGACGCTCTCCGCCCGGATGGCGGGATCGAGCACGCGGCGTCCGGCGGCGACCGACGTGAGGGCATACACGAGAGCCGGGGACGTGAGCGAGAGGTTCTTGGAGAGCACGGCCCAGCCGGCCGCGTCTTCCGCCGGCACGCGGCGCAGAAGATCCCGCGTCTCGGGCGCCGCCAGCACGACGATGCCGAGGCGGCTCGATCGGGCACGCAGAGCTTCGCCGAGCGGAACCCCGCCGCCGTCGGGAACGTGCGGGCCGATGAGGGCCACGTCGATCGCGCGTTCGGTCGCCTCGATCGCCGCGCGGGCCGAGTCGCACAGCGCGACGGCACGCATGCCCGGTTGCTGATCGATGAGACGCGCGAGCAGATCACGAAGGAGGGGTTGCCCCTCCACGACGAGCACGCGCACCGAGCGCGGCCGGTCGGTCACGCCCGGCTGGTGGCGTCGCCGCCGCGGTGCGTGGTGGTCGCGAGGTAGCGGGCGACGGAGATGTCGCGACCGGCGAGACCGGCGGCGCGGCCGGTGATGCGACTCCAGAGGCTGGGGGCGACCCGCACCATCGTGATGCCCTCGGCGCGCAGCTGGCGAGCCGTGGGCGGATCGAGGTAACGGCGCGAGGGCGCGGGCTGCCAGTGTGCGTTGACGTAGATCTCCACAATGCGAGCGTCGCCAGCTCGACTCATCGTCACTCCTCATTTTCCCCACGATGCGACCCGCCGACCGCAGGCCCGGCGCATCCGGCGAGGGAGGCGCAGCGCTGCAGAAAGTGCTCCGTTCCCAGAAACGGAAGGGTCGCGCCGGGCCCCAAGACCAGGCGCAGCATCATTGTGTCTCAGCGCGAAACAGCCCATCGACGGAAATCCGCGATTTCACGAGAGTTTTACGTGGAAGCACGTAGGGGCGCAGACGCCGGCGATCGCGCGGTCGGACTGGGAGCGTTCCCGCGACGACGCTTTGACACGGCCGCGACCGCTGGCTGTGCCGCGAGGGGCGGAGTTGACTCGACGCATGAGCGCGTACCCAGCGGCGGGGATCGCGGCGCCCGCGCGGCGCGGCACCGTGGCGGTGTTCCTGGGCGTCACCTTCGCCGTCACCTGGGGACTGTGGCTGCCGCTTCTCGTCGACGCGCGCACCGCGCCGTCGGGCACGCTCGACGCCGTACCGGCCACGTTCTTCATCGCGTCGGTGGGACCGGCGGTCGGAGCGGTGGCGGCGACCTGGTTCGCGGCGGGGCCGGCGGCCGTGGCGCGGTGGGCGCGACGCATCCTGCGCCTGCGGTTCGGCGGGTTCTGGTGGTTCGCCGCGCTGGGGATGCCGGCGCTGTACTACCTGATCGGCTTCTTCACCGCTGCGTTCGCCGCGGGCGGCTGGCCCGACCCGGCCGCCTTCGGCACCACGGCAAAGCTGCCGGGCCTGCCCTGGCCTCTGGTCGCACTGGTGTGGGCGGCGACGTTCGGCCTGGGCGAGGAGGCCGGGTGGCGCGGATGGCTGCTTCCCGCGCTCGCGGAGCGCGTCACGGTGTTCTGGGCATCGGTGCTGGTCGCCGTGGTCTGGATCGTCTGGCACGCTCCGGCGTTCTTCTTCAACCCGACGTATCAGGCGATGGGCGCCGGCATCGTCGGCTGGATGCTGGCTCTGGTGCTCGGATCGTTCGTCCTGTCGTGGATGACGGCCGGCGCACGGTGGAGCATCGTTCCCGTGGTGCTGTGGCACGCCGGCTTCGATCTGCTGACCGCGGCGGATCAGTCTGCGGGGGTGATCGCGTCGACGATCAGCGCGGTCGTCATGGTGCAGGGGGCGGTGTGTGCGGTGCTGCTGTGGCGGAGGCGGATGCCGCGGCATCCCCGGCACTTTCCGCACTCAGCGGCAGAGTGAGCTTCAGTCGGGCGCCGGTGCGCGAGCGCCCGCCGTGGAGCGTTTCGAGCACGAGCTCTCCGCCGAGCACCTGCGCTCGTCGCCGAAGGCGCGCCAGCCCCGACAGCGCCGGTGTCGCCGGCGGCGCGGAGCCGTTGTTGCCGACCACGATGAGCAGGATGCCGCCGCTCTCGCGCGCCGAGATGACGACGTGGTCGGCCGAGCCGTGGCGTAGCGCGTTGGAGAGGGCGTCCTCGATGACCCGCACCACCAGAACGCGTGCTTCGTGCGAGAGGCGGCTCTCGAAAGCCGAGAAGACGGCGTCGTCGGGCGCCGTGACGGCCACCGACGGCGGCAGGCGCACGACGAGCGCGCGCACGGCCGGTGCGAGCCCGCGCTCGAGGTCGACGGGGTAGAGCCGTCCGCTGAGCGCGCGCAGTTCTTTCTCGCGCAGCCGTTGGAGTTGGTCGGCGACCGCGTGCAGCTCGCCGGCCACTCCGGCATCGGCGTGCGCGGTCGACAGCGCCAGATGCCGCAGCCGCGCCTCCATGACGACGAAGGTGCCCTGCACGCTGCCGTGGATCGTCTCGGCGAGCTCGTAGCGCAGGCGCAGTTCCTCCTCCTGCAGTTCGGCGACCAGGCCTGCGGCGCGTGCCTGCGCGATCGACTGCTCCCGCTCGGCGTGGCGGATGCGGCGGGCGACGTCCACCTGCACGAGTCCGAGACCGACCGCGCATGCCGCCGCCACCGCGGCGCTGACGTACTCGCCGATGCTGGTCGGCGCGACGGCATCCGGCGCGAGAATCGCCGCGAGAACCGCTCGAGCGGCTGCGAGCGTGAGGGCCGCTCCGACCGCGATCGCGACGACCGACAGGCACCGGGCGAGGTAGCCGTAGCGCTCGGGCCTGAGCAGGTGCACGGCCGACAGCATGACGACCGGTGCGACCACGGCCGCGCCCACCGTGGCCCACACCCCGACACCGCCGCCGTGGACGGCGGGGCATCCGCTGAGCAGGCAGCCCTGCAGGCTGGTGTAGATCGTGACAGCGAGGGTGGCCGCCGCCGTCGCGACCAGGACGATCCGATGGTCGGTCACGGCATCTGCACGCACGTCGCGCGAGGGGCCCGACCGGGTCATCCCGCCGAGGTCCAGGGCGACGTCGTGTGCTGCAGGTAGCTGCGCACCGCCTCGACACGCGGGTTGCGCTCACGACTGGCCGGAAT